>CAYOAD010000036.1:0-23756 GCA_964401845.1 uncultured Rhodospirillaceae bacterium | reverse complement strand
CGACGTCTATGTCTGCGGCCCTTGGTGCCAGGGGCCCGTTCTCGCGCAGACCTTGGCGCTGTTTGATAGCGAGTCGCGCGGCATCTACGAGACGCCCGGCGGCACGGTCCTGCTGGCCGCTCACCGCGGCATCGAGCAGATCACGTTGGACAGCGGCTCGGGCCACCTCAAGGACCAGATCATGCCGCGCTATGCCGAGCTCGTTTACAACGGCTTCTGGTTCGCGCCCGAACGCGAAATGCTGCAGGCCCTGATCGACAAGAGCCAGGAGCGCGTCAACGGCACGGTCCGCATGAAGCTCTACAAGGGGTCCGCCACCGTCGTGGGCCGCAAGTCGCCCGATTCGCTCTACAGCCTTGAGCACGTCACCTTCGAGGAAGACGACGTCTACGACCAGCGCGACGCCGAAGGCTTCATCAAGCTCAATGCGCTGAGGCTGCGGCTACTGAACCGGCAGCGCTAACACACATCGCCATCATCCCGGACTTGATCCGGGGTCCGGTTGGTCTTTTTTCCCTACGGCTCGTTGATGCGGTCCAGCGGGTAGATCGGCCTTCTGATATTGACGAATTCCAGCTGGTCGTTATCGGAGGTCGTGACGCCGACGCCGTCGCAGGTGACGGTTTCGCGGGCGAGGGGGGCGAAGCCGGCGCGGTAGTGGATGCGCGACTTCAGCACGACGAACTTCTTGTGGCGGGGATCGATGCCCATGGAGGTGAAGACGCCCTGGTCCCAGGGTTCGTGGTGGCGCGAGATGACGACGATCTGCACCTTTCCTGTATCGAGCACCGCGGACGGTCCCATCTGCACCGTGACGCCGGTGTACATCGGTCCGTGCACCACCCACTCGCCGTCGGTCAGGGTGCGCACGCGGCCGGTGACGCGCAAAGGCTCGCCCTTCTGACCAATGGAGGGCATGTCGGTGCGGCCGCCGAGGTCGAGCGTGACTTGCGCGCCGACGCCGGCCTTTTGCATTTCCTTCACCGCGATGGGGTCCCAGATGGCGCCGAAGCAGACGTCGTCCAGTTCCTGGCGCAGGATTTCGGCCAGCACGTGCATGGTGTCCTGGTTGCCGCCGGAACCTGTGTTGTCGGCGTGGTCGAGCATAATGACGGGCAGGTCATCCGGTCCGCCTTCCAGCGACTTGGAGCGCGCCACGGCGTCGGTCAGGGGCTCGCCGCGGTAAACGAATTCCTCGCGCTGTGTCCAGCTTTCGTCCAGCAGCCGGTCGCGCACGGCTTCGGCCTTGGCTGTATCGCCGTCGTTGATGACGACGGAGGAGAGGCCCGCATCGTGAATGTCGGCCAGCGGGAAGCCGCCGAACACCGTGGCGGCCAGTGCCTCGCCCGATTGCTCTGCCGCCACGCAAGCCGCAATCAAGCTTTTCATGGGCTCGTCGTCGGTGCCCATGCGCAGGGTCTGGGCCAGCACGGGCCGGTTGCCCCAGGCCATGACGGCGTCGACCTCGCCGTCGAGGTGGCGAAAGAGGATACGGCCGACCTGTTCGGCGACCTCGTACATGTCGACGTGGGGGTAGGTCTTGTAGCCGATCAGTGCCGTGCAGTTGTCGATCATTGTCTGCGTGAGGTTGCAGTGGAGATCGCAGGTCACGGCGATGGGCAGGTCCGGCGCGATGGCACGGATGCGCTCCAACAGCGTGCCTTCGCCGTCGGGCGTCGATTCGGCCACCATGGCGCCGTGCAGGTCCAATAACGCCGCGTCGCAGCCGGCGTCGACGGCATCCAGGATGGCGCCACACATGATGTCGTAGGCTTCGGCCTCGACCAGCCCCGAAGGCATGGCTTCTCCGGCAAAAGGTGTCACGAATTCCGCGCCGCGTTCCCGCGCCAGCTTGATGTAGGCCGCCATGGGCATGGCGGTGTTCTCGTAAGCCTCGCGCGCGGCGTCTCCGAACTGGGCGCCCCAGTCCTCGAAGCGCTGAAACGGCGTCGGCACCGGCGAGAACGTGTTGGTCTCGTGCTTCATCATGGCGATGACGAGGCGCATGTCTGTCTCCGTCTGCGAAGGTTAAACCCCTAATCTCGTTCCAAATTATGGCCGATCACGCCGCCGGACGCGATAGACCAAATCAGCGCACTTGACGAAAAGCCATTCAACTCTTATATTTCGATAATTCTAGAAATAACGAATCATTTCCGGAGACCACGACGATGACCGCAGCCGCCCAAGCCCTGAACGGGTCAAGCCTGAATTTGGAGATCGACGAAGCGGCGGCCTGCATGGAGGCGCTGGGCAACCCCAAACGTCTGGAAATCGTCCGCCTGCTGGTGTGGGCCGGCGACGACGGCCTCGCCGTCGGTGAGGTTCAGCGCCACCTCGGCATTCCCGCCTCCACCCTGTCGCACCATATCCTTCATCTGGTCGGCGCCGGCCTGGTCAGGCAGGAGCGCGAGGGCCGCACCCTGCGCTGCCGTCCCGATTTCGCCCGCCTGCGCGGCCTGGCGGAAACGCTGTTCGCCGAATGTTGCAGCGGCGTCGGCCTCCAAACATCCGAAACCGAAGCCGTTTAGAAATTTCAGTTACCCAAGAAAGTAGGATCATGACCGATACCACCGTTTCCCCCTCATCGCCCGGCCAATGGCTGAAGAAGACCGACAAGGTCATCCTGGCCATTGTTCTGATCTTCGCCGGCCTCATCGTGACGGTGCCCGGCCAGGCCTGGGACAGCGCCATCTTCACCGGCAGCAATCTGGGCGCCATCCTGCCGTTCCTGATCGTCGCCGTCAGCCTGGCCGGCTGGGCCACCGCCACGGGCCTCGACAAGCAGGTGGCGCTGGTCTTCACCGGCAATCCGGTCAAGACGATCATCGCCGCTGCCCTGTTCGGCGCGCTGTCGCCGTTCTGCTCCTGCGGCGTCGTGCCCCTGATCGCCGGCCTGCTGGCAGCCGGCGTACCGCTGGGACCGGTCATGGCGTTCTGGATCGCCTCGCCGATCATGGATCCCAGCATGTTCTTCATCACCTCGGCCGTGCTGGGTGCGGACTTCGCCGTCGCCAAGACCATCGCCGCCGTCGTCATGGGCTTGGGCGCGGGCTTCGCCATGCACGTCTTCGCGGCCTCGACGGCCTTCGCAAATCCCTTGCGCCCCATGGCCAAAACCGGCTGCAGCGCCAACGCGACACCGCCCGCCGAACGCAAGGATCCGGAGATCGTCTGGCGCTTCTGGCAGAACGGCGAACGGCGCGCCAAGTTCCGCGCAACGTCGGTCGAAACAGGTTGGTTCCTGGTGCGCTGGATGACGCTGGCCTTCGTCCTGGAAAGCCTGATGGTCGCCTACATCCCCGCCGATTTCGTCGGCTCCTGGCTGGGTGGCGGCAACTGGTGGTCGATCCCGCTGGGCGTCATCGTCGGTATCCCGGCCTACCTCAACGGCTATGCCGCCGTGCCCACCATCGACGCGCTCTTGGGCATGGGCATGATGCCGGGCGCGGCGATGTCCTTCCTGGTGGCCGGCAGCGTCACCAGCATCCCGGCCGCCATGGCCGTCTTCGCCCTGGTGCGCCTGCCGGTGTTCGGCTTCTACATCGTGCTCGGCATGATCGGGGCCGCCGCCAGCGGCCTCGCTTTCCAGCTGGCGTTGTTCTAACCGTCTCCCACGCCCGAAAAAAAGGCCCGGCACCGCCGGGCCTTTTCTTTTGGTTCAACCGCGGATTATTCGCGCTGGCCGAAAAGATGCATCAACATGAAGAACAGGTTGATGAAATCGAGGTACAGCGTGGTCGCGCCCATGATGGCCTTCTTCTGCGAAACCTCGTGGCCGTCGCCTTCGTAGTACATCTGGCGGATCTTCTGCGTGTCGTAGGCGGTGAGGCCGACGAAGACGAGCACGCCGATGACCGAAATGGCGAAGTGCAGGGCCGAGGACGCCAGGAAAATATTGACGATGCTGGCGATGATGATACCGATCAGGCCCATGAACATGAAGTTGCCGACGCCGGTGAGATCGCGCTTGGTGGTATAGCCGTAGAGGCTCATGGCGCCGAACGTGCCGGCGGTGATGAAGAACACCCGGGCGACGCTGGCACCAGTGTAAGCCATCAAAACGGTGGCGAGCGAGACGCCCATGGTGGCGGCGAACGCCCAGAACACCATCTGCAGCGTGCTGGCTTTCATCTTATTGAGGCCGAAATTCATCACCAGGATGAAACCGAGCGGCGCCAAGATGAACACCCACATCAGGCCTGTTCCGAAAACCACCTGCTGGGCGGCCTCGCTGCTGGCGATCGCGAAGGCGACGATGCCGGAAAGCGCCAGGGCGGAGCCCATGTAGTTGTAGACCCGCAGCATGTAGGCGCGCAGACCCTGATCGATCTCGCGGCCGGCGACGCCAGCCTGGGTACCGGTTGTGCCAAGATGAACCTTAGGTTCGATTGCCATCAGTCTCTCCCTTGATGGATAAGCTTAATTCCCCTGGAATATGTTGACTTTCGCCGCCGAAATCAAGGACTTCGGAAAATGCCTCATATTTTCCGGTATTTACCGAATACGGCCTCAATTCCGTAGTGTAAAACCAGCCAGCCGACGATGATCGTCCCGCCGAGCCAATTCCAGCCGTCCGGTCCCAGCGAAACCAGCTTGAGACCATGCAGCAACGACATGGCGGACATGGCGATAAAGAACGGGCCGGTAAAATAGCAATGCAGGCGCCGGCAACGCCGGGCGTTGAGGACGCAGGCCACGCCCATCCAGAGCAAAAGCAGCGGCCAGGCGTGGAGTTCGAGGCCGAGATAGCCCGTCACCACCAGTACGAGCGCCGGTAGGCCCCAAATCACCAGCCGCCGTTTGCCGGCGCCGGCCCAGTCGTTCGCTAGAAATTCCGCGTTCATCAACCCACCGCTTCAGAGAGCGGCACAACAGTAGCGGAAATTAACCGCTGCTTACACCTGCCGCAGCACGGTTGCAGCCTTTTGGCCCAAGGCGCGCCAGGTGCCGATAAAGCCCAGCAACACCGTGACGACGATGCCGCCCCCCGCCGTCAGCGTCATGGCGACGGGCAGGAAAATCCATTCGCCCGACATGAAGCCGGTGACCACGGCCCAGGAGGCGACCGTGCCGACCAGCGCCGCCAGCATGGCGGTGGCGATGCCCAGAAGCGCGTATTCGATCATGTAAGCGCGCGCGATATCGCCCCGCGTCGCGCCCAGGACCTTGAGCACGACCGCGTCATAAACCCGGCGGCTGTACCCGGCGGCCAGCGCCCCCGCCAGGACCAATATTCCGGCAATCAGGGTGACCCCGGCCGAGGCGCGGATGGCGGCGGCGATGCGCTCGAACATGCCGGTGACGGTGGCCAGGACGTCGCCGACGCGCACGGCGGAAACGTTGGGCAAGGCCTTGGTCACGGCATCTCGCAACGCCGATTCCCGTTCGGGCGGCGCGCTGGCGGCAGCGCCGTGGACTTGGGGCGCGCCCTCCAGGGCGCCGGGCGCGAAGATGACGGCGAAGTTCAGCCGCATCTGCGTCCAGTCGATCACCCTGAAATTTGCGATGCGGGTTTTGATGCGGCGGCCCAGAATATTGAAGGTGATGGTATCACCGACATTGAGCTTGAAATGCTCCGCGATATGGGCGCCCAGCGAGATTGCCGGCTCGCCCCGGTAGTCTTCGGGCCACCAGTCCCCGGCCGACAGCACGGTGTCCGCCGGCATCTCGCTGAGATAGGTAAAGCCGATTTCATTGTGGGCGAACCAGGCGCCGTCCTGCTCGACCGGGATACCGTCGACCTTTTCGCCGTTGATCGTGGCGACGCGGCCCCTCAGCGTCGGCAGGCGCTGGATCAGTTCGCTGCCTTCGATACCGGCGACGGCGCGGTCGAAGGCTTCCGTCTGGTCGGATTGAATGTCGATGAAGAAGAACGACGGCGCGCGTTCGGGAATGCGGGACTGAACCTGGCGGTCGAGGTTGCCTTCGATCAGCGCGATGGTCACCAGCACGGTCAATCCCGCGCCCAGAGAAATCACGATGCCGGCGGTCGGCGCGCCGGGCCGCGTCAGGTTGGCCATGGCGAGGCGCAGGCCGGGACGGCGAGCCCTGGGCAGGGCCCGCAGGGTCCAGATGATGATGCGGCCCAGCAGCCAGAAGGTGAACATGGCGCCGGCGGCCGAGACGACGAACCAGCGCGCGATCATGACGTTTTCGCCGCTGGTCAGGGCCAGCACGATCAGACCGACGGTGGCCATGGCGATGACCAGAAGATCGCGTAGCGGCGGCAGTTGCGCCGCCTTGCTCACCATATCGCGAAAGAGACCCGCCGCCGGGACCCGCCGGGCCCGCGCCAGGGGCCAGAGCGCGAAGGCCAGCGCCGTCAGGGCGCCGAAGGCGGCGGCCCGGAACAACGGCTCGGGGTAGACATCGAGGTTCGCGGTGAGGGGCAATTCGCCTTCCAGTACGCTGAGCGCCGCCATGGGGAGCGCCGCGCCGAGCGCCAGACCGATGATGATGCCAAGCGCCGCCAGACCGCCGATTTCGATCAGATAGGTGCGGAAAATCAGGCCGCCGTCGGCGCCCAGGCACTTCAGCGTGGCGATGGTTTCGGTCTTGCCGCCGAGGTAGGCCTGAACGGCGTTGCCGACGCCGACGCCGCCGATCACCAACGCGGTCAATCCCACCAGCGTGAGGAACAGGCCGAGGCGGTCGACGAAGCGCTTGACCGAGGGTTGCGCCTTGTCCACGTCGAAGACGCGCCAGGCGGCTTCGGGGAAAGCCTCAGACAAGTCCTTGGACCACACCTTGATGTCGTCGTCGGGCCCCAAGCGGACGCGGTATTTGTGGCGAACCAAACTGCCGCGCTGGACCAGTCCGGTAGCGTCCAGGCCCGCGTTGGAAATCATCAGGCGGGGCCCCAGGGCGAAGGTGCCGGAAATGCGGTCGGGTTCGTTGAGAATGACCGCGCGAAGCTGCAGGCGCTTGCCGGCCAGCGTCAGTTCATCGCCGATCTGGATGCCGATACGGGCCAGCAGGGTGGCTTCGGCCACCGCGCCGTGAACGCCGTCGCGTTCGCCCAGCGCGTCAGCGAGCGGCAGCGGCGGATCCAGCGAAATTTCGCCATAGAGGGGATAGGCGCTGGCGCCGGCGTGATTGACGGCTTTTAGTTCGACCAGCGTTTGCTCGCCGTCGGCGCCACCGGCCTTCGCCATGGCGCGCAATTGGCGGATCAGGCTAACGGCTTCGGAGCGGCTCTCCATCCAGCCCACCTGTTCCGGTTCCGCAGGATTGCTGGCGACGCGGATCTCGACATCGGCGCCCAATAGAGACCGCGCGTTGGTCTCGATGCCGGCCCGGATCGCCGAACTCAGGGAGCCCACACCGGCAATGGCGGCGACGCCCAAGGTCAGGCAGGCAAGAAAGATGCGAAAGCCCTTGAGGCCGCCGCGCAGGTCGCGCGCCGCAAATCGAAGGCTCAAGGGTGCGGTCATGACGGCGGCCCGCTATTTCGCCGCGACGCCCAGTTCGGCGCCTTCGAGAATGCCGTCGGCCATGCGGACCACGCGGTCGCAGCGCGCCGCGACATGGTCGTCGTGGGTGATCAGCATCAGGGTGGTGCCGCGCTGGCGCTGGATGTCGAACATCAGATCGATGATCGAAGCGCCGGTGGCGCTGTCGAGGTTTCCCGTGGGCTCGTCCGCCAGGATCAGGTCGGGATTGCCGGCGAAGGCGCGGGCCAGCGCCACGCGCTGTTGCTCGCCGCCGGAAAGCTGGGCCGGATAGTGTCCCGTGCGCTCCGCCAGGCCGACGGCCTTTAGGCCCTCGTGGGCATGATCGAAGGCGTCGTCATCGCCGGCCAATTCCAGCGGAACGGCGACGTTCTCCAGCGCCGTCATGGTGGGAATGAGATGGAAGGACTGAAAGACGATACCGAGGTGGCGGCGGCGGAACAGGGCCAGTGCGTCTTCGTCCAGGGCCGACAACTCCTCGCCCGCAACCTTGACGCTGCCCGAGCTCGGCCGCTCCAGACCCGCCGTTACGGCCAGCATGGTCGACTTGCCCGAGCCCGACGGCCCGACAACGCCCAGCGTTTCCTTAGCTGAAATAATCAGATCGACGCCGCGCAGGATATTGACGGCGCCCGCGCCGCTATCCAAAGTGAGGTGTACGTCCGCCAGTTGGACCAGCGGTCCATTTGTCCCACCGCTCGCGGGCCGGTTCGAACTCAACATGCAAGACTCCCTGGCATTCGATCGTTTTCATCATATAGGGACCCGAACCGGGTTCGCCAAATCCCTGCGCCTGATCGCGGCATTTTTATCGCTCTGGGTTTTTGTATCCGGTCCCGCGTCGGCGGCGGAGAAGGTGATCGTTGCCTTCGGCGACAGCCTCACGGCGGGCTTGGGCGTCGGTCCAGGGGAGACCTGGCCGGCCCAGCTCGAAGCCCTTCTGAAAAACGACGGTCTGGAGGTCCGCCTGGTCAACGCCGGCGTCTCGGGCGATACCACGGCCGGCGGCCGGGCGCGGCTCGCCTGGTCGCTCGACGGGGCGGACCCGAAGCCCGGCTACGCCATCGTCGCCCTGGGCGCCAACGACGCGTTGCGCGGACTAAGCCCGGAATCGGCTTATATCAACCTTGATGCCATCGTCGGCGAACTGAAGAAACGCGGCATCCGGGTCCTGCTGGCGGGCATGCTGGCGCCACCCAATCTGGGCGCCGATTACGGCGATGCCTTCAAGGCGATTTACGTTCGGCTGGCAGACAAGCATGGCGTGGCGCTCTATCCCTTCCTGCTTGACGGCGTGGCGGCGGAGTCCTCACTCAATCAGGGCGACGGCATCCACCCGACGGCGGCCGGTTACACGATCGTCGCCGCGCGTCTGGCACCCGTGGTCCGGCGCTTCCTCAACACACCCTAGGGGCAACAATGATCCGCCTGTTCGTCGCCCTCGAACTCCCCGACGAGGTCAAGGAACGCCTCTCGCACCTCAAGGGCGGCGTGCCCGGCGCCCGTTGGTTGCCGCCGGAACAGCTTCACCTGACATTGCGTTTTATCGGCGATGTGGCGGAGGACGTGGCGACGGACGTGCAAACCGAACTCGCCCACGTCAAGGCGGAACCGTTCGACTTTTACCTCGATGGCACGGGTTGTTTCGGCGAGGGCCGCAAAGCCAGGGTGCTGTGGGCCGGGCTTGAGGCCAGCGACGAACTGGTTCACCTGCGGAAGAAGGTCGAGATGGCGGTCGAACACGCCGGCCTGGAGCCGGAGACCAGGAAATTCACGCCCCATGTGACGCTGGCGCGCTTGCGCCATCCAAAGCCTGCCGCAATGGGCGACTGGCTGGCCTCGAACGCGACATTTCGGGCCGGACCCATCCGGGCCGACCGCTTTACCCTGTTCTCGAGTTATCTCTCGTCCGAAGGCGCGCTACATACGCCGGAGGAAAGCTACCCGCTCGCCTCGCTCACCTGATACTCGGCCGTTGACAGCCAACCGGGATTGATCTCGACGCCCCAGCCCGGCCCGTCGGGAATGGCCACGCGGCCGTCGCAGGCGACCAGGGCCGGCTCGAACAGGCCGTCCTGCCAGGGGTAATAGTCCAGGTCCTCGATGGAGAACTCGACATAGGGGCCCGCGTTGGCGATGGCGCCCATCATGTGCAGCGAGAACACGGTGACGAGCGACAGATTGGCGCTGTGCGGCGTGCAGGACAGTCCGGTCTCGGCCGCCATCCCGGCCACCCGGAGCGCGCGGGTAAGGCCGCCGATATAACAAATGTCCGGCTGCACGACGTTGACCGCGCCCATGTCGATCATGCGCCGCCAGACCTGCATATCGCAGTCCTGCTCACCGCCGGTGACATCGAGGGCGAGCGTTTCTGTTACCTCCCGCGTCCAGTCGAGCCGCCAATAAGGGCAGGGTTCCTCGAAGTGAACGACGCCGTTCTGTTCGAGCAGGCGGCCGACCTCGATCGCCTTGGCCGGTGTATAGCAGCTGTTGGCGTCGACCAGCAGCATGGCGTCATTGCCCAGCGCCCGGCGCACCGCCGGGACGACGGCGTCGGTCCGGCCCGGCCATTCGTCGGCATCATGGCCGCATTCCCGCCCGACCCGGAACTTGAAAGCGCCGTAGCCGAATTCGTCCTGCAAGGCCGCCAGCCGCGCCGCTTCGTCCTCCGGCGTGATGTCACGGCGCATGCTGGAGGCGTAGACCGGAAACGGTCGGGGCTCGCCGCCCAAAAGCTCGCAGACGCTTTTACCCGCCAACTTTCCCTTGAGGTCCCAAAGAGCGGTATCGAGGCCGGCCAGGGCGCGGCGCAGGTAGGAGCCGGGGAATTTGTGCTCGCGCTCGGGGATCAGATCGACAATGCCGTCGATATCGGCGGCGTCCCAGCCCAGCGCGTGCGGCGCGATCTGGCGGTGCAGCACCTGGACCGTGATGTCGGCATTGTAGGTCGATACCTGCCCCCAGCCCTGGTCACCGCTGTCGGTCGTCAGACGGACGAAGCCGACGAACTCGTTGGCGAATGTTTCAAGTTTCCGGATTTTCACGCACCGTACCTCGATAACGTGCGCTCGACGGCGCCGACGTAGGAACCGCCGAACAGCCGGACATGAACCAGCAGGGGATAGAGATTATAGAGGTCGCGGCGTTCCTCGAAAAAGCCGGGCTCGATTTCACGGTGTTCCCGGTAGCGGCCGAAGAAGGCGTCGCCGAAGGTGTTGAACATCGTCGAGAAGGCCAATTCGATTTCGGCGTCGGCGTAGTAGATGGCCGGGTCGATAAATCCGGCAATGCGGTCGTCACGGGCCATGACGTTGCCGCCCCACAAATCACCGTGGATCAGGCTTGGCCTGGCCCGTTTACCGATCCAATCGCCGAGCTTCCCGGCCAGAATTTCGATCCGCGCATGGAGGCCGTCCGGCAGGCGGCCGGTCTCCCGGGCCAGCTCCGCCATGTAGAGCAGTCGCTGGTCGCGGAACAATTCCAGCCACGACGGCGAGCGTTGATTGGGCTGGGCCAGACCGCCGATCAGGGTATCGCGGTCGAAGCCGAATTCGTCCGCTTCGATGCCGTGGAGGCTGGCGATCAGGTCGGCGGCGTGCAGTTCAGCCTCCGCCGTCAGCGCATCGCCGCCCTCGATGAAGCTCATCAGCAGCAGATCGTCCTCGGCAAGGAAAACCTCCGGAACCGGCAGCACCGAGTTTTCCGCCAGGTAGAGCAGCATGTGTCCTTCGAGATCGAGCCGGCTGCCCGGCGCGCCGGATTTGGCCACCACAACACGGCCATCGCTCAGATTGAGACGCTTGAGGTCGCCGACGCAGCCGCCGCCAAGGGCGCTCTCACCGCCGGGGCGGACGCCCATGGCGGCTTCAACGCGATCGTACAAACCGCTCATGTCACGTCGGGATAACGCGCCTGGATGTCAGCGAGCAGTCCCTTTGAGGCCGCCTCCACCATATCGAGAACGTTCTCGAACCCGTCGACGCCGCCGTAATAGGGATCCGGCACCTCCCGTTCCGGCCGCTGGGGCGCGAAATGAAGGAACATCTCCAGCCGGGCGCGGGCATCCACCGGCCGCAGGCCGCCAAGGTGGCGGGCATTGTCGTCGTCCATGGCGATGACGTAATCGAAATCGTGAAAATCCTGCGAGGTCGCCTTGCGCGCCCGCATGCGGCTGAGATCGACCCCGCGCTGGGCCGCCGCCTGTATGGTTCGGCGGTCGGGCGAGTCGCCGACGTGGTAGCCGTGGGTTCCCGCCGAATCGGTTTGGATAACGTGCGCCAAACCTTCGCGCTCCACCAGCGTGCGGAACACGCCCTCAGCGGTCGGGGAGCGGCAGATGTTTCCCAGGCAGACAAAAAGCACACGGACCATGCGGAGGAACCCCTAATCTTGCGTCGATTTCCCTGAGGCGGCATTGTACCGGCAAAGTCGGAGCAGGTCGCCACCATGTCGGACAAAGCCTACCAATCGATCGTCATTCTCACCGGTGCGGGAATCTCCGCCGAATCGGGTCTTGGTACATTCCGTGACGTGGACGGCCTCTGGACCAAGGTCAATCTGGAGGATGTCGCGACGCCGGAAGGCTTCGCGCGCGATCCGGTCATGGTGCACGACTTCTATAATTCCCGGCGCAAGAACCTGGTCAACGCCGAACCCAACGCGGCCCACAGGGCGCTCGCCCGCCTCGAAGTCGAGCATCCGGCCGACGTCTTGATCGTGACGCAAAACGTCGACGACCTGCACGAGAAGGGCGGTAGCCAAAACGTGCTGCACATGCACGGCGAACTGCTGAAGGCGCGCTGCGCCAACTGCGGCCAGATCACGGTTTGTACCGAGGACATCTCGCTTGAATCGGTGTGCGCATCTTGCGGCAGCTCAAGCTTCATGCGACCGCACGTCGTCTGGTTCGGCGAAATGCCTTTTGAAATGGACCGCATCGACCGGGCCCTGGCGGCCTGCGACTTGTTCCTTTCCATCGGCACGTCGGGCAACGTTTATCCGGCGGCCGGCTATGTCTTGGACGTCCGGCGGCGGGGCCGCGCCCACACAGCGGAACTCAACCTGGAGCCGTCGGAAGGGGCGAGTTTGTTCGCGGAATGCATTCACGGCCCGGCCACGGAGGTCGTTCCGGCATACGTTGAAAAGCTCTTGGACTCGTAATCCAGCCCCCTCACCGATTGTTTATTCGCATGTGCCCCGGCTTGGGTTAGGTTGGGCCCATGGTTCCGTTCCTGCGCCAGATCATCTTAGCCCCGCTGACCGCCTTGACCGTTTTCGGACTAGCCGCGGCGGCGGACGCCAAGGTCAAAAAGTTGGGCGTATTGGGCGACGACGACCGGATCAAAATCGATGCCCGCGCCTATCCCTGGCGGGCGGTTGGCCGCATCAATATTCTCAATGGGCGGCACTGTACCGGCACCCTGATCAGCCAAAGCGAGGTCCTGACCGCCGCCCATTGCCTTTGGGATCACAAGGAATGGCGCTGGGCGCCGCCGGATTGGCTTCATTTCCAGGCCGGCTATAGCCGCGGCACGGCGGCCGGGCATTCCCCGATCGCCTCCTACCGCAGGGCCGCGAAGTACCCGGAGAAGTTCGGCGCCAGCCCCCTTCACACCGCCAACGACTGGGCCATTCTGACGCTGCTCAATCCGGCAAAAAAAGACTTCGGATTCATTCCCATCGGCAGGCTGAAACCGGCCGATCTGGACGGCCTGCCGGAAACTACCGTCACCGTGCTGCAGGCGGGCTACAGCAAGGACATGGCGATGTCGCTTTCGCTGAACGCCGGCTGTGAGGTTCTCGGCTACAACCCGACCGGACGCCTGTTGAAGCACAACTGCGACGCCATCGAAGGCGACAGCGGATCACCCATCCTGATCCGGCGGGGCGACCGCCTGTCGGTGATCGGCATCCATGTGGGCACCGGAATTGATGCCGGCCAGACCTATGGCCTCGCCGTGCCCGCCAGTATGGCTTCCCCCCACTAAGCTCTCAGATCCGTTCGACCGGCTTGGCGCCGGGCGTTAGCGGCGGACAAGCAGAACCGGCAGGTCGAGTGCTTCAATGGTCCTTTCGATGGGGGCGTCGGAAAGCGCCGGATTGTCGGCGGAAAGCACCAGCATTTCACCCGCCGACTCGTGCACGGCCAACTCAAGGGTCGTCAATCCCATGCCCTTGAGAGCGCGGTAGCGGACCGCCAAGTCGACCTCCTCGAGAATGCGTTTCGCCTCAGTCTCTGACGCCTGGTCGCCCGACAGCAGCACGATGAGTCCGTCCTCGGGACGGGCGAGCTTGGCCGCCAGCATCAGGGCCCGGCGGCTTGGCCCGCTGCCGGTGAAATCGGCCAGAACGGGCCCGGCGGTCCGGCCGCTTCCGGCAAACAGGACGGCGGGCGCTTCGGCCGCCAGACGCCGGGCCGTCGAGCCGAGCCTGGGACCTAGCCGGCTGCCGTCCGTCGCCCGGCCCAGCACCACCATTTCGGAGGCCGGGGCGGCGGCCAGAATTTGGTCGCTCACCATGCCGCGCGCCACCCGGAACGACCAGCGGATGTTTCCCCGCTCCGCCGCTTCCGCCAAAGCCCGGCGGGCGGCGCGCGCCTGCAGCCGCAGGTCGCGCGCCATGGTTTCAGGCGTAAATTCCTCAAGCCGCGCCGAAGTGATGCGAACCAGGCGGGAACACGGCAATCCGGCGGCGCGGACCAGATTGTCGTCTTCGACAAACAAACCCTCGACCTCGGCGCCCAGCCGGGCCGCCAGCCGCACCGCGGCAGTCATGGCGCTTTCTCCACCGCGAGAGGCATCCAGAGCGAGCAGCAGGTGCGGTTGGTGGGCGTCCGCATTTTTCCCGGCGGACGCCGTCACTTTGCGTTCTCCTCGCCGCCGTCGGACTTGTTGGCATCGGCGGCTTTGTCCTTGTCGGGCGATTGCCCGAACTTGCGCAGATCGTCAGCCATCTCGATGAGCCTATGCTCAACCAGTTGATTAATCGAGCCTGCCGGGAAGACCCCCTCACCGTCACGGGCGCCGGCCGGCTTACCGGTGAGCATCTCTATCCCTTCGTCGACCGTCGCCACCGGAATGACCTGAAAGCGGCCCTCGCGGCAGGCGTCCACCACATCCGACCGCAACATCAGGTGGCGGACGTTGGCCGCCGGTATCAGAACGCCTTGCTCGCCGCTCAAGCCGCGGGCGGAACAGATATCGAAAAAACCCTCGATCTTCTCGTTGACGCCGCCGATGGCCTGAACCTCACCCATCTGGTTGACCGATCCCGTCACGGCAAAGCACTGCCGGATGGGCGTATCGGAAAGGGCCGACAGCAGCGCGTAGAGTTCCGCCGAAGACGCCGAATCGCCGTCAACTCCGCCGTAGGACTGTTCGAACACCAGGCTGGCCGAAAGCGACAAGGGCCGGTCCGGGACGAAGCGCCCGCCCAGGAATGACGACAGGATCAACACGCCTTTCGAATGGATCGGTCCGCCCAGTTCAACCTCGCGCTCGATATCGACGACCCGGCCTTTGCCGAGGCGGACGCGGGCGGTGATACGGCTCGGTCCGCCGAAGGCGAAGGCGCCCAGCGACAGCACCGAAAGACCGTTGATCTGACCCACCCTGGCACCGTCGGTGTCGATCAGTTTGAGGCCTTCGGTGATCGCTTCGTGGCTGCGTTCGCGTAAGGCGTCGACCCGGCGGATGCGGGCATCGAGGGCCGCCTGCACGTCAGCCGGCCCGACCACGCCGTTGCCGGCCTGCCGGGACCAGTAGTCGGCCTCGCGCATGACGTCGGCGACGTGGCCCATCTGCGCCGAGAGCTTGCCGGCATTGTCGGCCTCACGGGCGCCGAACTCGATCAGCCGGGCCACCGCCGCCGCATCGAACGTCTTCAATTCCTCCTTGGCGGCCAGGGTCGCGATCAGGTTGGCGTAGGCCGCCGTGTTACCGTCCAGGCGCGGCATGTCCCAACCGTAATCCACCGACACCTTGAAGAGATCAGTGAATTCGGGGTCGAGCTGGTTGAGCATGTAGTAGAACCGCGGCGGTCCGATCAGCACGACCTTGACGTCGATGGGAATGGGCTCGGGCTCCAGCGAGACCGTGCTGACGAGGCTGAGCACCTGGCCCAGCGATTCGATGCGCACGCTGCCGGCCGTTATGGCCCGTTTCAGGGCCTCATAAGCATAGGGCTGAGCCAACAGCTTGTAGGCGTCGAACAGCAGGTAGCCGCCGTTGGCGCGGTGCAGCGAGCCGGCTTTGATCATGCCGAAATCTGTAACCAGGGCGCCCATTTGTGAGATGTGTTCGATCCGGCCGATCAGGTTGGAATAGCTCGGCATGTCCTCGTAGACCACCGGCGCGCCCACCGTGTGGGCGTTGTCGACCAGCAGATTGACGACATAACGCCGCGTCACGTCGGTTTCCTGTGGCTGCTTCATCGCCGCCAGCGCCTGCAGCTGGGATCCCGCGTCCTCGGAACTCATGAAGGCGTCGGCATTGCTGACGACGTCGCCCTGCAGGGCGGTAAGATACTCCGTCACGCGCGGGAACTCGTCGTAGGCGTCACGCAACGCGTCGATGGAATGGCCCACGGCGTACATCGTCACCTCGCGGTTGAGATCGCGGATGCGTTCCCGCCGTTCCTTATCCCAGACCGGCAACTGCTGGACGGTTTCCTGAAGCTCCCTCTGCAGCACCTCGAGATCGGCTTCGAATTTGTCGCGCGCCGCTTCGTCCAGCTCCTTGAAGGCCTCGGGCGCGATGACGTCGCCGTCCTTCATCGGGGCCAGGGCAAACCCCATCTGGGTGCGGACCAGAGCGATGTCGAATTCCCGTGCCCGCTCCTGCAACGCCTCGAACGCCTCTTCCTGGCGCTCCTTGAAGGCCTCGTCGATGGCCTGGCGGCGGGCGCGGTAATCCTCCGCCTCGAAGACAGACGGAATGGCCGTGCCGAGTTCCTCCAGCAGGGTTGCGATGTCGTCGCGGAATATAACGCCGCGTCCCGCCGGCAATTCGATGGCCAACGGTTGGTGTGGCGTTTCGAAATTGTTGACGAGGCACCAGTCCGACGGCACCGCCTCCTCGGCAGCGCGGCGGTCGAGGAATTCCCGCACAGTGGAATGTCGGCCCGTGCCCTCGGGGCCGTGGACAAACAGGTTGTAGCCCTTGCGCCGGATGCCGATGCCGAACTGGACCGCCTCGACGGCCCGGTCCTGGCCCAGAACGCCGGTAAATCCCTCGGCCTCGTCGGTTCGGGCGAACGGCAGCGTCTCGGGATCACACGTCGTATAAAGCTGCTCCGGGGTCAACGCCCGGGGTGTCTGATCGGATGGCGCCATACCGACCTCCGGTTTTACCTCTCGGCCTGGCGACAAGTTTCGAGCGGCAATCGGATCGGGTCAAGCGCGCATATTGTCTCAGTCCGCCGCTTCGATGGCGTCCATGTCGGCGTCGGAAAAACCGAAGTGGTGGCCGATTTCGTGGATCAGGACATGCTGGACGATGCGTTCCAGATCGCCGCCTTCGTCCTGCCAGTAATCGATGATGGGCCGGCGGTAGAGGAAAATCATGTCAACATCGCCGCCCACGTCGGACACCGACTGGCGATCGAGGCTGAGACCCTGGTAAAGGCCCAGCAGATCGAACGGCGTGTCGAGATCAAACTCGGCGCAGATCTCGTCGTCGGGAAATTCCTCGACCCGGAAGACGATATCCTTGATTGACGCCTTGAAGCGTTCGGGCAGCCGGGCGTAGACCGCCGCCGCAATCGTCTCGATATCCCGGGCGCTGGGCCGGACATCGTCCGATTGCGGCGGCGTGCTCATGCGAAGCAGGTTAGCGCGGCGCCATCCTGAGCGAACCGTCAAGGCGGATGGTTTCGCCGTTGAGCATCTGGTTCTCGCAGATGTGCTGCGCCAGTTGGGCGTATTCGTCGGGACTGCCGAGGCGCGAGGGGTACGGCACGCTGTCACCGAGGCTCTTCTGCGCTTCCTCCGGAAGGAGGAACATCATCGGCGTGGCGAACAGGCCGGGCGCGATGGTGCAGACGCGGATACCCCATTGGGCGAACTCGCGCGCCAGGGGCAGGGTCATGGCGGCGACGCCGCCCTTGGACGAGCCGTAGGCGGGCTGGCCGATCTGGCCGTCGAAGGCGGCGACCGACGCCGTGTTGATGATGACGCCGCGGGCGTTATCGTCGATGGTCGGCTCCTGCTGCATGGCGTGGGCGGTCAGGCGGCAGACGTTGAAGGTGCCGATCAGGTTGATGTTGACGACCTTGGCGAAATCCTCCAGCGGCAGCGGGCCGTTGCGCCCCACCGCCTTGCCGGGGATGCCGACGCCGGCGCAGTTGACGACAATGCGGGCCAGCCCGTGAGCCTCGGCGGCCTCGGCGATGGCGGCTTCGGTGCCGGGGCCGTCGGTGACGTCGCAGGTAACGCCGATGCCGCCGATCTCACCGGCCACCTTTTCGGCGGCCTCCGCGTTGAGGTCCATACAGGCGACCTTAGCGCCGGCGGCCGCCAAGCGGCGGGCCGTCGCCTCGCCCAATCCTGAGCCGCCGCCGGTCACGATGGCGGCAAGTCCGTTAATATCCATGGGGTTCTCCGTCTGGGTCTGTTGGGTGGGGAAACATTATTCAAGGGGTGATGTAGCAGATAGTCGGCCAGTCGTTCAATTGCCTTCGCGCGGCGGGGCGGTGGCGGTTTCGCGCCGGCCCAGGCGAATTTCCCGCTGGGCGATGTATACGGACGCGGCAACCACGATGGCCGCCCCCGCCCACATCCAGGCGTCCGGGACCTCGCCAAATACCAGAAAACCGAAGGCGGCGGCAAACAACAGGCGGGTGTAGTCGAATGGCGCCACCGCCGTGGCGTCACCGACGGCGAGCCCCCGGACGACGCAGGCCTGACCCGTTGCCGCGGTCGCGCCGACGGCAATCAGGGCGATAAACTCGAGGGGCGTGGGCGTCCGCCAATAGTAAACGGCGGGACCCAGCGTCGTCAGGCACGAGACGATGCCGAAATAGAAGAGCAGGACCGATGGTCGCTCCGTGGTCGAAAGCTTCTTTACGCAGACCACGGCGGCGGCCACCAGGAAGGCCCCCAGGATTGCGGCGAAGGTGGCGAATTCGATTTCTCCCGTCGGGCGCACCATGACGACAACACCGACGAAACCAACCGCGGTGGCGCTCCAGCGGCGCAGGCGGACCACCTCGCCGAGGAAGACCACCGCCAGGATGATGAGGAAAAAGGGCCGGGTAAAAGAAAGCGCCACGGCATCCGCCAAGGGCAACTTGGTGAGCGAATAAAACCCCAGCATCATGGCGCACGAACCGATCGCGCCCCGCAGGATGTGCAGCGGCAGCCGGCCCGTTTTCACGCCGCCGATGCCGTACCGCAGGGCAAACGGCATCACCACCGCCAGACCGAACAGGGCCCTGAAGTGGGTGATGACGGGCGATCCCAGGCGGCCGCCCAGGGACTTGATCAGCACCGCCATAACGGAAAAGAATACCGCGCCCAGCATCATCCAGAGTGCGCCGCGGGCATTGGGCGGGAGTTTCCTCCAGGCACCGGAAAATCCGGGCATAGCTGCTTCGAACCAGGCGTCGCTCATTCGGCGGCCTTCCGACCGCTCCGCGCCGAACCGGCTTCGACCTCCAGTCCGACGTCGGCTGGGCGCGACGTTCCCGCGGCCGCCGCGGTCGGCAGGGGATCGCCAGGCTTGAGGCGGGCTTCGCGCTGGGCGATGTAGATGGAGCTGGAAAAGATCACGGCGGCCCCGATCCAGGTCCAGAGATCAGGCGTTTGGTCGAACGCCAGGTAGCCGACCAGCGCTGCGAACGGCAGGCGGGTGAAGTCATAGGGCAGGACGGCCGTGATGTCGCTCAGCGAGATGGAACGGTTCATGGCGATGTGCGAGCCGGTCGCGGCAATACCCAGGATGACGAGCCAAACCCAGGCTTCGCCGGTGGGCCACTGCCAAACCAACAACGCGGGCACGAACGACAGCGGCACCATCATGATGCCGGACCACGCCACGGCCTTGGCCGGGCTTTCCGTCGACGTCAGTTTTTTCACGAAAATACCCGACATCGACATGGCGGCGGCGGAAATGAGCACGATCAACAGCGCGGGGTCGAGTTCGCCCACGCCGGGCCGCAGGATGATCATGGCACCGCCGAACCCGATCAGCGTCGCCGACCAACGCCTCAACCGCACCGTCTCGCCGAGGAAAAACACCACCAGCACGGTGGCGAACATCGGCGCGGTGAACGACAGCGCGGTTGCGTCGGCCAGGGGCACGATGCTGACGGCCCAGAACCAAGTCATCATCGCCACCAGACCCGTGACGGCACGGATGGAGTAGAGACCCAGGCGGTCCGTCTTGAGCGCCGAGGCGCCATTGCGCATGAGCCATGGCGTCAGCGCCAGCAGGCCAAAGAGGTTACGGAAAAAGACGATTTCAAAGGGCGGCAGGGTCGCCGATATGTGACGGATCACGCCCGTCATGCAGGCGAAACCGGCGCAGGCGGCAACCATCCAAAGCGCCGCCCGAAGGGCGTCCGACATACCACCGGCGCCGCCGTTCTCCTTGATTTCGGAATTCCCCATCCGGCCGAGGTTATAGCGCCGATGGAGCGAACGCCAGCGGCGCCCGCGCATGGCAGCCCTGCGCGCGGATTGTCGAGCCGGTGCTTGGCAGAAATAAAGGCCGCGTTATACTCCGCCCACGAGCCGCGAATAGTGTGACCTGCCGCCGAGGACCTGCCCGTGACCGATCAACCGCTCTGGCAACCGTCAGCCGAACGCGCCGCCGCCACCCACATGGCCGCGTTCATGAAACAGGCCGGGGAGCACCGCGGCCAGGCGTTCGACGCATATGAGGATTTTCATGCCTGGACGGTTGACGACGCACCGGCCTTCTGGTCGCTGTTGTGGGATTCCGCCGGCGTCATCGCCGAGACCAAGGGCAACCGCTTCGTCGCCGATCAAGACAAGATGCCGGGGGCACAGTGGTTCCCGGACGCCCGGCTGAACATCGCCGAAAACCTGCTGCGCCGGCGCGACGACGGCACCGCCCTGATTTTCCGGGGCGAGGACCAGGTGCGTCGCGAACTCACCTTCGGCGAGCTTTACGATCAGGTTTCCCGGGCCGCCCAAGGCTTGAGGGCGCTGGACGTTCAGGCCGGCGACCGCGTGGCTGGTTTCATTCCCAACATGCCGGAGGCGATCATCGCCATGCTGGCCGCCGCCAGCATCGGCGCCATCTGGTCGTCGTGTTCGCCCGACTTCGGCGTCAAGGGCGTGATGGACCGCTTCGGCCAGATCGAACCCAAGGTGCTGTTCACGGCAGACGGCTATTTCTACAACGGCAAATCCCACGATTCGCTGGAACGCATCGGCGACATCACGGCGCAGCTCGACGGTTTGGCCAAGATCATCGTCGTGCCCTACGTCGACGAAAATCCCTCCCTGGCGGGTCTGAACAATGCCGTCGTGTGGGACAATTTCCTCGAGCCTCACGCGGCGGGTGAAATCGTTTTCGAGCAACTGCCGTTCAACCACCCGCTCTACATTCTCTATTCGTCCGGCACCACGGGCTTGCCCAAGTGTATCGTCCACGGCGCCGGCGGCACGTTGCTCAAGCACATGTCGGAGCAGCTGCTGCATTGCGACCTCAAACCGGGCACCCGCTTTTTCTATTTCACCACCTGCGGCTGGATGATGTGGAACCTGTTCGTCTCGGCCCTGGCCTGCGAGGCGACACTGGTGCTTTATGACGGTTCGCCCTTTTATCCCGACGGCAACGTGCTGTTCGATCTGGCCGACGAGGAGAAGATCAACGTCTTCGGCGTCTCGGCCAAGTACATCGACGCCTGCGCCAAGGGCGGCATCGAACCGGCCCGGACGCACGACATGGGCAGCGTCGAGAGCATCCTCTCGACCGGTTCATCGTTGTTGCCGGAGAGCTTCGATTACATCTACGAGAAAGTGAAAAGCGACGTGCTGCTCTCCTCAATGTCCGGCGGCACCGATCTTTGCGGCTGCTTCGTGGCGGGCAATCCCGTCAAGCCGGTCTGGCGCGGCGAGCTGCAAAGCCTGGTGGTCGGCATGGCGACGGACGTGTTCAACGACGAAGGCAAATCGGTGCGCGGCGAAAAGGGCGAGCTCGTTTGCACCCGGTCGTTCCCGTCCATGCCGGTGGAGTTCTGGCGCGATCCCGGCGACGCCAAATACCGCGCGGCCTATTTCGAGGTCTACGACAACGTCTGGCGCCACGGCGATTACTGCGAGATCACGGAACACGACGGCATGGTCATCTACGGCCGCTCCGACGCCGTGCTCAACCCCGGCGGCGTACGCATCGGCACAGCCGAGATCTACCGCCAGGTCGAACGCCTGGACGAGGTCGTCGAGGGCCTGGTGATCGGCCAGGAGTGGGACGGCGACACGCGCGTCGTTTTGTTCATCCGCTTGCGCGACGACGTCGAACTTGATGCCGACCTGGAAGCAAAAATTCGCAAGCAGATCCGCGATAACGCCACCCCGCGACACGTACCGGCGCGCATCGTCGCCGTCGCCGACATCCCGCGCACCATTTCCGGCAAGATCGTCGAACTGGCGGTGCGCGATATCGTACACGGGCGCGAGGTCAAGAACCGCGACGCCCTGGCCAATCCCGAAGCCCTCGACCTCTTCCGCGGCATCGAAGCCCTGCAGAGTTGAACCCATGGACGAGCGTCTGATCGCCTCGACCTATCCGGTGGTCGAACTGGAAAATACCGAGGTCCGGCTGTCGCGCGAGTGGAGCTATCCGGGCCGCTGCCTGCTGATCGCTCGGGACGAAAACCGCGAGATCCACGACCTTGAGGGCGAGGACTACCTCTTGATGATGGGGGAGGTCCGCCTGGTCACGCAAACGCTGGCGCGGCTGTACAAGGCCGATAAAATGAACGTCGCCTCGTTCGGAAATATCGTGCCATGGCTGCATTGGCATGTTATTCCCCGCCACGAAGGCGATCCCGGCTGGCCCGGCACGCCGTGGGAGAACCCCGAGGCCGCGGTCGAGGCCGACGAGGATACCCTGGCGGAACATGCCGAGCGTATCAGCTGGGCGCTCCTGGACGCCGATCCGGACAGTGATTTCGACGAGACCGAAGACGTTTAACCCCCCCAACCGCGAGTAGTTTCATGACCGAACCCAGCGCCAAAATCATCGACGGCCGCGCCTTCTCGGCCGATCTCAGGGCCCGTATCGCCGAGCAGGTCACCGTCCTCAAATCTGACCACGGTCTGACGCCGGGGCTGGCCGTGGTCCTCGTGGGCGACGACCCTGCCAGTCAGATCTACGTGCGCAACAAGAACCGCCAGACCATCGAGGCCGGTATGGAGGGCTTCGAATTCCGCCTTGACGAGGATACGACGCAGGATGACTTGCTGGCCAAAGTGGAGGAGCTTAACGCCGATCCGCGCGTTCACGGAATCCTGGTGCAGTTGCCGCTGCCCGGTCACATCGACGAGCATGCGGTCATTTCCGCCATCGATCCCGCGAAGGACGTCGACGGCTTCCACGTCGTCAACACGGGCCTGCTGGCGACCGGGCAGGACGCCATGGTCTCCTGCACGCCGCTCGGTTGCCTGATGCTGCTGCGCGATGCGTTGGGCGATCTCAGCGGACTTGAGGCGGTGATCGTCGGACGCTCCAACATCGTCGGCAAGCCCATGGCGGCCTTGCTGTTGGCTGAAAATTGTACCGTGACGGTGGCCCATTCGCGCACCCGCGACTTGCCCGACGTCGTCAGGCGGGCCGATATCGTCGTTGCCGCCGTGGGCCGGCCCGAGATGATCCGCGGCGATTGGATCAAGCCCGGCGCCACCGTCGTCGACGTCGGGATAAACCGTATCCCCGGCGCCGAAGAAGGCAAAACCCGGCTTGTCGGCGACGTCGCTTTTGCCGAAGCCGCCGCCGTCGCAGGCGCCATTACGCCTGTACCGGGCGGCGTCGGGCCGATGACGATTGCCTGTCTGTTGCTGAATACGTTGACGGCCTGCTGCCGCCAGGCCGGGCTCGAGGCGCCGAAATTGTGATTAATTAGCTAAAAAGAGCCCGAAAATAGGAATTTTCTTACTCAACACACCGAAATCGCAAAATTTTGTTTGGTATATTTGAGAAATAGAGACTTATAATTACATAGCGCTGCTCGCTTCATTCGGCCCCCAACCGCTGGAGCGAAAGGCGATTGGCCGTCCGGCATAAACCGGTCTGAATTGCGGTCATTCAAACACGCAATTCGGGACATCGGGAT
>CAYOAD010000035.1:0-23963 GCA_964401845.1 uncultured Rhodospirillaceae bacterium | reverse complement strand
ACTGCGGGTCTTGTCGGCCAGCGCCTGCATCTCCCGCAGGAACGTGTCCCTGCCGGCAAAATAATCCGGGTTGATGATCTGAACGAATACGCCCTCACTCATCAGACGCCGGTCTTCCGTGCGGCCGAAACCGCTGAGCGCCAGCGCAAGGGCCTCGACCATCATGCCGAGGGCAAATCCCTTGTAGCCGAATTCCTCACCGCCCAGGGCGGCGATCGTACCGGGCGGATCGTCCGACATGACGTTTGGATCGTTCGTGAACTCGCCCTTGTTGTTCTTTACCCAAAGGCCGGGCAGGGCGGTCCCCGCCGCCGAGTGGTGCATGAACGTGGCGTTGCTGACGACCGAGGTCGTCATATCGATCAGGATGGGATCGTCTTCTGTCGGGATGCCGCAGGCGATCGGATTGGATGTCGTGACGGCATCGACGCCGCCGTGCGGAGCGACCGAACGGATCTTGGGATCGGTGGCGGATAACAAACACATGAGTTTTTGATCGCAAGGCGCCTGGAGATAAACCTGCAGGGCGCCGATGTGGAAACAGTCCGCGATGCTGGCCGAGACAACCCCGTGCCCGGCGCTGCGGTCCATCATCTCCTCGATGACTTGCGGCAGCAGCCAGCCGCCGGGCAATCTGTTCCCCTTGATGAACATCGTCGCGCCGTCGTCGCGGACCGTTTCGGCTGTGCCCGATGTCGCCATTCCGCCCTCGTCGATCGCTTGCAGGTAATAGGGCATCAGGGCGAGCCCATGGGTCCGGTGACCCATCATATCGGCGCAAACCAGATTGTCGGCTACGGCCGCCGCCAGGTGCGGCGGCAGTCCGCGGTCTTCAAATTTTGCCTGCGCCGCGTTTACTGTTTCGGCGATCGGGAACAGGTTCGGCATTGATCGGCGGCGTCCATTCATGACTCGACACTGGTCTACCTTGTGGCATAGCTAACTTGCTTCCGCCAGCATTTGCCGTTTGGCGACGGCAACGGCCTCGCCGGCGTCCTGGGCATAGCCGTCCGCCCCGACGTGGTCGGCGAACATCTGGTTGACCGGCGCGCCGCCGACGATGACCTTGAGATCCTCGCGCAATCCGGCCTCATCCAGCGCGTCGATCACCTCCTTCATCTGCGGCATCGTCGTGGTCAGCAGGGCCGAGAGGCCGAGGATGTCGGGCCGGTGCTCCCGCACCTGCTCGACGATGTTGTCGGTGCTGACGTTGACGCCCATGTCGATCACCTCGAAACCCGTGCCTTTCATCATGCTGACGACCATGTTCTTGCCGATGTCATGGAGGTCGCCCAAGACGGTGCCGATCAGCACCCTGCCGCCGCGCTTGACGTTGCTGGTGGCGAGGTAGGGCTCTAGTAGTTTGAGGCCGTCGTTCATGGCGCGGGCTGAGAGCAGGACTTCAGGAATGAACACGGTGCCGTCGGAAAAGCGGCCGCCGATCACGTCCATGGCGGGCAGCATGCCCTTGTTGAGAATGTCCTGGGCGGAAAAGCCCTGGTCGAGCAATTCCTGGGTATGGACGAGGATGTCTTCCTCCTCGCCCTCCAGTACGTCGCTAGTGATCTGCTCAAGCGCCTCCTCGACGTCCATTTCCGCAATGGTCTCTTCGGTCGATTTTGGCGTCACCGCTTCCTTGGCCGCCGCCATGCCGGCGGGTGAGATGGACTGGTAGGTTCCAGCCTTGAGCGGTAGGGCGCCTTCCTTCTCGATGCGCTCGCCGATGTACAACAGCCGGTCGAAATCGGCGTCCGGCGGTGTGGTGTCGCCGATTGAGGCGATGAAGTGCGTGCCGGGCGCGATGGTCTTGAAGAGGCTGTCCATGAAGTCCTTGAGGTCTTCCTCCGTGGAGGATTTTTCCAGCAGCAACATCTCGGGGATGCCGCCGTGAATGGTCAGGTGTCCGGGCCGGCACCATTGGTCGTAATAATCCTCGATCTTCACCTTGGTCATGGGGTAGGGGGTGACGGCGTCGGCGACGTCGAGGCCGCTGTCCGTCAGCAGTTCCATCAGGCCCTCGTTCTCGCCGTCGGGATGGCAGATGATGGCCGCCCCCTTCGGTTTGAGGATTTCGGAGGCCTTGCGGCACCAGGGCTGGAAGTGCTCAGCGTAGAGCTTGGGGTAGGTGATCATGTCGTCGACGTTGGCCACCCACAGGATGGCGTCCATCTCGACGCCCGAGAGCACGTCGAGGAGCTGATCGTAGACGCGCTCCATCGCCGTCAGCAATTCCGCCATCTCGTTGGGGTAATCATGGTGGTGGATGTAGAATTCGGTGGCGTCGAGGAAGGTTTTCTGGATGAAGTGCATGGGCGAGCCGCAGGCGATGCCGATGCCCTGCGCCACGGCGATGCCGTCGTCGCCGACTGCCTCGCGGAACTTGTTGTATCGTTCGTAGGCCGGTTTGATCGTCAGGTTGCCGAAGATGTGGGCCAGCACCTTGTAATCTTCCGGCCGCTTGATGGCGTGCTCCTTGACCCAGGAGATGGAAGCGCCGGCGGTTTTCATCTCAGCCGTGAAACCGTGCACGACGCTCACATCGCCGACCGGCGTGTGGTACTCGACCCGCCGCATTTCGCCGCCGTCGCTGGTATCGGTTGTGACCCGGATATCGACGTCCGGGGAAAACTCGAAGCTGCAGGGATATTCCTTCAGGTCGTAAAGCCCGATACCGCGGTGGGTGGTGTCCTCGATCTTTTCCGGGCGGCTGAATTCAGGGATGAACTTGTGCAGCGGCCAACCTAGGTCGCGGTGAATGTCCTCCACCGACATACCGGCAAATCGATCCGGCAGGGTGCCTCTGATTTCTTGGGCGTTGTGCCAAAGATCGATGCGCGGTACCCACGGCATGGTGTCGACGGTTTCGCCGCGAATGACGGCCAGCAATTTCTCCCGGTGGCTGATCGTGGACATGGGGGGCTCCCGATAATTGCCTAAATCTGGGTAATATATTCATAATATATCAGATAATGGCGGCATTTGAAGCGGATTGAATAACCGCTTCAGCGCCACGGGATGGCGATGCGCACAACGCCGTCCCGGGCGCCGCACTTGGTGCAGCGAAGCAAGGGTCTCAGGCTGGGCAGCGGAGTTTGATCCCCCAGCCGATCGATCAACGCCGATAAATCGAGTTCGCCACAGTGGATGCAGGGCTCGCAGTGGGCCAGAAGGCCGTTGCCGTGATGCCGGACGTTTCCCAATGTGGCGTGCATGGGCCGACCCTAGCGGACCGGCCAAACGTCGCGTCAAGGGTGGTATTAGTCCTGGCTTCGCAACCGCTTTTCATAGAGCGCCAGGTACTGCGGCCGGCAAGCTTCGGCCATCTCTGCAAGTTCACCTTCGAGGGGCTGCGAGGGCTTGTAGGGGGCGAAGCCGGTCGAGGCCTCGACCGCGTGGTACCAGTGCGCGCCCCAGACGCCATCGCTGTCGCGCCGGCCAGCCGGCCAACTCAGCATGTGTTCATCGAACGGCACACCGACCGCCTCGCATAGCAACTTCAACATGGCCTCGGGGTTGGTCAGTACGTCACGGGAATCCAGTACGGGCGGTATTTTGCCGGTCCGCCGGCAGACATAGTCGAATATCTCGGCCTGGCTGTCGACGCCGATATCAGCCAGGGTCACTTCATCCCGCTTGACGGCATATGAGGCGATGACCTCAGCCGGATCGCGGATCAGGAAACAGTTGGTCACGCCGTCCATCCAGTCCCGCCCGATGTGGTCCAGCAGGTGGTGGGTCATGTGCTTCTGGTAGTGGATGGCCTTGCCGCCAGGTACGGGACCGACAAGTTGCGCCGTGACCTTGCGCCAGTCGGTTTCCGTCGAGGCGATGACGTCCTCGCGCATGGGATGGTGGATGCCGGTTTCCGCAAGGTAGTGGCCGTACAGCGGCTCGTCCCAGACGGCGGTGTCGGTACGGTTTTCCCAGGCCCGCATGGCGGCGGTCGAAATGTTGCGGGGACCCGACCACATGGCGATGCGGTGGATGGTCACGCCGGGCATTCCCGTTCGATCAATTGGCCGTAGAGTTCCTGCAGGCGCTCGGTCATATCGCCCCTGGCGCCGGTTCCGATGACGCGGCCATCGATTTCGCGCACCGGCGCCAAGCCGGCGAATGTGCCGGTAACAAAGGCTTCCTCGGCGCCATAGACCTCGGTCAGGCTGAAATTCTTTTCGAAAACCGGCAGGCCGTTCATGCGGCAGAGATCAATGACATTGGCCCGCGTTATGCCGGGCAGGCAGTAATCGCCCGTCGAAGTCCAGACCTCGCCCTGGCGCACGATGAAGAAATGCGTCGAGTTGCAGGTTGCGACGAAGCCCTGGGGGTCGAGCATGAGGGCCTCGTCGGCGCCGGCCTTGGTCGCCTGGATACAAGCGGTGATGCAGTTCAGTTTGCTGTGGCTGTTGATTTTGGGATCCAGCACGTCGGGCTGCCCGCGCCGGACATGAACGGTGAAGAGGCTGATGCCGTCGGTCGCCGTCGTGGGCAGCGGCGTTTTGTACTCGGGGATGATGACGATGGTCGCACCGCCGACGGTGGCGCGCGGGTCCTGGTAGGGCGTGGCCTTGAGACCGCGCGTGACCATCAGGCGGATATGTACGTCCGATGTCATGTTGTTGGCGGCGGTGGTCTCCAGCACAGCCGCTGTCAATTTCTCGGGCGTCAAGCCGCTGTCCATGTCTATGGCCTTGGCGCCTTCATAGAGGCGCGCCATGTGGGCGTTGGCGAAGGCGAGTTTGCCGTTGTGCAGCCGCAAGCCCTCCCAGACGCCATCGCCCAGGACGAAGCCGCTGTCGAAAACCGATACGACGGCCTCCTGGCGCGGAACGACCTCCCCGTTTATGTAGATCAGGATGTCCCTGTTTCGGGGATCGTCCTCATAGTCGTGCGTACCCTGTGCCATGCGGCGCACGATACATGGATTGGGCTCAGGTGGAAATGAAGGCCGCGACCTTGCCGGCAATGTCCTCGCTTGCCGCCGCTTCCTCGTTGCTGGCGGCGCGGAGCGCTGAGGCGACGTTTTTGTGATAAGGCGTGTCCGTGATGGGGTCGCAGTCGTCGCTGGCCGTCAGCAGGTTGATGCGCGGGCCGACGCTGACCCGCTCGCCGTTGGCCAGCGGGTAGGTCATGCCGTAGCCGTGCGGCAAGGTGGCGTAGCCCGTGCGCAGGCTGTCGTCGGCCTCCGCCCGCGCCGTCAGCTTGCCCGTACGGGTTTCCACCGTGACCCAGCCGCCGTCCGCGGCGCCGATCTGGGCGAGGTCGGCCGGGTTGATGCGCAACGCGCCGTCGGGATCGTCCTTGCGCCATTTGGGCGAACGGATGATCTGATTGGCGTTGAAGCGCCGCCGCTGGCCGAAGGAGACGATGAAGGGATAATCCTCATCCGGGCCGTCTTCGGCGGGGTCGAGCCGGTTGAGCCACTCCAGCATTTCCGGAATTTCCAGCCTGATCTTGTTGTCCGGGTAAGCCAGCAGATCCCAAATTTCATCGAACTCGTGGATGGTGAATGGGGTGCCGGAGGGCGAGGTTAGAATTCGTTGGAACAAGGCCTCGCCCAGCAAGGCGCCATCGGTCTCCAAGCCGAGGGCGCGCTGAACGGCCTTTGAATCGCGCGCCGCGAGCCGGTGACAGGCAGGCCAAAGGATGGAAGCTACCGCCGCGCCGTCGTCCAGCGACTTGCCCAGCGTGAGATAGAGGATGACCGGCGCAACCGCGCCGAATGCCGGTTTTTCCTTGAGCAGCGCCATGAACGCCTGCGAGAACGCCAAGCGGTCGCCGGCCGCCAGGCTCCGCAGTTCGGCAATCTTGTGATCGTCCGGCAACAACCCCAGTCGTTTAGCCAGTCCGGCGTAGATCTCGGGCTCGGTGCGGGTGCCCTCCAGCGGCTCGAACAGGGGCCGGCGCAAATGGAAATAGTTGGTCGGGAAGGAGAACGAAAAAAGCGTAAACTCCCACTTTTCATAAACGGACGCCGCGGGCAGCACATAATCGGCAAGCTCGGCGGTCTCGCTCATGGCGACGTCGACCACGACGAGAAGGTCAAGCGCCCTGAAGGCATCCTCGGTGGCCCGTGTGTTGGCCGCCGAGTTCGCCGGGTTCGAACTGTCGACGATGACGGCGCGCAGGCGGTCGGGATTATCCGACAGGATTTCGGCGGCGAAGCGGTTGGGCGGATAAAGGCCGGCGATCTCCTGCATGCCCGTGGTGACCGACGTCGCACCCTTGGAATTGCCGAACAGGGGCTGCAGCCAGCTGTGGATGGCGTGGGTGCCCGGCCGCCCGAAGTGGCCGGTGGCGAGGAACACCAGATTGCCGAGGTAGCTGTTGAGTGTCGAATTGCGGCCCATCTCGATGCCGAGTTCGGTGCGCAGGGTCATAGCCTCCGCGGCTGCGATCATGTCGACGGCCTGCTCGACTTGTTTTTGCGCCAGCCCGGTGTGGGCGATCCAGCTTTTCACCGGGATCGTTTCCAGATCCTTCCTGACGGCTTCCCAGCCCAGCGTGTGTTCCGCGATAAATGCTTCGTCGGTGGCGCCCCGGTCGATCAGCAATTTGAGCATTGCGCCCAGCAGATAGGTGTCGGTGCCGGGCTTGATCTGGAGGTGCAGGTCGGCCATCTCGGCGTCTTTGGTGCGGGCCGGGTCGATCACGATAATCTTGCGCGCCTCGTCGCCGGCGGCGTGCTTGAGGTGAGAGCGTGCGCCGGGCTCGCATTGCGCCTGCCAGACGCTGCCGCCCAGCACGACCAATAGATCGGCGTCCTCCGCCTGGATGGTGTGATTGCAGTTCTGCGAACCGAACATCTTGCCGTTGACGAGAAAGCGGCCGGATTTCTCCTGGGCGAGTGAGCTGTAAAAATCGGTGGCGCCCAGGCCCCGCATCATCATGATGCCGTAGCCGCCGCCCGAATGATTGCCTTGGCCGCCGCCGCCATAATAGCTTAACGATCTCGGACCATATTGTTCGCGGATGTCCAGCAGCCTGCGGGCGATTTCGCCCAGCGCGGTATCCCAGCTAACCTCGTCGAAGCCGCCATCGGCGTTGCGCCGCAGCGGCGAGGTTAGGCGCATTGCGTGGCTCTGGTAGTGCTTAATGGCGTCGGCCTTTTGGCAGAGATAGCCTTGCGAACGGGGGTGGGATTTGTCGCCCTTGACCTTGGTGATCTCCCGCCCCTCGGTCTGGACGTCGAGCCCGCAGTTGGCATAGCAAATATTGCAGGCCGTTTTTTTCCACTCGGTCGCAGACATTTCGCCACCTCTAAATTCATATTATGAACTCAGTAAATCTTGGAGTATGGTAGGGGCGAAATCAAGCCATGAATTCGGACGGGCCTGGAAAAATGGATTGGCGCGAAGTTGATACGGAGAATTGCCCGGTCGCCGGTGCAATGAAGATCCTGGGCGACAAGTGGACCCTGCTGATCATCCGGGACGCCTTCAACGGCATCCGGCGCTTCGAGGATTTTCGCACCCACCTCGACATCCCCAGAGCCCTGCTGTCGCGGCGTTTAAGTGCTCTTGTCGATCAAGATATTCTGTGCCGTGAAGTATACCGGGAAACCGGAAAAAGAGCCCGTCACCAATACGTTCTGACGAGCAAAGGCATGGGCCTTCGCAACATTTTGATCGCCCTCAAGGAATGGGGCAACGAACATGTCAACGCGGCCGGCGATCATCCCCTTGAACTGGTCGACAGGCAAACAGGCGATGCCGTCAGGCTTTCGCTTGTCCGGGAGAGCGACAAAAAGCCGGTCAATCCCCGGAACCTGGAACTACGCCCGGGCCCGGGTTTGCGCCTGAAGGCCGCCAACACGCGCTCGTGACCGCCCTCCATCTTGATCAATAATCGGCATTGCCGCACAGTCATCGCATGAAAGCAGTGGTGTGCACGAAATTCGACGGACCGTCGGGACTGACGATCCAATCGGTCGAGGCGCCCGTGCCGGAACGGGATGAAGTCCTGATCGCCGTGGATTCCGCTTCGGTGAACTTCATAGACCTGCTGATTTCGCGCGGTCTATACCAGATCCGTCCCGACCTGCCTTACGTGGTCGGCGCTGAAGGCGCGGGCGAAGTCATCGCGGTCGGCGCCGATGTCGCAAATGTGGGGCCGGGCGATCGCGTCGCCGCTTTCCACCTGTTTGGCGCCTTTGCCGAACGATTCGCGGTCAAGCACTGGCGCACCGTCGCCCTGCCCGACAGCGTGAGCTACGGGTCCGGCGCCGCCATCCTGCACAACTACATCACCGCGGCCTATGCCCTGAAAGTGCGCGGCCAGATCAAGCCGGGCGAAACGCTTGTTGTCCATGGCGCCACCGGCGGCGTCGGTCTGGCGGCGGTTGAACTGGGCAAGTTGTGGGGGGCGACCGTCATCGCAGGCGTCGGGTCCGATGCCAAGTCCGCGCTGGCCCGCGAGTACGGCGCGGCGGAGATCATCAACTATGGTGAGGAAGATATCCGCGAGCGTATTGATGAACTAACCAAGGGGCGCGGCGCTGATCTGATTTACGATCCCATAGGTGGCGACGTCTTCGACCAATCCGTCCGGGCGCTGGCCTGGGAAGGACGCATACTGGTCATCGGTTTTGCCGCCGGCCGCATCGCCCAGATCGGCGCCAACCGGCCGCTCTTGAAAAGCGCCTCGATCGTCGGCGTCAACACCGGCGCCTGGCCGGAACAGAACCCCCAGGCGTTTCAGGCGCTGGCGGTGGAAATCATGGCTTTGGCCGGCGCGGGCAAAATTAACCCGAAGATCAGCCGGACGCTGCCGCTGGAAGATTTCCACCTTGCCATGGACGCCATCGACAACCGCACGGCCCAGGGCCGTATGATTCTGCAGATCGGCCAGTGACGCACGGGGGGCACGATGAAAAGTAGAAACATTGCGCTGACCGGCATCGTTTTGGCCGTCGCACTTCTCTCCGCCGGCACCGCGCGGGCCGACGCCATCGACGGCAACTGGTGCCATGCCGACGGCCGTCACATGGAAATCGACGGTTCCAGGATCGTGACACCGGGCGGCGCCACCATACGCGGTGATTATGACCGTCACGCTTACGCCTATGTCGTGCCGAAAAACGAGAAAGGCGAGGGCGAAACCGTGACCATGGTGCTGATCAGCGACGATTATCTGCATCTCTGGCCCAATGTCGAAACGCGCAACGAAGCCGGTTCCGAACCCCAGGTTTGGCGGCGTTGCGAGCTCACGAGTTAGTATTTGATGGCAAACGAAGAAGCTGTCCGGAAGACCGCCCTAAGACTGCGCTCAGCCTGGGAAAACCGCACGCCCATCGCCCCCGTCGCCGACCAAATCGGCGCCCGCGATTTCAACGCCGCATACGCCGTCCAGCATACCAACACGCGGCATTGGCTGGAGAATGGACGCGACAAGGTCGGCCGGAAGGTCGGGCTCTCGTCGGCGGGCTTGAGGGAGCAACTCGGGGTCGACGAACCCAACTACGGCACGCTCTTTGCCGACATGGATATGTCGGCGCTGGATACCGTTCCCATGTCCCGCACACACCAGCCCTTCGTCGAGGGCGAAGTGGCGTTTGTGCTGGGCGCCGATCTGGAGACGGAAGAGGTTGGGCCCGGGGATGCGGCGGCGGCAGTCGAATACGCCGTGCCGGCCATCGAGATCATTGGTTCCCGTATCCTGGACTGGCGGATCGAGGCGGTGGATACCATCGCCGACAACGCCTCCTCGGGCCTGTTCGTGCTGGGCCGCGATCGCGTGACGTTGGATAAGTTCGATCCCGATGCCTGCCGTATGACGATGACCAAGGGCGGGGAGACCGTATCCCGCGGCGGCGGTCCGGAATGCTACGGCGGACCTTTGAAGTCGCTCGCCTGGCTGGCCGGCAAGATGGCCCGACTCGGCGAACCGCTACGCGCCGGCGATCTCGTTCTCTCCGGCGCCCTGGGGCCCATTGCGGCGGTCAATCCGGGAGACGGGTTTGAGGTGCGAATTGAAGGATTGGGCGTCGTAAGTGTCGAGTTTTCAGAATAACAATCTTTCATTATTTTGGTTTGCAACTCTGTAAATTGTTGTCGCCGCCCCCTTCAACGGATGCCACTGACCAAAAGGAAATGAATTTCCTCTCCGGTGCTGATGACGGGAGGAGTGTAGAGAGGAAGCGTGATGGTAAGGGGCGTGAGGCTGGGTATTCTGGGTTTGTTGTTTGCCTTTAACCTGGCTTTTGCGGCTGTCGTCGAGGCCGAGGAAGTGAGTTTCCTGTCGGCCAGTCCCTATCAGCTGGGCGATCTGCTGGAGGAAGCAAAGCCGGAGTACGATATCCCGATCAGTGCCGATCTGGTCTATCCGGAGAAAACCGAAGAAACCATGCCGGCTTTCATTTTCATGCATGGCTCGGGCGGCCGGCTGCTTCGCCATCATCAATATCTTGAACTGGCCCGTTCGCTCGGTTTCATTACCCTCCAGATCGACAGTTTCGGCCCACGGGGGGTTGGTTCGACTGTGGGCAGTCAGACCGAAGTGACGGCGGCGATGATGACGACGGATGCCTTGAGGGCGCTCAGGTATTTGGTAAACCGAACCGAGGTGGACCCGGAAAAGATCGTGATCATGGGCAGCAGCAAGGGTGCGATCGCCGCGCTCTATGCCGCCTGGACGCCTTACAGAAAGAAAGTTGCCGGCGATCTCGACTTCGCCGCATACCTCCTGCTCTATCCTTTGTGCACGGTCATCGAAGACGGCAATGTCACCGACAGTCCGGTCCATGTTTTTATCGGCGAAAAAGACAACTGGACCCCTGCCAAGCCCTGCATCCAGCAGGTCGGCAGGATGAAGTCGCGCGAGCGGGACTGGGACATAACGCTTTATGCCGGCGCCTATCACGCCTTCGATGCGCCGATGGTTGGCATTCGTAACCTGCCGAACGCCTACAGCATGGCCGGCTGCACCGTAGCGCTGCGCGCCGACGGCTACGAATACGAAACGGGCTCGGGCTACCTGCTGAACAGGCAAGAGCGTCGATTGGCTTTCCGCACGTGCGCGAAGAAAGGTCAGGTAAAAATTGGCGGATCGCATGCCGCCGAATTACTGCTGAAGGACATCAGGGCAATGCTGACTGCCAAACTCAATTAGACCGGTTCAGCATAGAAACCGAAAGTCCACGCCCTGATCGGAATTACCGCCTTCGCCTGACTGGTTTGATGGCCGCATCGGGTTTACCATCCGGGCGGGGTTGAACCGCATGAACACCAACGCGCGTCCGCATTACACCGTTCTCGGCGCCGGCATCGTCGGCACGTCGACGGCGCTTGCGCTTCGTCTCGAAGGGTTTCCGGTCACGCTCATTGACCGCGACGCGCCCGGAATGGGCGCTTCGTTCGGCAATGCCGGGGTTATCCAAACCGCCATGCCCCTCACTGTGGCGGCGCCAGGCATGATGCGGCAGCTTCCCAAATACCTCCTCGATCCCGATAGCCCGCTATCCGTCCGGTGGCGGAGTATTCCCGGATTGCTCCCCTTTTTCGCCCGTCTCACCGCGGCTTCGGGCTCCGCGCGCATCGACGCCAGCATGACAGGGCTTCAGGCGATCGCAAAGTTAGCGGGAGACGCGCACCGGGCGCTGGCCCGTGAGGCGGGGGCGGAAGACCTGATTGCCGCCCGTGGCATCTTGTTCGCATACCCCAGCGAAGCGGCGTTCGGCGCGGACGGCGCCATGATGGATCTGTTCGAGCAGAAGGGCGTCAACACCGAGCGCCTGGGTGAGGACGAAATCCGTCAGATGGAGCCGGCCCTCAGCCGCGATTACCGCTGGGCCTACCATCTGCCCGATAACGCCTTCACGGTTAATCCAGGCGAATTGACGACACGATACGCGGCCCACTTCCAAAAACTGGGTGGCGAATTGTTGCGCAATGAAGTCAGCGATTTGGAGTTTGGCCCGGACGGACCCAACATGGTGATCGGCCCGGGCTTGAAGCACGCCACGGACCGCTTGGTCATCGCCCTGGGTGTTGACGGCGGTCCCTTGCTGCGCCGGTTGGGCCTCCGGCTGCCGATTGCCAACGGTCGGGGCTATCATCTCATGCTGCCGACGCCGGTCAGCGATCTCAGGGGCCCCGTAATCGACGGTGAAGCCCACTTCGCCGCGACACCGATGGCCGAGGGTCTCCGGCTCGCCGGCACGATCGAATTCGCCGGTGACGATGCACCGCCCAACTGGCCGCGTGCCGACATGCTCTATCGCCTTGCCAAACGCATGCTGCCGGACCTCGACAATCGCGACGCCGTGCGCTGGATGGGCGGCCGGCCCCTGACGCCTGACAGCCTGCCCGTCATCGGACCTGTACCGGGATGGCCGAACGTATTCCTGGCCATGGGACACGGTCAGTTCGGCATGACGCTTGGCGCCATTACCGGCAAGATTATCGCCGACATTGCCGCCGGACGAACGCCGCCGGTTGATCTCAAGACCTACCGTGTCGATCGCTTTTGAGGTCTGACGCCTAACCCTCTTTCGGCGTCCGGCGGATGAACTCGGGGTTTTCCACCAACATGCTGCCGCCGTCGATGGACCAGCACTGCCCGGTGACGTACCTGGCCTCGTCCGAGGCGAGATAGACCATGGCGTGGGCGATGTCGTCGGGCTCGCCCAGCGTGCCCAGCGGGATATGTTGCTCGACGCTTTCGCGATTGTCGGTGTTGGCCACCGCGCCCCGGTGCGGCTTGGCGATCAGGCCGGGTTCGATGGCGTTGACGGTAACGGCGTGCGGTGCCAGTTCCAGGGCGGCGCCACGCACGAAGCCGTTCACGCCGGCCTTGGCGGCGGCGTAGTGCACCGCGCCGGGCAGGGCGACATGGGGTCCGGTAACCGAAGACGTGACCAAAATGCGGCCCGCTCCCCGTGCCTTGAAATGCGGCAGGGCTGCCTGGGTCAGCCAGAAGCAGGGCTTGAGGTTAACGCCGAGAGTTTGCTCAAGCGTATCGTCGTCGAGGTCCTCGATGCGCGTCCAGGGGCAGACGCCCGCGTTATGGACGGCGATGTCGAGACCGCCGAATGCCGCAACGGTCTCCGCGACGGCGGCTTTGATCCGATCGGCGCCATCGACGTCGAGCTGTATGCATTCCGCCACACCGCCGGCCTCCCGGATTTCGTCCCGGACCTTTTCAGCGAGCTCCAGCGTCCGGTTGGCGACCACGACCGAGGCGCCGGCTTCCGTGAAGCGCTTGCAGATGGCCTCGCCGATACCGCGGCCGCCGCCGGTGACGAGGGCGGTCTTGCCTTCCAGTCTATTGCTCATGGAGACCTCGCGTCATTTTTCTCCAACCAGTCCAGGAACGAGCGGAATACCCGGCCGTGCGCCGCCGCGTCGTCATGAGACGAGGCCGGACAGGTCAACACCATATTATGAAACGGCGTCAACAGAATGCCTTCGTTGAGAAAATAGGCGTGCAGCAGCACCTCCATGCCGTTGTCCCGTGCCGCCAGCGCCTCGGTGCCGTTGCGCGGTGCATCGGGGCTGAACATGTACTCGACCCGGCCGCCGAGGTTGGTGACGTGCCAGGGTACGCCGGCGTCGTCGATCGCAGACTGCACGTCCCCGGCGATGCGGGCGGAAATGTCCGCCATGGTGGCGTAGCCCTGATCGTTGAGGGCGTGTTCGAAGGCGGCGCGGACGGCCGCGACCGTCAGGGCGTTGCCGGCCAGCGTCCCGCCGAGGCCCGCGTTGGCGCTCTGTTTAACGGCGGGATTTAGGGCCGGCAATTCCGCCCAGACCCGTTCGGCGATATCTTCGGAGAAGCCGTAAACCGCCACCGGCACGCCACCGCCGATGGCCTTACCGACAACCAGGATATCCGGGGTGAGGTCATGCTTGCGGCAGTAACCGCCGATGCCGCTTGAGACCGTGTGGGTTTCGTCCCAAATCAGGAGCGTGCCCGTTCGGGCCGTCAGCTCCCGCAGCGCTTCGTTGAAGCCTTCGTCCGGCGGCACCATGCCGCAGTTCGTCATGAACGGTTCGGCCAGGACGCAGGCGACGTCTTCGGGAGCGAGTGCGGCCTCTAGCGCATCGATGTCGTTGAACTCAACCACCTTGCCGACGCGTTCATAGTCGACGGCGTTGGCGTGGATGTTGTTGCGCAAGCCCCGCTTGCCGTCGTGGATGGCCTGGAAGGCCTCGTCCACCGCGCCGTGGTAGCAGCCATTGAAAACCAGGACCTTGTCGCGGCCCGTGATCATGCGGCTGATGCGCACAACATCGCGGTTGGCCTGGGTGGCGGAGACGTTGAGGTTCCAGTAGGGCAGGCCGAAGCGGCGCTGAAGTTCCGCCCCCAGCCACAAACTGTCTTCCGTCGGCAGCATCATGGTGGCGCCGTTCAGGATCTGCCGGTTGATGGCGTCAGCGATATCGGGGTTGCCGTGGCCGCACATGGCGCCGCTGTCGCCGAGGCAGAAATCGACGTATTCGTTGCCGTCGACATCCCACAGGTGCGTGCCCTCGGCCCGCTCGACGTAAGGTGGAAAGCCGCCCGCCCAGCGGCGCATCCAGTGCATCGGCGTGCCGTAGAGAAAGCTCTGCCGGCCTGCCGTGAACATTTCGGCGGAGCGCGGATGACCCGCCGAAAAGCGCGCCTGCTCCTCTGCGATCAGGCGTTCAACGGCATCTGGCTTGAATCCGGTCAACGGCGGCTCCCCCGGTTGCATTCGACGGCATTAGTAGTCGGTTCCTTGAATTAATTGTCAATGCAATTATTTTACTTGCAACATTTATTCGGCCTGCTACGAATCGGTGCCGCCGACGCGGCCATAACAAACAATCAACAGGGGAGTGCGGTCGGCCATGATCGCTGAGCTTACGGCAGAAGAAATCGTCCGGGACAAAGGCTATCCGGGATCCGACGGCGTCATGCTGTCCGGCCCGCGCATGTTCCAGCCCACCCGCCATCTCACGGAAGCGGATCTCGGCGAGTTCTGGATATTGGACTACCGCTGGTCCTACGGCGTGACGCCGTTGGGATACGTGATGATGGAGGACGGTCTCGCCTGGGGCATGCAGTCGACGGCCTATTCGACGCACGTGCCGACATCGAACGGCCAGGACATCGGCATGGCGGGCATCCACTGCTACGTCGCCGAGGTGCCCCAGTTCAACGAGGACGAGGAGGCCGAGCGCGAACGCCAACTCGATATATTTCTGCCCAAGTTCCTTGAAACCTTCGAAGACGATTGGGCCGCCGCCGCCAAGATGATCGAGAGCCGGGCGCAATCGCTGGAGCGTTTCGACACCGCCGGCAAATCCCTCGGCGAACTCGCCGACTACCTGGAGGCCTCACGGCTGCACGCCCGGCGCCTGTGGGAAGCCCACTTCACCTACATGTACCCGCTGCTGGTCAACTACCTCGGCTTCTGCGGCTTTTGCGACGAGCTCGGCATCGCCACGTCGGACGTGCCGAAATTCCTGCAGGGCCGGTCCAGCATGGTGACCGAGGGCGATAAGGCGCTGCTCAATCTGGCGGGCCGGGTCAAGGACGGGCCGTTGCATCAGGTCTTCGCCGATAACGAAGCCCACGAACTCTCTGCGGTACTTGCCGGCGCGGTGGATGACGGTCCCGCCTTCCTCAACGAATTTGACGCTTATCTCGATCAATGGGGTTGGCGCAACGACGATGTCGGCAACCCGCTGCAGCCGCACTGGCGCGACGATCCCTCCCGGGCGCTGGGCACGATCAAGACGCTGATCGCCCAGGGTGATATTCAGGACGTTGACGCCGAATTGGCAACCTCGCGCGGCCATCGCGACGCCGCCATCGAGGCGGCGCGCGGGAAACTCAGTGGCTCGGAGCAGGCGACCTTTGACGAGGCCCTGGAAAGCCTGCAGGCGGCCAACTTCATCTGGTGGAACGAGGATCACAACTACTACATCGACATGCGGGCGACGATCCCGCTGCACCGGGCCGCCAAGTCCATCGGCGAGGCGCTCGATCTTAGCGATCCGGCCGATGTTTGTTTCCTGTTCTATCCGGAGCTGGAAGCCGTGGCGCGGGGCGAACGAAAGATCGGCGAGTTTACCGGCCTGATTCGGGACCGGCGTGATTATTTCGAACACTGGGATGGTTTGCGGGCCCGGATGCCAAAGTACCTGGGCGAACCGCCCGAGGTTATCGCCGATCCCATCATGATCGAAATGGACGGCGTGACGGAGGAATTTCTCGCCACCATCCGCGACGCCGGATCGGCGACGGACGTTCTCAGCGGCACTTCGGGCGCCGCCGGAACCGTGCAGGGTAGGGCGCGCGTCTTGCTGGATGCCGACGACATCCCGTCGCTGGGTGTCGGTGAAATCCTGGTTTGCGAGGGCACCACACCCTCCTGGACGCCGGCCTTCGCCAAGATCGCCGGCTGTGTCTGCGACACCGGCGGCAGCCTGTCGCACGCCGCGGTTATATCCCGCGAGTACGGCGTGCCCAGCGTGCTCGGCCTGGCCATCGCGACCAAGGCGATCGGCGACGGCGATCTCATCGAAGTGGACGGCGACCGGGGCCGCGTCACCATCCTGGAGCGCGCGGCGTGAGCGATTTCGTCGTCGGCTTCGAAGAGACGGCAGCAACGGACTCATTGGTCGTCGGGGCCAAGGTGGCGCAACTGGTGAAGACGGGGGCGGAGGGGTTCACAACCCCGCATGGCTTTGCCGTCACGACGAAGGCTTTCCTCCATTTTATGGACGCCGTAGTCGAGGTGACCGATCTGGCCGCACGCATTACAGCCTTCGAAGCCCATGACAACGACGACGCCGATGGATTGGCCCGGTTCGCAGAGCAGGCCATCACGGCGCAGGACCTTCCTCAAACCATGCAGGAAGAAATCACGGCGGCCTATGAAGCGCTTTGCGTGGCTGAGCGTCATGTCGACTGTCCTGTGGCGGTGCGGAGCTCGGCAACCGGTGAGGATGCCGAGGACGCCAGTTTTGCCGGCCAGTACGAAAGCTACCTCGGCGTTTCCGGAGCCGAGCAGCTTTTCGACTACGTGAAACGCGGCTGGGCCTCGCTGTTTACGGCCCGCGCCCTTTTGTACCGCCGCGACAACGGGTTGGCCTATGCCGCGACGCCGATGGCGCTCGGCGTCATGACGCTGGTCAACGCCCGGGCCGCAGGGGTGGGTTTTTCCGTCCATCCGGTGCGCGGTACCGCCGATCGAATGGTGATCGAAGCGACTTTCGGTTTCGGCGAAGCATTGGTTCAGGGCGTCGTGACGCCCGATCATATCGAGGTCGACAAGGAAAGCGGGCGGGTCTTGGAATACATCGTCAATGCCAAGAAGATCGTCTCCATGTTGGATGTCGGCGCCGCCACCGTCATCGAAAAGGCCATGCCCGAGGCCTTCGTCGATGCCCGTGTGCTGACGGAGCCGGAAGTTTCCGCCATCGCGGCACTGCTGGTCGATGTAGAGCAAAAGGCCGGATTTGCGGTCGACATCGAATGGGTGGTACCGCACGGCTGGCAGCCGGGCATGCCGGTATCGCTGGTCCAGATGCGGCCGGTCACCACCCATGTCGCCAAACCGGAAGCTACCAAGGACGACGCCGAGGAGGAGGGCAAACCGGGCTGGAAGGCTTCTTCGTTTGCCACGCGTTACGGCGGCAAACGCCGGCGCCGGCCGAAGGGTTCGGCCAATGGCTGATGGATCTCCCGACATCGCTCTGCTGTTGGATTTCGGTTCCGTGGTTTCCAAGAGCCTGTTCGAAACGCTGCCCGACATCGAAGCGGCCTTTGGCCTTGAGCCCGGCACGCTCGATTGGCGAGGACCCTTCGCGCCGGAGGGCGACGCCCTGTGGAGCGCCATGCAGGCCGACGAGGTTTCCGAACGCGGCTACTGGGCCGAACGCTGTGCCCAGTTGGGCAAACTGGTCGGCGCCGAACTGGAGATGATTGACGTCATCAAGGCCAGCCGTGGCGAAGATCCCAACCGCTGCATCCGGCCCGAAGCCGTCGACGCCATTGGCCGCGCCAAGGAAATGGGCGCCGGGGTTTCGATCCTGAGCAACGAGCTTGAACTGTTTTACGGCGCCGAGGTGTTGGCCAAGGTGCCGCTGTTTGAATTGATGGATCACATCATCGACGCCACGACGACGCACATCCTCAAGCCCGATCCCGAGGCTTACCGCCTGGCCCTGGATGCCATTGCCTTGCCGCCCGAGCGCATCGTCTTCGTTGACGACCAGATGCGCAATATCGAGGGCGGCCTGGCGGCGGGCTTCGCCTGCGTCCACTTCAACGTGCTTACACCCCGGAAATCATATGACGAAGCACTCGGCATCCTGCAGACGCTTCGCCGCGAAGAGGTTCAGAGTTATGCGTGACAACAATTTTCTGACGGCCCACAACGCCCGCCATGCCTTCCATCCCATGGGACATCCGGCGGACATCGAAGCCAATCCGCCGCGTATCATCGCCGGCGGCAGCGGGGTCCGCGTCACGGATGCGGAGGGCAACAAGGTGGTCGACGCGGTCGGCGGACTGTGGAACGTCAATCTCGGCTACAGCTGCGATCCGGTTAAGAAAGCCATCGCCGATCAGCTGGGTGAGCTGCCTTACTACTCCTCCTTCAAGGGCACGACGACGCCGGGTCTGATCGAACTCTCTCAACGTCTGACGGAAATTCTCGAACCGGAGGACATGAAGCGTGCGTTCTTTACCTCGGGCGGTTCGGATTCGGTTGAAACCGCACTCAGATTGGCCCGCCAGTATTGGAAGATCCAGGGCCAGCGCGACCGCTTCAAGTTTATCTCGTTCAAGAAGGGTTATCACGGCACCCACTTCGGCGGCGCGTCGGTTAATGGCGGCGACCGCTTCAGGCGGGGCTACGAGCCGATGCTGCCGGGGTGCTTCCACGTTGCCCACCCGTGGGCTTACCGCAACAGCTTCGGCACGGCGGACGAAGACGAATTGACCGCCATCTGCCTCAAGCTGATCGAGGAGGAAATCAAGTTTCAGGGTCCGGAAACAGTCGCGGCTTTTATCGCGGAACCCGTGCTGGGCGCGGGTGGCGTTCTGGTGCCGCCCAAAGCATTGTGGCCGGGCTTGCGCAAGATCTGTGACCAGTACGGCGTCCTGTTGATCGCCGACGAGGTAGTCACCGGTTTCGGCCGCACCGGTGCCTGGTTCGGTTCGCGCCTGTGGGACATCAAACCCGACATCATGTGCCTCGCCAAGGCGATCACCTCGGGCTACTTCCCGTTTGGTGCCGTGATGCTCAACGGCCGCATCGAGCAAGCCTTCATGGAAAACGACGACGATCTCGGCGGCATCTACCACGGCTATACCTACTCGGGCCATCCCGTGGGCTGCGCCGCCGCGCTGGCGACCCTGGACGCGACCTTCGCCCAGGATTTGCCGGGCAATTCCCGCGACCAGGGCGATTTCATCCGGGCCGGATTGCGGAATCTGGCACAGGAAGTGACGACTATCGGCGAGGTCCGCGGCGTCGGCCTGATGATCGCCATCGACGTTGTTTCCGACCTTGAAGCCAAAACGCCGGCGGATGCGGCCATGATGAAGGTATTGGACGAAACCGCATACGAGAACGGCATCCTGATCCGGGTCTCGGGCAACAACATCATCATGTCGCCGCCACTGGTGATCTCGAGGGATGACGCCCAAGTCATCGTCGATGCGCTCACCGCCGCCTTCAGGCAACTCGAAACGACGAGGTGAGCGATGGCATCCGATCAATTCCTGTTGGAGGAGTTCGCGCCGTTCCAGCTGGCGGTGGTGGCCAACCGCGTCTCGCAGGCGGTGGCCAAGATCATCGAGCGCAAGTTCAATCTCCACATTCCGGAATGGCGCATGATGACAGTGCTGGCCAAATACCAGCCCTGCTCGGGGCTCGATCTCGTGCAGAAGACCGCCATGGATCCGGCCCGCGTCAGCCGGGCGCAAACCCGGTTACTCGATCTCGGTCTTATCACGGCGGTGCAGGATCCGGAGGACCGCCGCCGCTTGATCATCTCCCTGACCGATAAGGGGACGGATATCGTCCGTCAACTCGTGCCCGACGCCATCCGGACGGAGGAGTACCTGTTCGGCACCCTGACCGACGGCGAGCGACGGTCTTTCGAGCGGGTGCTGTCAAAGTTGTTCGATCAGACTGATGCGTTGGAGCAAGCTGAAGACGATACCGCCGAAATAGGCTGATCCGCCCACCATCCCATACTCGCGTCAGTAGAAAGTGATCACTACTGGACGAAAAACCGTTTTAGCGGTATGAGTGTGACACATTTCTTTGCCCAGAAATGTAATGTTGGTCGCGTTGCGGAGTATCCGGCTGACACAGCCCGTTAAGTCGGTGAACTGGGGGCGCAATCGATCATTTTTGCTGTGGGCGGCCGCTCTATCTTCGGCCGCATGAGAGAGGCGCTATGTATGTGGCGGCTTAACGTAGATAGCATTTGTCGAATGGTTGCAGGTTTCGCGGCGGACCCGAGGTTTGCCTTGGGCGCGGGTACAGCGTTAATTTTGGCCTGTTCTCTGGCGGTGCCGGCGGTGGCGGACGTAAAGGTTCGTTCCTACGACCGCGGCAGCAAGACCGAAAAGGAATTGCGCGGCAAGGACTCCCGGACAGCCGGCGGACTTTTGAGGCGCGGCGGGCGTGGCGGCGCCGCGCGGCCCCATCCCCAGGATGACTTCGAACCCGGCGAGGTGCTGGTCGCCAATCCGCCGCGGGGTTTCGAGGCGAAGGTCGGCGCGCTCGGCATGTCGGTCATGGAAAAAGTATCGCTGGGCGCTATCGACTATCGGTTTTATCGCTTGAAGACGCCGCGAAAAATGCCGGTGCGGAAGGCCATGGCGCTGATCAAGGACAATCTTCCAGGCGCCTCGGGTGACGCCAACCACCGCTTCGACCTTTCCGCGAAACGGGCAGCGCGGAGCAATTTTCCGCTCCGTGCGGCGGGTTGGCAAAAAGTCAGTTCGCAGTGCGGCAAGGGCGTGCGCATCGGCCTGATCGATTCGGCGGTGGATGTCTCGCATCCCGTCCTCAAGGGTCAAAAGATCCAGTACAAATCGTTCCACGACATGCGCCGCAATCCGGCGCCGAGTTCTCACGGCACGACCATGGCGGCGATGCTGATCGGCAAGCCCATGAGCAGCGGCTGGTCGGGCCTGCTGCCCGGAGCCAGCCTCTACGCCGCCAGCATGTTCGAAATCAACCGCCGCGACGAGGTTGTCGGCACCAGCGTCGGGTTCGTCAAGGCGCTCAACTGGATGGCCGAAAATAAAGTCAAAGTGGTCAACCTCAGCATCGCCGGCGGCGACAACACCATGGTCCGGGACGCGGCGGCGCAGGCGAGGCGCCACGGCATGGTCCTGGTGGCGTCGGTCGGCAACTGGGGATTTTCCCAAGGGGCCGCCTACCCGGCGGGCTACGAGGAGGTTATCGCGGTCACGGCCGTTAGCAACCGGCGCAAGATATTCCGTGACGCCAACAAGGGTCCATATGTCGATTTCGCCGCCCCCGGCGTGCGGATCTGGACGCCCACAATGCCGGGCGTGAAGCCGCAAAGCGGCACCTCACTGGCGACGCCATACGTTACGGTGCTGGCCGCTCTGCAGGTGGCCAAGGGCGCGCGGGCCGATCCCAGCGCCTTGCGCATCGCCCTGCGCCGCGGCGCGATCGATCTCGGCCGGCGCGGCCGGGATGACGTATTCGGCTGGGGTTTGGTTGCGTCAAAGCCAAGCTGCATGCAATAGCCCGCAAAACTCTTCCTATTGAGCCTTTGTCGTAAACGATTATCATTCGCTCAACGAACGTAGTGGGCGCGCATCGGCGCGGCCGAAGGGAATTTGCAATGCAGTGTACGGCCTGCGCCGCCGAAAATCCGGCCGGCAACAAATTCTGCGGCCAATGCGGTGCGTCTCTGCCGCTCGGCTGCCCGTCGTGCGGTGCGGAAAACCCGCCAGGCAATCGTTTCTGCGGCCAGTGCGGTTTCGACCTTGACGCCGACGCTTCGCCGGAACCGTCGGTCGCACAGTCGGCGCCGGAGGCCCGTTCGGAAGCGGAACGCCGCCACCTGACGGTCATGTTCTGTGATCTCGCCGATTCGACCGCGCTTTCCGAACAGCTCGATCCCGAGGATTTGCGCGATGTCGTCACGGCCTATCAAAAGGTCTGCGTCCGTGAAATCGAGGATTTCGGCGGCTTCGTCGCCCGCTACATGGGTGACGGCATCCTGGCGTACTTCGGTTATCCCCAGGCGCACGAAAACGACGCTGAACGGGCTGTCCATGCTGGACTCAAATTGGTTGCAGGCGTTACCGGACTTGAGCCCAAACCCGGCCTTCGATTGAAGGTCCGGGTCGGCATTGCCACGGGACTGGTGGTGGCCGGCGATATCATCGGCGAGGGCGCTTCGGAGGAACGCGCCGTTACCGGCGTCACGCCGAACCTGGCGGCCCGGCTGCAGGGACTGGCCGAAGCCGACAGCGTGGTGATCAGCGATGCGACCCAACGGCAAGCCGGCGGCTTCTTCGAATACGCCGACCTCGGCCGTCAAACCCTGAAAGGCATCAGCGAACCGGAGCAGACTTGGCTGGTGAAAGGTGAAAGCGCGGTGGTCAGCCGTTTCGAGGCGAGCGCCGCGGCCGGATTGAGTCCATTGGTCGGGCGTGAGGAGGAAATCGCGCTGATGCTCAACCGCTGGCAGCTCACCCAAAACGGCGAAGGACAGGTGGTGGCGTTGTCGGGTGAGGCTGGCGTGGGAAAATCGCGCATCATCCAGGCCTTCCAGGAGCGCCTGGCAAGCGATGACCATGCCGTCATCATGCTTTCCTGCTCCCCCTTCCATACCAACAGCGCCCTTTATCCGGTCATCGGCTGCCTTGAACGCGTCATGGGCATTACCCGCGGCGACCGGACGGCCGAGCGCGTGGCAAAGATCGATGCATTTGTATCGGAACTTGGACTGGAGGCGGCCGATGTCACGCCCTACGTCGCCTCGGTGATGGTTGAAAGTGATGCACCGCCGTTGCCGGCGTCCGCCGATACGCCGGAGAAACAGCGGCAACTGGTCTGGGAGGCCTTGCTGACACTTTTGGAGGCCCAGTCGCAGCGTCGGCCGACCGTGATGATCGGCGAGGACATCCACTGGATCGATCCCTCAACCGAGGAATTTCTCGGCGCCCTGGTCGACCGGCTTCGCTCGTTGCGGCTGCTGCTATTGACCAGTTCCCGGCCCCAGTACACGCCGCCCTGGAGCGGCCATCCCCATATTACGACGCTGACTCTCAACCGCCTCAGCCGTGCGCACAGCGCATCGCTCGTAGCAGGGGTCACCGGCGGCCTGGCGCTGCCGGACGACGTGCTCGATCAAATCGTCGCCAAGACCGACGGCGTGCCCTTGTTCGTCGAGGAACTGACCAAGACGGTACTGGAATCCGGCATCGTCAAGCAGGCCGGCAATCGCTACGAACTGACCGAACCGATGGCTTCGTTGGCAATTCCGGCGTCGTTGCATGATTCTTTGATGGCGCGGCTTGACCGTCTGGCGCCGGTGAAGGAGGTGGCGCAGATGGCGTCCGTCCTCGGCCGCACTTTTGGCGAGGACGTGTTGCTTCAGGTATCGGAATTAAGCCGGGAGGACTTGCTTGCGGCGCTGGATCAGCTGATCGAGGCCGAATTGGTGGTGCGGCGCAGTCACGCCGGGGTCGTTAGCTATGAATTCAAGCACGCCCTGGTGCGGGAGACCGCTTACGAATCATTGTTGAAAAGTACGCGCCAGCGCTACCACCTCGATTTCGCGCGTGTCCTCGAAAAATTGCGCAACGACGAAGGCGGCGTCGAACCCGAAGTCCTGGCCCATCACTTCGGCGAAGGCGGTCTCACCGAGAGTGCCGTGAGTTACTGGCAGGAAGCGGCCCGCCGGGCGACAGAACGATGGGCTAGCGCGGAAGCCGTCAGCCATGTCGGCAAGGGCTTGGAATTGTTGGACAAAATCTCTGAC
>CAYOAD010000034.1:0-23966 GCA_964401845.1 uncultured Rhodospirillaceae bacterium | reverse complement strand
ATCTATGCCTACGTCACCCTGAACGCCGGCCTTGAATCGTCGGACGAGCTGCGCAAGGAACTGGTGCAGTGGGTGCGCAAGGAAATCGGCCCCATCGCCTCGCCCGACCTGTTGCAGTGGGCGCCGGGTCTGCCGAAGACCCGGTCGGGCAAGATCATGCGGCGGATCTTACGCAAAATCGCCGAGGACGACTTCAGCAATTTGGGTGATACTTCAACCTTGGCCGACCCGGCTGTCGTGGACGACCTGGTAGAGAATAGAATGAATCGTTCTGGGTAGAAAATAGTCAATACTCGAACGAATGTTCGAGTAGTTATAGAGAGGACGTGATCGAACGTCCTCTCTTTTTTTGTTGCTATTCTTGGCAAATTGTGAACTTGTACAGCTTGAACGAACGTTCTTGTTGTGGGAGGTCACCATGGCAAAGGGAGATGACACCCGAAACGCCATATTACGGACGGCCATCGGGGTGGCCAGCGTTTCGGGCCTTGAAGGTCTGACAATCGGCGCTCTGGCCAAGGAAATGGGCTTGTCCAAGAGCGGACTTATCGCTCATTTCGGCACCAAGGAAGCGCTGCAGCTCGCCGTGCTCCAGGCCGCCGCCGCAATGTTCGCCAACCGGGTGATGATCCCGGCGCGGCGCCAGCCGGACGGCGAGGAAAAGCTACGCGCCTATTTCGACCGCTGGATCGACTGGTCCCATGCCGCCGAACTTCCGGGCGGCTGCCTGTTTACGTCCGTGTCGATGGAACTGGACGACCGTCCGGGTATCTGCCGCTATTATCTCGCCAAGGTTCAGAAGGAGTGGGCTGGGGCTTTGGAGGGGGCAGCGGTCGAGGCGGTCAAGGCCGGGCAGTTCAGGCAAAACCTCGATGCGGCCCAGGTCGCCTTCGGTACCATATCCATCCTCCAGGGACTTCATCTTTACGAACGGTTGTTCCGTGACCCGGTCGCGGAGCCCAGAGCCCGAGCCGCCTTTGAATCTCTGATGGCCCGTGCACAACGGCCGGAGGACGAAGACGAAACCGAAGCCGAGGGCGAGGCGCCGGCCGGTGAGGCCAGTCAACTGGCGGAGATGAACCCCCAGGGCACGGCCTAGGCGTCGCCGGGGTCCGGTTACCGGACGTTCGGTTATGATGGTTTTTCGGAATATTTTCGCAGAATTCAGCCGTTCTGTTTTATCGTTCACTTGCAAATGTAGGCGGCTTCGGAGCACGGGAACATGTTGATTGACATCATCATGGAACCGGCCATGTTGATGGCCGCCGGGCTCACGGTCCTGGCCGGATTGATCCGAGGCTTTACCGGCTTCGGTTCCGCCATGGTTATGGCACCACCGTTCGCACTATTTTTTTCGCCGGCTGAAACGGTGGCCATCGTTCTGTTCCTCGAGTTGATCGTTTCCGCCCAACTCATCCCCGGTGCCTGGCGCAACGTCGATTGGCGGCTCCTGATTCCCTTGGTCATCGGCGCCTGGATCGCCACGCCATTGGGGGTTTGGACGCTACTGGCGGTCGATGAGAGCATTATGCGGCGGGCGATTGCCGGAACCGTGCTGACGTTCGTTTTAATACTGTCAACGGGCTGGCGCTATGAACGCACGCCCCGTCCCGCCATCACATTCGGCTTCGGCATGCTGAGCGGCATCTTCGGCAGTTCGACAGGCATGACCGGTCCGCCGGTTGTTCTCTACCTGCTGTCAGGCGCCAAGTCACCGGTGCAGGTACGGGCCACCATCATCATCTTTTTCGTCTTCGCCGACATTCCGCCGATCATCGGCCTGGCGGTCAACGTTGTGATCGACCAGACGATTATCCTGCGCAGCCTGGTTCTGGCGCCGGCAATCATTTTGGCCGCCTGGCTGGGCGGCATGGGGTTTCGTTCCGCAAACGCAACGACCTATCGGAAGGTGACGCTGGCCTTTCTCGGCGTCATCGCCCTCACGGTGCTGGTGATCTGACGCGGTCGTTCAGAAATCGCTGAGGATCCCCTTGCGTTCCCAGTCGCCGTACCGGGTCGGATCGGGCCCGTCACGGCCGCCGATTTCCTCAACCGTTTCAGCCGGCTTTTCCGCCTGGGCCTTTTTGTCTTTGCCGTCCGTCTTTTTTGTCACCGGCTGCTTGTCGACCTTTCCGGCTTTGTCTTTCGTCATGTGCTGTGGTCCCGGCGGTAAAATGGAGTTCGACAGGTCAGGGCGGGTAAGATAAACGTGCCGGATGAAAAGGCCAGCCGGAAAACCACAAAGCCATACGGTAACGTCCGCCCGCGCCGCCGCCCTGCAAATCGTGGCCGGCGTGCTCGACAAGGGCCGGCCGCTTGACGACATTCTGGCCGAAGCCGGACGGGCGAGCGGTTTATTTACAGACCTCGAAGCCCGGGACCGGGCCTTCGCCCGCCTGCTCAGCGTCACCGTGCTGCGCCGCTTGGGCCAGATCGACGACCTGCTGGCTCACTGCCTGGACCGGCCTCTGGCCGAAGCCAAGCCGAGGTTGCGCAACATCCTACGCTTGGGCGCGGCACAACTCGTCTTCATCGAGGTCGCCGGCCATGCCGCCGTCGATGAAACCGTTCGATTGGCCGGCCGTGAAAAATCGTCCCGCGGCCTGGTCAACGCCGTACTGCGGCGGATCACACGCGAAGGCAAAACCGTGGTCGAGGCGCAGGATGCGGCCCGCCTCAATACGCCGGACTGGCTCTGGCGGTCCTGGGCGCAAACCTTCGGTGAGGCGCAGGCCAGAGCGGTCGCTTCGGCCCACCTGGCCGAGCCGCCGCTGGACCTGACCGTCGCGTCCGCCGCCACTGCCGCCGAATGGGTCAAGTCACTTGACGCCGAAGCGACATTCAGGACTTCCCTGCGCCGGGGAGGAGGCGGGCGCATCGAGGACCTACCGGGCTACGCCGACGGCGCCTGGTGGGTGCAGGATGCCGCCGCCACCCTGCCGGCCCGGCTGCTGCTGTCGGCGCTTGACGATCCGGCCGGCGCCGGCATCATCGACCTCTGCGCCGCACCGGGCGGCAAGACCGCCCAGCTCGCCGCCGCCGGCGCCCGCGTCACCGCCGTGGACCGTTCCGGGAAACGGCTTGGGCGCGTGAGCGAAAACCTCGCTCGGCTTGGGCTCGAGGCCGACCTGGTGACCGCCGACGCCGCCGACTGGCGGCCGGATGTGCCGGCCGATGCGGTGTTGCTCGACGCGCCGTGCACCGCAACCGGAACGTTGCGCCGGCATCCCGATGCCGCCTACCTGAAATCGCCCAGCGACGTGGCGCGAATGGCGGCGGTGCAGGCCCGTTTGGCCGAAGCGGCGCGCGACATGCTGCGTCCGGGTGGCGTGTTGGTCTATTGCACCTGTTCCCTGCAGGCGGAGGAGGGTGAGGCCCAGGCCGCCCGGCTGGTCGGCGAGGGATTTGAGAGGCTTGCCGTTTCAGCAGCCGAAATCGACGGTTTCGAGGCTGCCGTCACGGGCGAGGGAGATCTACGGACCTTGCCGTCGTTCAAGGCGGAAAAAGGGGGCATGGACGGCTTTTTCGCGGCCCGTCTGCGCCGAATTTCCTGATCGGACGGGGCCCTGCGGACCTACGCTTGCCCGACGCCGCCGAAGCTGCTACGACATCCTCCATGCAGCAGCGTACCCGCATTTCCCCGTCCATATTGTCAGCCGATTTTGCACGCCTCGGAGAGGAGGTCGCCGCCGTCACCGCCGCCGGCGCCGACTACATCCATATCGACGTCATGGACGGCCATTTCGTTCCCAACATTACGATCGGACCGGATGTCGTGGCCGCCTTGCGGCCGCATTCGCAACAAACCTTCGACGTGCATTTGATGATCTCGCCGGTCGATCCCTACATCGACGCCTTCCGCAAAGCCGGCGCGGATATCATAACCGCCCACGCCGAGGCCGGGCCGCACCTTCACCGCACGCTGCAGCACATCAAGGGCGCCGGCGCCAAGGCCGGGGTTTCGCTCAATCCCTCGACGCCTGCGGGCGCCGTCGAAGCGGTTCTCGGTGACGTCGACCTAATCCTGGTGATGAGCGTCAATCCGGGCTTCGGCGGGCAGGCGTTCATTCCCAGCCAGTTGGAAAAAATCGCCGCCTTGCGCGCCATGATCGACGCCAGCGGACGAAGCATCGACCTTGAGGTCGACGGCGGCGTTACGGCCGCCAACGCCGCCGACATCGTGGCCGCCGGCGCTGACGTGCTGGTGGCCGGCAGCGCCACGTTCAAGGGTGGGCCGGAGGCTTACGCCGACAACATCGCCGGCCTGCGCGGCAAGGGCTGAGAGCAACATGGGGGCGGAGGCCAGCAGTTCCGGCGGCGGCGGCGGGCGACTTAAACGCATCCTGGCGAACGGCCTTTACCGCACGAACGTTTACGACCTGACGTTGGGCAACACCGAACCGGCTGCCTTCGTCGCCCATGTGAACGATCCCTGGCCGGGACGGACGGAGGCCGCCAACGCACTGTTCCAGGGCCGCTACGAATTCGCCGGCGAAAAGCGTGTGGCCTTGAACGAACCGCCCTGGGATATCGCTGGCGGAAACGGTTGGCGAGCCGAATTGCACGGCTTTTCCTGGCTGCGTCACTTTCAGGCCGCCGGCGGAGAAGCGGCCCGCCTGGGGGGGCGGGAGTTGATCCGCACCTGGATGGACCGGCATTCGAAATGGCATGCCCTGGTCTGGCGCGGCGACGTGCTGGGCCGCCGCTTGGCCGCCTGGTCGGCCCACGCCGCCTTTTTGCTCGAAGGTGCCGATCCGACCTTCCGGCGGCGCTTTCTCACCAGCTTCGCCCGCCAGAGCAAGCACCTGCTGCGTGATGCCGGTGCGACCCCCGACGGGCCCGCCAGGATCGCCGCCATTTTGGGATTGGTGACATCGGCGCTGGCGCTGGGCGGGGGCGGACGGCAGCTGGCGCGCGCCCTGGCCATTCTGGACGAGGAACTGCCGCGCCAGATTCTGGCCGATGGCGGCCACGTCTGCCGCAATCCGCAATGCCACAGGGCGGTGCTGGCCGATCTTCTTTATGTTCGCGCCGCCTTACTCGACGGCGCCGCCGGGGTGCCGCAACGATTGGACCAGGCGATCATCCAGATGACGCCGATGTTGAAGTTTTTTCGCCATGGTGACGGCGCCCTCGCGGTCTTCGGCGGCGGCAACGAAAGCGACAAGGCGGGGATCGACACCGTTTTGGCCGCAGCCGCCAAGGTCAAACCCAAGCCGGCAGACAATTCGCGGCCGGTGCGCAGCGATACTCCGGAGCGGATACCCGATAGCGCCCCGCAGACCGGTTTCGAGCGTTTGGAAGCGGGCCCGACACTGGTTTTGATGGACGCCGGCGGATCACCGCCGGCAGTGTATGCCGCAACTGCTCACGCCGGCCCTCTCGCCTTCGAAATGAGCATCGGGCGGGAACGTCTGATTGTGAACTGCGGCAGCCACCACCATCCAGATTGGCGCGACGCCAGCCGTTCGACAGCCGCCCATTCGACGCTCACCCTGGCCGACACCAACGCCCTTGAATTGGAGGAGGCCGGCGGCATCGGCAAGCGGGCCGCCAAGGTGACGTGTGAGCGCAACGAGGACGGCGGCAGCATATGGATCGAAGCCGCCCACGACGGTTATGCGCCGTTTGGGGTGATTCACGGCCGACGTCTCTACCTGGGATCCGGCGGCGGCCTCAAGGGGGAAGATTCCCTCTCCTGGCAGGGCGGCAAGCGGCACGCCGGCCACGCCTTTGCCGTCCGTTTCCACCTGCATCCGAACGTCCAGGCTTCAAAAACCGGTGACGGCGGCGGTGTGCTGTTGCGCTTAGCCAGCGGCAAAGGATTTACCTTTCATGCTGGCGGCGCGCGCGTCGGGTTGGAGGAAAGCGTCTACCTCGGCGGCGGCGACATCCGCCGCTGCGAGCAAATCGTGCTGTCCGGCGACCTGGCGCCCACCGGCGCCATCGTCAAGTGGGCATTTGTACCCGTGGAGAGTTAAACTGACATCCGGTATACTGCCCCTATCGGATTGACGGAGCGACTTTCACACATGGCATCTTCCAAGAACAAAGGGCTGGCCAACTCACTGACGCTCGTCAAGGGCGCCAAAGAGGCTTTGCAACGGGATGATCTCCCGCCGCAAGTCCGCGCCCGCTTGGAAAAAGCCATGAAGATCGGCGAAGCGGGTCTGAAAAAAGAACTCGAAAAAACCGACGAGCCCGCCGGTAACGCCTAGACCCGATTAGAGTTGCCAGCGCCGGATACCCTCCGGCAATTCCAGATTCCGCCACATCCCCTTTATGTCGGCGACAACGCCGCCCGGTGCCACGAGGTTCTCCAAATCGTCGGCACCCAACGCGCGATAGGCATCATGCGGCACGGCCCCGATCACGCAAGCGTAGCCACTGCCCATATCGGGCTTGAGCTCAACGCCGTAAAAGGCCTCGGCCTCGGCCGGGTCAGCCATCGCGTCGTGAACGTCGACCTCTAGCCCGCGGTCCTTAAGCCCGGCGATCACGTCCACCACTTTGGTGTTTCGCAAATCCGGCACGTTTTCCTTGAACGTTAATCCCAGCAACAGAACCGGACCGCCGGCGCCGGCCGCCTCGACGGCATCGGCAATGGCGTCGGCGACAAAGCGGCCCATGGAATCGTTGATGCGCCGGCCGGCCAGGACCACCACCGGATCATGACCGACCTCCTTGGCGCGGTGGGCCAAATAGAAGGGATCGACGCCGATGCAGTGCCCGCCCACAAGGCCCGGTTCGAACCCCAGGAAGTTCCATTTCGTCCGCGCCGCATCCAGGACGTCGTGGGCCGATATTCCCAGCTTGTGGAATATCGTGGCGACCTCGTTGACGAAAGCGATGTTGATATCGCGCTGCGCGTTCTCGATCACCTTGGCGGCTTCCGCCGTTTTGATGTCCGCGGCGATGAAGGTCCCGGCGCTAATCACGCTGCCGTACAAATCCGCAAGCAGACGGGCGGTTTCGGGGGTTTGTCCCGCAACCACCTTGGTGATCTTGTCGACCGTGTGTTTGGTGTCGCCGGGATTGATGCGCTCAGGGCTATAGCCGAGCAGAAAATCCACGCCGCATTCCAGGCCCGAGGCAGCCGCCAACGCCGGACCGCAAATATCCTCCGTCACGCCGGGATAGACGGTGCTTTCGAATACGATAACGGCTCCTGGCGCCATCACCGAACCCACGGTTTCACAGGCAGCCCGGACCGGCGATAAATCCGGCACGTCGTTCTCGTCGACCGGCGTTGGAACCGTGACGATGTAAATATCGGCACCCCGGATCTCCGACGTATCGTCGGTCAGTCCGAGGCGGCTCGCCTTCAAGGTATCTTCCCTGACCTCGCCGGTCCGATCATCACCCCGGCGAAGTTCCTCGACCCGGCTGCGGCTGATATCGAAGCCGGTCACGTCGAATTTCGAGGCCAGCAGGACGGCCAGCGGCAAGCCGACGTAGCCCAAGCCAATCACGGCTATTTTTCTCGATTCCGGCATCGTCCTATTTCGTCATCCAACAGCCAACCAAATTAACGGAAATTCAGGTGATTCCGCGCACGGACCCGAAACCCCCTTCCAAAGCGCCTTACTGTCTCCCCGAAATGGTCCCGCGTTGCAAGCAGTTTTCCTCCTTTGGGATCCGGTTCGAATACATTTTCTCCTTATTTCAAGCAATGTTCATCTTTTGAACATTGCTTGACGTTCAGGTCGTGAACAGGCTATGTTCACGTCGCGAACACGGTGCGTTCACACGACGAACACTCGGTACTTCGATCGATCCGTGGCCGCCGTCCGCGAAAGTGGGGAATACGACAGTGAGCAGCGATTCAACCTCGCCGACACAAACCCCTGATGCCGAAACCCGCATTACGCTGGAACTGCTCAATGCCGTTCACGAAAATGCGCAGGTTTCACAGCGCTCGCTCTCCGGCGAGCTGGGCATCGCGCTGGGGCTAACAAACGCCTATCTGAAACGCTGTGTCCGTAAAGGACTGGTCAAGGTGGCCCACGCACCTGCCAATCGTTATGCCTATTACCTGACGCCAAAAGGGTTCGCCGAAAAAAGCCGCCTCACCGCGAGCTACCTGAAACGGTCATTCAATTTCTACCGCGAAGCACGCAGTCAATGTGATGCGGCGCTGGCGCTTTGCGCCGGTCAATCGTGGCGAAAAATAGCCCTCGCCGGCGCCGGCGAACTGGCCGAGATTGCCTTACTCTGTTCCTTGCAGCACGATGTCGAGATCGTCGGCTTGGTTGACGCCGGCGGCACCGAAAATTCATTCATGCATATTCCGCTGGCGCGTGACCTCGCGGGCCTGCCGGAAATTGACGCGGTTTTGCTGACCGATTCGGCCCATCCCCAAAGGACGTTCGACGGCCTTGCCCATTCGATCTCACCGGAACGCGTATTGACGCCGCCTTTGCTCGGCGTGTTGCGCGACGGCGCGTCCCTGGAAGAGCGCACGCCGGAGGACAGCCTATGAAACGGTGGTATGCGCTCCGCACCAAAGTCCAGCAGGAAGTCTGGGCGGAGAACAATCTGATCGAGCGGGGGCTTGAGGTCTATTTGCCGCGCTATCTCAAACGCCGCCGTCATGCACGCAAGACCGATTACATTCAGGCGCCGCTTTTCCCGCGCTATCTTTTTGCCCGGGCGGATGTCGACCTTGGCGAACGGCCGACGATGGCCTATGCGCCGGGCATCGATTATGTCGTCAGCTTCGGCGATAGGCTGGCCACCGTCGGCAACAACATTATCGACGAAATCCGCGCCCGCGAGGACCAGTCGGGCATGATCGCCATCGGCATTGAAACTGGATTCAAGCCCGGCCAGAAGGTTCGCGTCTCGGAAGGCGCGCTCTGCGACCACGTCGGTATGTTCCAGTGCACGTCGGACGATCAACGGGTTTTCGTGCTGCTTGACATGCTGGGACGCCAGGTCCGCGTGCGCTTGTCCCAGGATGCGATAATCGCCGACGGTTAGACAACAACAACGTCGGCGAAATTGACATCAGCTTACGCCGGGGGTGCCTGAACCGCACCTTGGCTACGGCAGTTTGGACGCCATAAGGAAACCGATCAACATGGCGGTGAGTTCCACATCAGAAAAGGCCCGGATGCTGACCCGGTTGCTGGCCAATCATGCCGGCGCCGCGGCCGTGCTCATGGCGATGATGTTGATGGCGGCCTTGGCTGAAAGTTTCGGGCTGTCGTTGGTCCTGCCGTTGATCACCACCCTTTCCGGGCTGGAAGCGGATTCCGCCGGCCCCTTGGCCAATATCACAACATTATTGAGCCAACTGATGCCGGCCGATTCCCAAATCGACGGTCTGCTGGCGCTGCTGGCCATCGCTTTCCTGGTCAAGGGGGTGCTAATGGTCAGCACCAAGGCACTCTCGGTCAATTTCGCCATGAAGCTGCGGCAGAACTGGGTGACGCGCCTGATGGATCACTACCTCTCGGCGAACTACGCCTATTTGGCGGCGCAACGCCACGGTACCACCGTGCACAACATCACCGTCGAACCCTACCGCGCGGCGCTTAGCATCATCGTCATCTTCGATTTCATCAACCGAATGATGCTTGCCATCGTCTTGGCGGCGGTGTTGTTGGCGGCGAATTGGCAGGTAACGCTGACGATTACGGCGTTCGGGTTCCTGGTCTTTGTTGTCATCCGCCGCGGCCTGTTCCGCTATGCGGCGAAGTTCGGAAAACAGCGCATCAAGCTGCAGCAGGAAATATCCGCCATCGCCACCGAATCCGCCGGCAGCGCCCTGCAGATCAAATTGTTCGGCGCCTATGCCGCCACCCTTCAGGCGCTGGAGGAGCGGTTGGCAAAACACCGGCGCATCGAAACCGTGTTTCAGGCGTTTAACACCGCGCCCGCCCAATCGACGGAATTCGTCATTATTCTTTTCCTCAGCGTCGGCATGATGGTGCTGTCGCACGGCTTTGATCTGGAGCCCGCCGCCTATCTGGCGTTGATTGGTTTTTACGTCGTGATTGGCCAACGCCTCCTGACCACGCTCAATTTCCTGGTTTCGCGTCGCATGAAGATCGCCGCCATGATCCCGTCGCTGGTGTTGGTCGATGATCTGCTTCAGGCCGCTCCGTCGCGGGAGGTTCTGGACGCCGGTGAAACGTTCGAGGGTCTGAAGCAGGACATCGAGGTCCGGGATCTCGGCTTCTCCCACGACGGCTTACCGGTTTTCACGAACCTTAATATGACGATCAAGCGCGGCGCCACGACCGCCATCATCGGGCCGTCCGGCGTGGGCAAGTCGACCCTCGCCGATTTACTATTGGGGCTGCACCGGTCGGAAAGCGGCCGGATCATGATCAACGGCCTGGACATCCAATCCTACAGTCTCGCCAGCCTGCGCCGGCGCATCGGTTATGTCAGCCAGGAGCCGGAACTCTTTCACGCCGGCATCGGCGAGAACATTCAGCTCGGCCGGCTTGATGCGACGCAGGCCGAAATCGTCGATGCGGCGAAGAAAGCCAACATTCACGACTTCATCGAAAGCCTGGCCGACGGCTATGAGACGGTCGTCGGCGACCGGGGGGTCAAACTTTCCGGTGGACAGCGCCAACGCCTGACGATCGCGCGAGTCATTCTGCGCCAGCCGGACGTCTATATCTTCGATGAGGCAACAAGCTCCCTGGACACCGAATCGGAACAACTGATCCAGCAGGCGATCGAAGAGCTGGGGAGGGAAGCCACAGTCGTCGTTATTGCCCACCGCCTGACAACGATCAAAAACGCCGATGCTATCTACCAGCTTGACGGTAGCGGCGGCGCGCACCGGACGAGCTACCTCGAAGTCAGCGCCCAACCCGAAACGAGCTCCCCAATGAACCGCCCCAACGTTGCATCATGAGCAATAAATCCATCACCATCGCCGGCCGCGAGATCGGCCCCGGACATCCCGCCTTCGTCATCGCGGAAGTATCCCAATCCCATGACGGCTCGCTGGGCCTGGCCCACGCCTTCATCGACGCCGCGGCGCAGGCCGGCGCCGACGCCGTCAAGTTTCAAACCCATATCGCGGCGGCCGAAAGTACGTTCGACGAGCCGTTCCGGGTGCGCTTCAGCAAACAGGACGAAACCCGCTACGATTATTGGCGGCGCATGGAATTTACGCCCGCGCAGTGGGCGGGCCTGGCGGACCATGCCGCGGAACGGAATATCATATTTCTGTCTTCAGCTTTTTCAGTCGCCGCCGTTGAACTGTTGGAAGAAATCGGCGTACCGGCCTGGAAAGTCGGATCCGGCGAGTACAAGTCGAGCGATCTGTTGGCCGCCATGACGGCAACGAAGAAACCCGTGCTGCTGTCGACCGGTATGAGCAACTGGGATGAAATATCCGCGTCCGTGGAAACGCTCCGCGGTCTCGGTGCGCCGTTGGCGATGTTTCAATGCACCAGCCGTTATCCCACGGCCCTGGCGGAAGTTGGTCTCAACGTCATCGACGAAATGCGCGACCGTTACGGCTGCCCCGTCGGCCTGTCGGATCACTCCGGCAGCCCGCATCCGTCGCTTGCGGCAATCGCCAAGGGGGCCGACATGATCGAAGTGCACTTCGCCCTCGACATGAACATGTTCGGCCCCGACGTGCCGGTTTCCCTCGACCCCGCCAATCTTTCCCTGCTTTGCGACGCGCGCGACGCCGTGGCCGAAATGGCCGGTCATCCGGTCGACAAAGACGCCGCCGCCGAGGCCTTAAGCGAGATGCGGGGCCTGTTCACCAAAAGCCTCGCCCCGGTCGGTCCCTTAAGCGCCGGTACGGTGTTGGCGGCGGAGATGTTGACGGCGAAAAAACCCGGAACCGGGATACCCGCCGACCGGTTGGCCGAGGTGGTCGGGCGCGAACTGGCGGCCGACGTCTCCCCCGACCGGCTTTTGAAACTCGAGGATTTGGTATGAGCGCCCGCAAGATCTGTATCGTCGTCAACAGCCGGGCGAACTATGGCCGCATCAAGACCGTCATGAGCGCCGTGCGGGATCATGCCGATCTCGAACTGCAGCTCATCATCGGCGCCTCTGCGCTGCTCTACCGTTTCGGCAACGTCCAGGAACTGATCCGCGAGGACGGCTTCGATTCCATCGCCACCGTCCACTCCATCGTCGAAGGCGAAACGCCCACCACCATGGCGAAGTCGACCGGCATGGCGATCATGGAATTGGCGACGCAATTCGAGAACATCAAGCCGGACATTGTTCTCACCGTTGCCGACCGGTTCGAGACCATTGCCACGGCGATCGCCGCCAGTTACATGAACATCCCACTGGCACACACCCAGGGCGGCGAGGTTACGGGATCGATCGACGAGAGCGTGCGCCACGCGGTTACCAAGCTCGCTCATCTGCATTTCCCGGCCACCGAACTGTCGGCGGAAAATCTCATCCGCATGGGCGAGGATGCGGCCAGCGTTCACATGACGGGCTGTCCCGCCATGGATGTGGTCGCCGGTATCGACCTGGCGCTGCCCAAGGACATCTTCTCGCGCTATCGCGGCGTCGGCGCCGACCTCGACCCGGACCTGCCGTATCTGGTGGTGCTGCAGCACCCCGTCACGACGGAATACGGCCAGGGCTTCGACCAGATCAACGAAACGCTCACGGCCATCGAGCGCCTCGGCATGCAGGCGGCCTGGCTGTGGCCCAATGTCGACGCCGGGTCCGATGATGTCTCGAAGGGATTGCGGGTCTATCGGGAAAACAACGATCCGGACTGGCTCCATTTTTACCGCAATTTCGGGACCGAGGATTATGCCCGGCTGATCGCCAATGCCGCCTGCCAGGTCGGCAATTCAAGCTCGGCGCTGCGCGAGGGCGCGTTCCTGGGCTCCCCCACGGTCAATATCGGCACCCGCCAGCAGGGCCGCGAACGCGGACCCAACGTGATCGATGTGGACTATGAGGCCGATGCCATCGAAGCCGCAATCCGCAAGCAGCTGGCCCATGGGGCATACGAACCTTCTCCCATGTTCGGCGACGGCAAGGCGGGAAAACGGATTGCCGACATTCTGGCAAGCTGCGAGATCACCGTGCAAAAACGCCTGGCTTACGTGGATTGAACCGCCCATGTCCGATGCCATTTCAGCTTTCGACCCTTGCGAGATTTGCGCCGGCAGCGATTGGCGGCCTGTCCACGAGGGTCCGGTCCGCGACGGTGCGTTCGGCAACCTGACGACAGGTTCGGTTATCGCCCGCTGCCGGACCTGCGGCGCCGACCGCCTGGATGAGGGAAGCTGCCATGACGAGGCGTTCTATCAGGGGACGGACTACCGCGAATCGCTCGAGGAGGGCAGCGATGCCGAGGGCTTCTTTGCCGCCCATGACGTCCTGCAGGGTGAACGCCTCGGCGTTCTTTGGCCGGAAAGCCTGCGCGGCAAGACAGTCGCCGACATCGGCTGCGGCGGCGGCAGTTTTATCGATCATGTCAGCGGTCTGGCCGCCGAGTGCATCGCCGTCGAACCCGGCGAGACCTACCACGCCTCGCTGACGGAACGCGGCTACCGGGTCTTTTCCTTCGCCGCCGAGGCGGCGCCGGACCTGGGCAGCCTGGTCGATTGGGCTTTCAGTTTCGACGTCATCGAACACGTCGGCGACCCGCGCACGTTCCTGGAAGACATCGCGGCGCTGCTGAAGCCCGACGGCCGCATACTGATATCCACGCCCAACCGCAACGACGCCCTGATGGAACTGGCCCCCGCCTATCCCCAATTCTTTTACCGCGCGGCGCACCGCTGGTATTTCGACGCCGAAAGTCTGGCCAATTGCGCCGAGCGCGCCGGCTTGGAGATCGAGACCGTGCGCTACGTCCAGCGCTACGGTCTGGCCAACGCCTCGGCCTGGATGCGGGACGGCCGGCCCTCCGGGCGCGAGGCTCTGCCCCATCTGGACGAGCCGTTGCTCGACAAAACCTGGCAGGCCCATCTCGAACAACGGGGCGCCGCCGACCGTTTGTACGCCTTCCTCAAGAAGAAAGCTTAGTTAAGAGCATGACGACAATCGCCTACATTGGTGCGCCCGAAGGTTACGAAGCCCTGGCCGAGGTCTGCGACGGCCTGGCCGAGGCCGTTCACGTGAAGGCTGACGCGGAAGCGCTGGGCTCGGCTTTGGCGGGCGCCGATGCGCTGCTCGACGCGTCCATGAAGGTGGCAATCAATGACGCCATGATCGAGGCCGCGCCGAAGCTGAAAATCATCTCCTGCGCCACCACTGGGTCCGACCACATCAGCCGCACCGCCCTTGATGCCCGCGCCGCCCCGGTCCGGACCTTGCGCGAGGATCCGGAACTCTTACGCAACATCACCCCGGCGGCGGAACTGAGCTGGGCTCTGGTGCTGGCCTGCGCCCGCAAGCTGCCGGCGGCGGTCGGTCATACGCGCGGCGGCGGCTGGGACCGCGAACAGTTTCCCGGCCTGATGCTCAACGGCCGTCAACTGGGTCTGGTCGGTTGCGGCCGCATCGGCGGCTGGATGTCGCGCTACGCCGCCGCCTTCGGCATGGACGTGGTGGGATATGATCCCGTCATCGACCCCTGGCCCGAGGGCATCCTGCAGGTCGGGCTGGAGGAAGTCTTCGAGACCTCCGATGTGATTTCCGTTCACGTCCATCTCTCGCCCGAGACCCGGGGCATGCTGAACGCCGATCTGTTTGGCCGGGTCAAGCCGGGCGCCATCTTCATCAACACCTCACGCGGCGGCCTGGCCGACGAACGGGCGATTTTGCAGGCGTTGACTTCGGGGCGTCTGGCCGCCGCCGGACTGGATGTGCTGGACGGCGAACCCGACGTGGCCAACCACCCGTTGCGGCTTTACGCCGAAACCCACGACAATCTCCTCATCACGCCCCATTGCGGCGGGTTCAGCCCGGATGCCGTGCGTGTCGTCTGCCGGCGCGCCGGTGAAAAAATTCTCGATCACCTGGGATTGGTGCGTTGATTAAGCCCGCCGATCTCGCCCCCGCAATCGCCGATGCCGGCGTCAGACATGCCTTCGGTATCCCCGGCAGCGGCGGCAGCCTTGAGATGATCGATGCGCTGGAGGCCGCCAGCGTGGAGTTCCATACCGCGCATCACGAAGGCGCAGCGGCTATCATGGCCGGCGCGGCGGGGCGGCTGGGTGACGTACCCGGCGTCGCCGTTTCGATCAAGGGACCGGGCTTCGCCAACATGGCGGCCGGGCTCGCCGCCTGCCGTTTCGACGACCTGCCGGTCGTTGCCGTCGCTGAAGCCTACCCGGCGGATGCCGATTGGCGGCTGAAGCACAAGGGCATGGATCAGGCCGGACTGGCCGGGGCGGTGACGAAGGCTGCCGGCGGCCTGAACGGCGCGGACCCCTTTTCCGCGGCTGCCGGATTGGCGGCGGCGGAAGCGCCGGGGCCGGTGCTGTTGGAATTGAACGACCGGCCGGTCGTTGACTCCCCCGCGACGGCATCCCGGCCCGCCGTTGACGACGTCTTGAGTCGTATCGAAAAGGCGAACACGCCGCTGGTCATCGCCGGTTCGCTGGCCGCCCGGCGCGGCTGGCGGCAGGTCTTGGACAACCTGCAGATTCCGGTGTTCTCGACGGCGGCGGCCAAGGGCGCAGTGAACGAAACGTTGGACCACGCCGCGGGCGTCTATACCGGGGTTGGCGGGCAACGTACGCCCGAAGCGAAGCTGATCGTCGGGGCCGACTTGATCGTCTGCCTCGGTCTACGGGCCCAGGAGGTCCTGGCGGTATCTGATTTCGCCGGACGCGCCGTCAACGTCGACGAACTGCCGGGCGACGCGCCTTTCAATTTCGCGGCGGAATGCGGCGCCGACGGCGGCGACGACGTTTTCGCCGCCTTGGCTGACAAATCATGGGGTGTCGCGGAAACCCGGACCATCCAGGCGGAGCTAGCTGAATTCATGATCCAGGGTTTCCTGCCCGGCGCCGCCTTGGCCGCCATCGCCCACCGTTTCGGCGGCGCGGCTAGGGCGGTCTTCGATACCGGCTATTTCTGCACCATCGCCGAACACGCCTGGCAGGCGGCGACACCGGATCATTGCCTGATGTCGGGGCAGGGGCGCTTCATGGGAACCGCCGTCCCCATGGCCATCGGGGCGGCAGTGCAAAACCGGGACATGCCGACGGTCTGCGTAGTGGGCGACGGCGGTATCGGTATGTGGGCCGCGGAACTGAAGCTGACGGTCGCGCAGAAGCTTCCCTTGCTGGTCGTGCTCATGACGGACGGCGGTTTCGGATCGGTACGAACCCGCGCCATCAACGACGGCCTGACGCAGTCGCCACTGCTGAGCGCGCAGCCCTCGTGGCTCGGTGTGATGGATGCCTTGGGCCTCCCTGGCGAGATCTGCCGAAGCGAAGCGGCTTTTGCCGATGCCCTGGCGGCCTGGTCGCCGGCAAACGGGCCCGCGTACCTCGAATTGCCGTATGAGGCCGACGCCTATCAAGCCATGGTCGAGGGGATCCGCTAATGACCAAGCACATATTGGTTGTCGGATCCGGCTCCATCGGCCAACGCCATGCACGCAACCTGGCGGGGCTGGGCTGCCGCATCGCTTGCGTCGATCCGAGGGCCGACCGGCGCGAGGCGCTCTCGGACGAAACGCCCACCACCGGCGCCTTTGAGACCGTCGAGGCGGCCCTGGACGCCGACATCTTTGACGGCGCGGTGATCGGATCGCCGACAGCTTTTCACGTCGACCAGGGGATCGCGCTGCTCGACGCCGGCGCGCCACTACTGTTGGAAAAACCCGTTGCGCCGGACTGGCAAAGCGCCGAGCGCCTGCGCGTTAAAGCCGGAGAAACGGGCGTCGCCGTCCTGCTGGGCTACACCTGGCGCTGGTGGCCGCCGTTGGGCCAGGTCCGGCAATTGCTGTCGGATGGCGAGGTCGGCGCCCTGCGCCACGTGCGCTTCGTGATGTCGGCACATCTCGCGGACTGGCACCCCTACGAGCCCTACAACGCCTGGTTCATGGCCAGCAAGGAACAGGGCGGCGGAGCGCTGCTGGACGAAAGCCATTGGATCGATCTTTGTCTTTGGCTGTTCGGCCTGCCCGAGCGGGTGTACGCCCGCATCGAAACGATCAGCGATCTCGAGATTTCCTCAGACGACAACGTCGACATGGTTTTGACCTACCCGGACAATCTCCGCGTCAGCATCCACCTCGACCTTTACGGCCGGCCGCACGAGAAATCGATCCGTTTCTCAGGCGAGGGAGGAACCGTCTGGTGGACCGCCGATCCCAACCGCGTGGCCGTCGGCAAGGACTGGTCGGAAACCTGGGACGAGACCCTCTACGACTGCGAGCGCAACGACATGTTCGTCGCCGTCGCCAAGGAGTATCTCGAAGTGCTGGAGGGCGGCGCAGCCGTGACCTGCACGCTGGACGACGGACTCAACGTCATGCGCGTCGTCGAAGCCGCCCGTCTATCCGCCGCCGAAGGCCGCGAGGTCGGTATCGACGAGGCGATCGGCTGATGCCGCGGCACGGGCTCAACATCCTGGCCGTGGTGCCGGCGCGGGGCGGTTCCAAATCGATCCCGCGCAAGAACCTATGTTCGGTCGGCGGCGTCTCGTTGGTCGGGCGCGCCGCCGAGACAGCAAAGTCGCTGGACTGGATCGACCACGCAATCATTTCGACCGACGACGAAGAGATCCGCGACGAAGCCGTCGCTCACGGCCTGGAAGCGCCGTTTCTGCGTCCCGACGAGTTGTCCGGCGACCGCGCCACGTCCGTCGACATGTGGCGGCATGCCTGGACGGCATCCGAGGAAGCCTTCGGTATGACCTTCGACGTTTCGGTGCTACTGGAACCCACCAGCCCCCTGCGCACGGCGGAGGATGTGACGCGGACGGTCGACACCCTGATCGAGGGCGGACACGCGGCGGCGGCAACTGTCAGCCCGACGCCGGCCCACTTCACGCCGCACAAGACCTTGACGGTGGATGACGCCGGGCATATCGGCTTTTATCTGGCCACGGGCGCGCAGCACGCCCTGCGCCAGACCATCCCGCCCTATTATCACCGCAACGGGCTTTGCTATGCGCTGCGGCGCAAGACCCTGGTCGACGACGGACACATCCTGGAGGACGGCTGCGCGGCGGTGATTGTCGAACGCCCCATCGTCAACATCGACGAACCGTTTGAGCTCGAGCTGGCGGAATGGCTGTTGAGCCGCCGGGACGGCGGCGAATGACGGATACCCCGGCGACGCCCATTTTCGTGGGCGGCTTGTTCAAATCAGGCACCAGTTTGCTGCGCGCCATGCTCGGGCAGCATTCCCACATCGCGGCGGGCCTGGAAACCTACTGGTTCGACCTCGATTGGCCGGCGCGCGAGGGCGCCGACATGCAGGCGCGCATCGACCGCCTGGCCGAGTTCTTTGATTTGGCGGCGGCCGAGGTCCGGAGTGTTGCGGCAGACAGTCCAAGCGCGGAAGCGTTCGTCAGCCGATTGCTGGACCTCATTGCCCGTCGGGAGAATAAACCCCGCTGGGCTGAGAAGACGCCGGGGAACATCGTGCATGCCGACCGCATCCTGGCGGCCTGGCCGGACGCCAGCATCCTCCACATCGTGCGCGACCCGCGCGATGTCTACGCTTCCCTGCGCCAGGCTGCCAAATGGGACACGGTGGAAGCGTTCACCGAGCGCTGGTGCGCCTTCCTGGGGGCGGCGGAGCGGCACAAGTCGGAACTCGATCTCAACGCCGGGAATTTTCTGGAGTTGCGCTATGAGGCGCTGGTGACCGAGCCGCTGGAAACCATGCGCGTTGTGCTGGCGTTTCTCGGCGAGCCGTTTGAGGAAGCCGCCGCGCATTTTCAAGGCAAGGACGGTGAGTTCGAAAAGGTCAAACGCGCGACGGGTAAGGCGAGCACGACGCTCAAACGCCTCGGTGAACCCATGACCAGGACCCGGGTTGGTATTTGGCGGGAGGTGCTGGAAACAGGCGAGCTTGATGAACTGAAACAGGAAATCGGACAGCGCGGCTTGGGCGACCTGTACGACCGGATCTGCCGGGAGAGCGCCCCGTTTGAAAGTGCCGCCACATGACCGCCGCGACAGGACGGCTGTTACTGGTCAACTATCACTACATCCGGGATCCCGGGCAATATCTCTATCCCGGCATCCACCCGGTATCGCCCGAAGATTTCAAAAGCGAAATCGGCGGTCTGAACGAGCGCTTTCACCTGGCGACGCCCAAGGAGGCGGAAGCGTATCTCACGGGCAACGGGGAGCTTCCCGGCGATTCCATCCTGATTACCTTCGACGACGGCCTGGTGGATCATCGCGATATCGCCCGTGATTTTCTCGATCCGCTCGGCCTGAAGGCGGTGTTTTTCGTCTCCTCCCAACCCCTGCAAAACGGCCGGGCCGTCATGGTGCATAAGGTTCACTGGCTGCGTGCAACGACGGAGCCGGAAGCCTTCCGTCAGGAATTTCTGGCCGCGCTGCCGCCTGGCGCCCAAACGGAACTCGACCCTGATGCCGCGGCAGAGGCCGCCCGCGTCTATATCTATGATACGCCCGAGATTGGACACCTGAAGTATCTCATCAACTTCGAACTGCCCTATGACGTCGTCGATGAAACGGCCTCGGCGCTGCTCGGCCAGCGCGGTATCGACGAGGCGGAGTTTTGCCGCGGCCTCTACATGAACGAGGATGAAATCCGCTCCCTGGCCGGGAACGGCCACCTGATCGGCTGCCACGGCACCAGCCACAAGCCGTTTACGACGTTGTCGCCGGGCGTCGATCTCGAAGGGGACGCCCTGGGGAACCGGCGGCATCTCGGCGGCATCTTAGGGACAGAGCCGGCCTGGGTCTCCTACCCCTACGGACGGGGCTCGGCCATCCCGGACGACACGGAGGATTTCTGCCGCCGCTTCGGTTTTACCCTCGGCCTGACACTGGACAACGGTTGGAACGAGAGCGCCGCCGGGATCGAGCTGAGCCGCGTCAAGCGCATCAACACCAACGAACTCAGCCAATTCGTCGGGCCATGAACGAACACGATAAAGCCAAACCCTGGCTCATCCTGCCGATGGAAACCAAGGCGAGGGAGTTTCATGCCAAGACGCTGCTGGCCGCGACGGCGGCGGCGCGGGGTTACGACGTTCTGCTGGGTGAACAAAACGCCTTGCTGGCCCAACTCACTCACCTGCCGCGCGGACTCTATCTCGACAAAAGCGTCGCCCGCACGAAGTCTGCGCACTTCCGCAAACTGCACGATCTAGGCTTCAAGATCGGCGCCTGGTGCGAGGAAGGTCTGGTCTACCGCAACCGAGATGCTTATCTGCGGGAGCGCGTCGACGTCGATAACCTCGAAATGACGGAGCGGTTTTTCGCCTGGGGTCCCGTGCAGGCGGCCGACATGGCCGCGAAGGCCGGCAACGCCGATCGCATCGTGCAAACCGGCAATGCCCGAGGTGACATGCTGAGGCCCGAACTGCGCGGCATTTACGAGGCCGAAGCCGCCGATTGCCGCTCGCGCCACGGACCTTACATTCTGATCAATACGAACTTCAGCCGCTACAACCACTACCTGGGCTATGACAGCTGGATAGAGGGCCTAAAGGAACGCGGCACGCTGACCACCCCGGAACAGGAACAGTTCTATTTCGGTTGGCGCGATTTTCTCGGTGAAATCCATCACGGCTTCGTCGCCGTGCTGCCGGTGCTGAGCGAGGCCTTTCCCGACCATCGCATCGTCATCCGCCCGCACCCCTCGGAAGATGCCCGGCCTTGGCATGAGGCCGCCCGGCCGTTGGCCAACGTTTCGGTTATCGGCGAGGGTCCGGTGGTGCCTTGGCTTTTAGGGGCGGAAGCGGTGATCCACAATTCCTGTACCACGGGACTGGAAGCCCACCTCCTCGGCAAACCTGTCGTCGCCTATCGCCCCGCCACGTCCGAAACCTACGATTCAACCCTGCCCAATGCCGTTTCGCGCAACGCCTATGACCAAGCGGAGTTGATTGCGGCTACCGAAGCCTGCCTGTCAGCCGGCGCAACGCACGAGAGCGCGGCGGCGGGCGACTACCTCAGCGGCCTCGACGGGCCGCTGGCCGTCGAAAGGATTGTCGACGCCATCGCAGAGCTCGACCTGGCGCCGCGGGGATTTGCCGGCGATGGCGCGCCGGCCATCGGCCGGACCGCTGTCCGCTGGGCCACTGCCTTGCGGCCCGTCGCCCGGCGGCTTTTGCGCGGCGCCAAGGCAAGCGGCTACGTCAAACAGAAATTCCCCGGCATCAGGCTCGCTGAAGTTCAGGACGTGCTGGCGGACCTCCGGAAAACCCTGGGCCGTTTCGATGATGTGCGGGCCGAACCCTTACCCCTTCACCATGGCTTCAGGATTACCTGCCGCTAGGGCGTCAGAGGCCCTTGCGGCTTTTGCGCGAACGGCGCAGCACGGCGCCGGCTTGTCGCATCAGGGCCAGCGAGCGGACGAAAGCGGCAATCCCCTGCAGCGGGACCAGCGCCAGGAGGTACCAGTAAAGTCCCCCCGGCACAAACCACAGCAGCGGCAGCAGCAGGCCGGCATTGGTCAGGCTGCGCGTCGACCAGGCGATGGCCCCGGCGGCCTTGGCAGCGCGGGCTTCCTCCGCCTCGCCCGGCGGCCCGCCCTCGCGCGTCAGCCACTCGCGGAAATGCGCCAGGCGGTCGTTCAGCATGTCGGCATAGAGCGTCGCCGCGGTAATTGCCGCCCCGACGGCCACAGGCCAGCCACCCAACTCCGTCGTCCGCCACAGACCGAGACCGGCGGCAAAAGGCGCAAAAATATAGAAAAAACGGTCGCCGATGCCGTCGATAAATTTGCCCCAGTACGTCACCGTGCCCTTGAGGCGGGCAATATTACCGTCGACCTGATCCAGCACGTAGTTGACATAGAACAGGACGGCGGCCGCGATCAGGCTCTCAGCGCTGCTCCAAATCAGGCCGCCGAAGGCCGCCAGGGTGAAACAGAATCGCAGGCCCGTGACCGCGTTGGCCGACCAGCCGCTGTTGTAAAAAAACGGCGTCAGGAGATTTCCCGCCGGCCGGCCGAACCAAATGACGAAGAACTGTTCCCGGACGTTCGGGTTCAACGACGCCTTCACGTCGGCCAGGGTGACGCGCTCCGGCGGCGCGGCCTTTTGGGTATTTCCGGCGTCGTTATTCATGGCGCGCAGCATACCCTCGGACCACGGCGATGCCCATGCCGGAAAACAAGTGACGCAACCTTCAAATCCCTTATTCTGCGGCCATGACAAAGCTGACCCAGCGCCTCGAACGCGCGCTCAAGACAACGTCGATCCGGGGTTTGCGGCTCAATCAGCGGTTTCGCCGGACGTTTTCCAGGCGCGCCGACTGTCTGTTCATCACGGCCATGCCGAAATCGGCCTCGACGTTCGTCGTGGCGTCGCTGGCGGAGGCAACGGGATACCTGCGGTTCTTCCTTGGTCAGGACCATCTGGACGAGCAGGATCTGTATCTTCCCAAGCTCATTGATTCATGGTCCATGAACATCGTCTGCCACCAGCACACGCGGGCGACCAAACCCAACCTTGAACGCATGGCGGAATTCGGCATTCGTCCGGTCGTACTGACGCGCGACATATTCGACTGCCTGGTCAGCCTGCGCGATCACCTGGAGACCGAATCGGCGGCAACGCCCACCTTCATCGCGCCCGACGGATTACTGGCGCGCGACAGATCCGATCAGCTCGACGCCCTGGCGGATCTGGCGGCCCCTTGGTACCTCTCGTTCTACGCCTTGTGGAAAGAGACCGAGGCGCGCGGAGAGGCGGAGGTTCACTGGCTCGCCTACGACGACGTCATGGCTGATGCGAGCTCCGCCTTGAAGGGGGTGCTTGAATTCTATGGTCTCGAGCGCGCAACCGATGCCGTCGAGGCTGCCGTTTCGAGTGTCCGCGAAGCCGGCGGCACGCGCAAGAACCAAGGCACGTCGGGCCGGGGCAGGGAACAGCTCTCGGCGGAGCAGATAGAGCGGATCTCCGGTTTGAGCCGCCATTGGCCGCACATCGACTTCACCCCCATCGGCATCACGCCCTCCCCATAGACGTAGATCATGTGCGGCATTACAGGATTTTTCGACCCCAAGCGTGCCGGTGACGACGCGACCCTGAACGCCACCGTCACCGCCATGGCCGAAGCCATCCGCCACAGGGGCCCCGACGCCGACGGCGTCTGGACCGACGCGGCGGCCGGCTTTGCGCTCGGTCACCGGCGGCTTTCGATCATCGACCTTTCGCCGGCCGGCGCCCAGCCGATGCTGTCGGCCAGCGGGCGCTACGTCATGGCCTACAACGGCGAGATCTACAATTTCCCGCGCCTGCGTGAAGAGCTTGAGGCGAAAGGCCACGCGTTCCGTGGACGCTCCGATACCGAGGTTGCCCTGGCCGCCATCGACGAGTGGGGGCTGACCGCTGCCATCGGCAGGTTCGTCGGCATGTTCGCCATCGCGCTCTGGGACCGGGAGACCCGGACGTTGTCGCTGGTGCGCGACCGGCTCGGGATCAAGCCCCTTTACTACGGCTGGTCCGGCGGCGTTTTCCTGTTCGGCTCCGAACTCGCTTCGATTAAAGCCCATCCCGCGTTCTCCGCGGAAATCGACCGCGACAGTCTTTCCCTCTTCATGATGCGGACCTGCGTACCGGCGCCGCATTCCATCTACCATGGCATCGCCAAGCTGATGCCGGGCGAGATCCTCACGCTGCCGGCGGACGTCGCGCCGGGCGGCGAGCCCGATCTGGAAACCTACTGGTCCTTTGCCGACGTGGCCGCCCGCGGTGCGGCGGCGCCCTTCGCAGGCGATGAAGCGCAAGCGACCGACGCGCTTGAGGACCTGCTGCGCCAGGCTGTCGGCGACAGGCTGGTAGCCGACCGGCCGCTTGGGGTGTTCCTTTCCGGCGGCGTCGATTCCTCCACGGTCGCGGCCCTGATGCAATCGATCAGCGCGGATCCGGTAAAG
>CAYOAD010000033.1:0-24060 GCA_964401845.1 uncultured Rhodospirillaceae bacterium | reverse complement strand
CATCATCCTGTGCGACTGGCGCATGCCGCGGATGACCGGTTTGGAGCTGCTTAAGAAGGTGCGCGTCAGCCATCCCGATATGCCCTTTCTGATGGTGACGGCCAATGCCGACGTGGAATCGATCCGTACCGCCGCGGGTTCGGGCGTCAGCGGCTATATCGCCAAACCGTTTTCCCAGGGCCAGTTGCAGAAAAAAATTGAAGCCCTGATCGGGAACAAATAACCCGACGCATCGTTCATGAAAATTTGATTGGCGGTCCTAACCGTTTACCCGTTCTATGGGCCGCAACGACCCGATTTTGTTGATTCGGAGGGGCTAAAATCATGACCGTTGAACTTACCTATCTCGCCTGGACCGCCTTGATTTGCATTGTCATGTGGTTGCCGCACGTTTCGGGGCGCGGCCTGATCATCGGGCCGGCAAATGCGGCGGGATACCCGGACGAAGAACCCGATATGCCGAAGTGGATCGGCCGTTCCCGGCGGGCTCACGCCAACATGGTGGAAAACCTGGCGGCCTTCGCCAGCCTGGTGCTGATCGCTCACGTTGCGGGCGTCGCCAACGAAATGACGGCTTTGGGCGCGGCCTTGTTCTTCTGGGGCAAGTTGGTACACACCGCAGTTTTCATCCTGGGCATACCCTACGCCCGTACCCTGGCGTTTTTCGTTGCCTGGATCGGCATGTTGGTGATCTTCCTACAGCTTATCGGCTGACGCCGTAGGTTCGTCTCAACTCGTTCTTCAGGATCTTGCCCATGGCGTTTTTCGGCATGGCGTCGATGAAGGCGTATTGGCGGGGGATTTTGTAGCCGCCGATGAGCTCGCGGCAGTGGGCGATCATTGCCTGATCGTCCAGCCGTTCGCCGTCCTTAGGTACGACGACGGCGAACAGCGCCTCGCCGGTCTTGTCGTCGGGCACGCCCACGACAGCGGCTTCGAGCACGCCGGGATGCTTGTAGAGCGCCGCTTCGACCTCTGTCGTGTAGACGTTCTCGCCGCCGGTGATGACCATGTCCTTCTTGCGGTCGAGCAGGTAGAGGTAGCCCTCGTCGTCGAGATAGCCCACGTCGCCGGTGTGGAACCAGCCGTCCTGCAGCGCGGCGGCGGTCTCGTCGGGCATGTTGTGATAGCCGTTCATGACGTTGGGGCCGCGGGCCAGAACCTCGCCGCCCTCGCCGGGTGCCGCCTCGTTGCCGTCAGGATCGGCGATGCATAGCCAGACCTCCGGTACCGGCCGCCCGGCGGAACGCAGTCGGGTAGGATTGCCGCTGTCGATGGCGGCGCGGTGGCTGGCGTCGTCGAGGACGGTGAGGATCGGCGCCGTTTCGGTGAGGCCATAGCCCTGACAGATTTCGGCACCGGGGAACTTGGCCATGGCATCGCGGATCCAGCCTTCCGCCATGGGGGAGGAGCCATAATAGATCAGGCGCAGCGAGCTGGTATCGCTCTGCTCGAAGGCGGGATCGTCCATCACCATGCGCAACATGGTGGGCGGCAGCACCGTCGCCGTGGGGCGGTGACGTTCAACGGCGTGGAGGAAGTTGGCGCCGCTGAATTGCGGCAGGTAGACGTGTCCGCCGCCCATCAGGGTCGGCGAATTGCCGATCAGGTCGGCGGAATGGAACATCGGCGCGGCATGTATCCAGACATCGCCGTACCGGATACCCAGGGCGTATCCGTTCTGGCCCGCGTTGGCGACGATGTTGCGGTGGCTCAGCCGCACCCCCTTGCTGCGCCCGGTCGTGCCGCCGGTATAGAGGATCAGGGCGTCGTCGTTTTCGCCGCTCGCGTGCGGCGCGATCGGGGCCGTGTCCGCCAAAGCGGTTTCGATGTTCGAGTACGGACCATCGCCGCCGGGCGGGCCGTGCGAGAGGGTGGATTCCGCCCATTTGTCCAGCGGCGCCTCCCCCAGCAGGGCGGCGAAAGCCGCGTCGACAACGACGAATTCGACCTCGGCATCGTCGAGGATGTCAGCCATTTCGCCCGGCGCCAGCCGCCAGTTCACCGGCACCGGAACCGAGCCCATCCAATAGCCCGCCCAAAAAAGCTCAGCGGTCCTGAAACCGTTGAGCATGATCACGCCGAAGCGCTCGCCGGGTTGCAGACCGTGCTGGGCCAGAACCGCGGCGGTGCCGGCGACGCGGTCGGCCGTCTCGGCCCAGGTCAAATCGCCCTCGTCGTCGCGGACCGCCTTGCAACCGCCGTAGTGCTGCGCCGCGGCTTTCAGAATATCCGGCAGGATCATATAGCTTCTCCCCGCATTACCGCTGAGCTTGGGGCATTTTTTGGTCCCCCACCTGTTCGATGAACTGATAAATTAATAGCCGCTTCAGGGAGGGAGAACAAATCATGGCACGTCACGCGCATCTCATCGGCAGCGTCGGTCTCAGCGACGCCGAGGCCGTCTTCACTGCCGTCAGCGAAATTCTCGGCGATTGCTGCACGCGCATTCCGGACGGCGAAACCGGCGGCCGCGGCTACTGGATCCGCTGGCAGGATGCCACCTTCGCTAACTGCGGCCAGATGCAGGCGGAAGCGGTCTCGGTCAAAATTCCCGGCTTCAAGGATGCCGTCGACCGTACGTTCTACAGCATCAGGGACGGCGTCGCCGCCGCCGACCTGGATTTCGGCGAGTTGGGCTATGCCCGTGAAGCCCTGGATTCCTGGGCCTTGTTTTCGCGCCTCCAGGACGAGGGCAAGATTTCCGCCGGTACGCGCTTTCAGGTCTCCCTGCCGACGCCTGTCGCCCTGCTCAGCGGTTTCGTCATGATGCCGTCCCGCGGCGACGCCGAAGCAGCGATCGAAAAAGCCATGGTGGCGGACCTCGATCGCATTCAAAACGCTATCCCCAGCGACCGCCTCAGCATCCAGTGGGATGTCTGTTACGAGATCGTCGGCGCCGACGGCGGTCCGCCCCTGCACTATGAAAACGCGCTGGCTGGGACAGCCGAACGCGTCGGCCGCCTATGCGGCCACGTCAACGAGGGCGTTGAGCTGGGCATCCACCTCTGCTACGGCGATCCCGGCCACCAGCACATTATCGAGCCGGAAGACCTGGGGACTTCGGTGGCTTTCGCCAACGCCATCTGCGGGGCCTCGCCGCGCCTCATCGATTTCATGCACATGCCGGTGCCGCGCGGGCGCACGGACGACGCCTACTTCCAGCCGCTCAACGATCTCGCCATGCCGGTTGAGACCCGCCTCGTCATCGGCCTGGTGCACCATACCGACGGCGCCGAGGGCACGCGCAACCGCATGGCGACGGCGGACAGGTTCGTCACGGACTACGACGTGGCGACCGAATGCGGCTTCGGCCGCCGCGATCCGGACACCATCGAGGAACTGCTGCGGGTGCACCGCGAGGTCTGCAACTGATCATTTTTTCAGCCGGAGCCGGCTGTTTGTGATATTGTTGGGGTGTCCAACAATTAACAATACGGGGAGTCGTTCATGCTGTTCCGCACCCGGGCCGAACACCGGCCTTACCATCTCGGGACCTATCCGCTGGAAGTCCTGGACCGGGATGACAGCGTAATCGAGGCCGAGGCGGCGCGGCCCCGCGTCGCCGCACCCGCCTACGAGACCGGACCGGACGGTCCGCTGGCCAAGTCCTTGCGCGATTACCTCGGCATCTTCATCGAAAATTCCGGCGGCGACCCGGCGGCGCAAAAGGCCCCGGTGCCCGACGATCCGCACCGCAAGATGATGGACGTCAAGGGCTACAGCTATTTCATGAACGCCTCCCAGGTCGGTATCTGCCGCATTCCGGCCAATGCCTGGGCGGAAGGGGCGGAGCCCCTGGACCATGACTATGCCGTGGTACTGCTGTTGGAACAGGGCCGTGTCCCGGAGGCAGGCAATCCGGCCCGTGCCTGGATCGAACCGGCAACCCGGGACGCCGCCGACAGCCGCATCGGCGGCATCGCCGTCTGCCTTTCGGGCCACATCAAGAAACTCGGCCATCCGGCCACGGCCCACGTCATGGGCGCGGGTTCCGTCGACGCCGAACGGCTGGCGGTGCTGGCCGGTCTGTTGGTGCGCGACGGTGAGGTATTGCGCAATCCCTATTTCGACCGTGATTTTTCGATTTCCGTCGTCACGACGTCGTATGAACTCGAGACCGACCGCCCGCTGGCCAAAAGCGCTTTGAAACCGAAGGGTCTCGGTTACTGGTTTGGCCAGGGCGGGGCGACCTCGGGCCGTGAGCGCAACCGGCGCAACGGCCGGGCCACCCACATGGGGGCTTATCCGATGGAAACGGTCAAGCGCGTCGACCGTCCGACAACCCTGATCCTCGATGACGAGGTGCCCCAGGTGCCCAAGCGCGCCGCCTTCTTCGACCGCGCCTTGCGCGGCGATCTCGGCGACAAGAGCCAGAAGGAACGTAGCCGCTTCGCCTTCAAACAGCCCCACACCTCGGGCATGATGTCCTCGATGCGTTCGATGGTCGCGGTGCAGAGCGGCGAAACCAACGAGGACGCCGACACCAGCCTTTATTCGGACGCGGCAGCCAACTCGCGGGCGCTGAAATCGCTCTCCTATCTCTTGGGCGCCGACATGACCGGCATTTGCGAGGTGCCGCGCTATGCCTGGTACTCCCACGGCGCCGACGGCACGCCCATCGAGACCAACCACAAGTACGCCGTCGTCATGCTGATCGATCAGGAATTCGACACCATGGAGGGCGGCACCGGCGACGATTGGATTTCCGGGACGCAATCCATGCGGGCCTACCTGCGCGGCGCCGAGATCGCCGGCGTGATGGCCGACATGCTGCGCCAATTGGGTTTCGCCTCGCGTTCCCAGACCAATGTCGACAGCGATGTGTTGCAGTTGCCGCTGATGCTGTGGGCCGGGCTGGGCGAGCTCTCGCGCATCGGTGAACTGGTGCTCAACCCCTTCGTCGGGCCACGCCTCAAGACCGTGGTGATGACCACCGACATGCCACTGGAGGTCGACAAACCCATCGACTTCGGCCTGCAGTACTTCTGCAACAACTGCTGGAAGTGCGCCCGCGAATGCCCCTGCGATTCGATCTCGTGGGGCGACAAGGTGATGTTCAACGGCTACGAGATGTGGAAGCCCGACGCCGAACGTTGCGCCCGCTACCGCCTGACCAACGCCAAGGGCTCGGCCTGCGGGCGCTGCATGAAAACCTGCCCCCTCAACAAGGTGGTCACCGCCGACGGGCCAATTGTTGAGCGCATGGCGAGCTGGTGCGGCATCAACGCGCGCTGGCTCAAACCGCTGCTGGTGCCCATCGCGGTGCGGGTCGACGACATGCTGGGCAAGGGCAAGCGCAATCCCGCCAAGAAGTGGTGGTTCGACCTCGAGGTATTGGACGGCGTTTGCGTTGAACCGGTCAAGGGCGTCAGCCAGCGCGATCTCAATCTCGAGCACAAAATCGATCCGGCCAAACAGAAGATGGCCTACTATCAGGCCCACATGATGCCGGTACCGAACGACCTCAGGCCGCAGCCCGTCGACCGCAAGGCGGCGATGGCGGAAGCGGCGGTGCTGGAGACGCCGGGTCAAGCGGCGGCGCGCGTAGCCGACGGCGGCGGCGCCCCGCCCCAATACACGCCGACCCCGCCTGATCCCGACGGACCGATCGGGGAGAATATCAAGCCGACGGTTTACGGCGGCGGCACGGATAAGTCGAAAGCGTCCTAAATTTCAGGTTCGGCGATTTCCTCGGTAACCGGCGGGTAGCTCGGTTTGGAAAGCACGTACCACATGCCCCAGATGACCAGCACGATCATGGTGAAGATGATGTACAGGGGCGGGTCGGAGAAGAACAGCAGGTAGGCCAGGCTGGCCAGCATCGAGCCGGTCGAGGCGATCTTGGCCACCGGCGGAATAACGCGGTATTGGTCCCAGACCTGCAGCGGCGGGCCAAATAAGCGGTGGTAATAGAGCCAATTGTGCAGGCGTTCGGAGGAGCGGGCAAAGAACCACAACGCCACGATCAGGAACGGCGTGGTCGGCAGTACCGGCAGGAAGGCGCCCACCGCGCCGATGGCGACGAACGCCAATCCAAGCGCGAGCATCAGCGGTCTTTTTCCGGGGTTCACTTAGGTCCTCGATTGCCAGCGGGGGTAGACACTGAATTTGATGGTCCGGGGAGCGGATTTCAAGCGCCTTTAAATCCGTTACCGCATATAGTCGGCGCGATGCCCGAGAAGATCCTCAAGCAAGTTTTTGGTTTCGACCGTTTCCGCCCCGGCCAGATCGAAGTGGTAAACGCCTTATTGGCTGATGAACATGCCATGGTGGTGATGCCGACGGGCTCGGGCAAATCACTGTGTTTTCAAATCCCGGCGCTGATCAAGGGCGGCCTGACCATTGTCGTCTCGCCGCTGGTGGCGCTGATGGAAGACCAGGTCGCCGCCCTGGCCCTGGCCGGGGTGCCCGCCGACACCATCAACTCGTCGCGCGAACGGCACATCAATGTGACGGCCTGGAAACGGGCGGCGGCGGGCGAGACGCGGCTTTTATACCTCTCGCCGGAACGCCTGATGACCGAGCGCATGCTGGCGGCGCTTTCCCGCCTGCCGATCAAGCTGATCGCCGTCGACGAAGCCCATTGCCTGTCGCGCTGGGGACCGTCGTTCCGTCCGGAATACGAGGCACTGGCACGGCTGAGGGAAGTCTTTCCCGGCGTGCCTATCGCGGCGCTGACGGCGACCGCCGATCAAGCCACCCAGAACGATATCGCCGACAAACTGTTCGGCGGCCGGGGTGGACGCCACGTCTCCAGCTTCGACCGGCCCAACATCCGCCTGCACGTCGAGATGCGCGGCGACGCCAAACGACAGCTGCTGGACGTGGTGAGGGCGCACGGGGGCGAAAGCGGTATCGTCTATTGCTTGTCGCGGGCCAAGACGGAGAAAACCGCCCAATACCTCAACGACAACGGCGTCCGCGCCTTGCCCTATCACGCCGGCATGGCCGCCGAGGAGCGCAGCCGCAACCAGGACGCCTTCATGATGGAGGCGGGCGGTATCGTCATGGTAGCGACCATCGCCTTCGGCATGGGCATCGATAAACCGGATGTGCGTTTCGTCTGTCATACCGACATGCCGGGCAACGTGGAGGCCTATTACCAGGAAATCGGCCGCGCCGGGCGCGACGGCAAACCGGCCGCGGCGCACTTGTTTTACGGTCTCGACGATATCCGCATGCGGCGCATGTTCATCGAACAGGAGGACGCCGGCAACGACCATAAGCGGCGCGAGCACAAGCGGCTGGATGCCCTGATCTCATATTGCGAGGCGCCGCAATGCCGCCGTTATGCGTTGCTGGCCTATTTCGGCGAGGATCACGGCGGCGAGGCCGGCTGCGGCAACTGCGACGTTTGCCGCAATCCGCCGCAGATGGTCGAGGGCACGGAGACGGCGCAGGATCTGTTGTCGGCTTGCGCGGCGACGGGGCAGATATTCGGCCAGGCCCACCTGATCGACATCGTGCGCGGGGCCGATACGGAAAAAATTCGCAACGCCCGCCATGACGAACTACCGGCCTACGGCGCGGGTGCGGCGCTCGACAAGGATACCTGGCGCTCAATCGTGCGACAGCTGGTGGCGACCGGTTACCTGCGTCTCGACGTCACCGGGCACGGCGGCTTAAGCCTGACGGAAAAAGGCCAGGCGCTGCTTGCCGGCGAGGTAGGCTTCAGCTACCGCCGCGACGTCATCAAGAAGTCCGCCAGGGCCGGCAAACGCCGCCGGGGCGGTAAGGTCCCGGAAGACCTGAGTGCCGGACAAACGGAACTCTTGGGCCGTTTGAAGGAGAAGCGCAGCGAACTGGCGCGCGGCCGCCGTGTTCCGGCTTACGTCATTTTTTCCGACCGCTCGCTCGAGGACATGGCCCGCCAGGCGCCCCGCGACGAAGCCGCTTTCGCCGATATCCACGGCGTCGGTGCGGCCAAGCTGAAGAAATTCGCGAGAGTCTTCCTCGACGTCATCGCCGCAGGCTCGCCTCAGCCGCCCAGCGGATAGCGTCCGAATTCCTCCACGGCGTCGACCATGGCGAGAACGTTTTCTCCGGGCACGTCGTTCATGATGGTGTGAACCGGCCCGATCATGCAGCCGCCGCCGGTCCCGAGCGTTTCGATCACCCGTTTGACTTCGGCCCGCACGTCGTCGGGCGTGCCGTGGGGCAGTACGTGGTGGGTGTCGACAGCGCCGCAGAAGACGATGTTCTTGCCGAAGCGTTTCTTTAGCCCGGCGAGGTCGGACATCTTGCCCGCCGAGGTCTGGATGGGATTGAGGATATCGACGCCGATTTCGACGAAGTCGTCGATCAGCGGTTCGACGTCGCCGTCGGTGTGGAAGAAGACCTTGGCCTTGGTGCGCTCGCGGATAAAGGCGATGAAGTCGGCGTGGATGGGTTTGAGGATACGGCGGTACATCTCGGGCGAGATCATCAGGCTTTCCTGGGTGCCGAGATCGTCGCCGATCTTGATGATGTCGACGTTGCCGCCGAGCTCTTCCAGGAACGCCGCCATCAGCGTTTTGCAGTGGCCGGCGATGGTTTCCATCAAAGCTTGGGCGAAGTCGGGATACTTGAACATGTTGCGCAGGAACTTATCCATGCCCTGCATGGCATGGGCGCGCTCGAACGGGAACAGCAGCCAGGGCGTGGCCAGGATGGCGTATTCGTTTTGCGCCGCCAGCGCCGCCGCCTCGACCCTGACGTGCGCGATGCGGCTGGGGTCCGTCATGTCGGGCCAGCCCGCATAGGCCTCGATTTCCTCAAGCGTGGTGGCCGTGCGCATGGGGTGGATGCCGGGATACCACTCGCCCGGCTTAACCTCCTTCTGGCCGCTGCCCCAGCTGTCGATAAAGTCGGCGTGGGGCTCCCGCGCCCGGTTGGCCTCAAGGACACTTGCCGGTTCCAGGTCGGTGACGCCGCGCACGTCACTGTGCAGGCGTTGCATGGTGGCTTCGTCGATGGCCGCCGTGCCGAGTTCGGGCCACCGGTAGATGTAATCGTCGGGCGCCTCGACGCCGATGATCTCTTTGATCTCTCGGTAGGGCTTCATCTTGATGCCGGTGGCGTTGCTCACGCCGAGGACGATGGGCACGCGGTCGGGTTCTTCATGATTGACGGCGGCGAGCACACGCTCGCGGGAGGTCAGGGACATTGAGGGCTCCGGCGTAGTTTTGTCGATGGATTGTAGGGGTCAGGTCCCCGATTAACCACAGATTGATGGTCGAAATTGACAGGACAGGAGATGACGCCTGTCCCGCTTTCGGAATAAAAGTCTGTCCAATAGGTCAGGTTTCTGTTCTCGTGGCGCGCGTAATTGGTTACCATTGCGCCACAGCAAAAAATGATCGGGCCGTCACGCGGCCGTCAAAAAAAGCCGGTATCGATCCGGCAAGAATAAGATCGTTCAACAGGAGGGGATCTCAATGGCTATCAGGAAAACTTTATTGGCGACCGCATCGGCGGCGCTGTTCGCGGTTGCCGGCGTCGCCAAGGCCGACGGCGACCTCGTCCGCATCGCCACGGTGCCGGCGGGTGCGGAGGTCGCGGGTATCGCGGTTAACGGCCTGGGCGAGTTGTTCTTCAATGCCCAGCATCCGGGCAAGAAGGCGACCTACAAGGAAGGCGGTCCGGCCGCTGAGATCGGCTATATCGCCGGTATGAATATAAACACCTACTCGGGTGGCGACGTCGCCATTCCCGGCAAGGACGACCGCGGCAGGGTTCATGTCGCGGCGGGCGAATACGTCACACTGGCAAAATCCGGCGACAAAATGGGCAACGGCCAGGTCGTGGGCGGCGTCTACGATCACGCCGGCAAGCTGATGTTCATCAGCAACGACGTGGACTTCAACGCCTTCATTCCGCTGAGTTCATCGGAAGCCTATCTCTACACGGCGTTCGAGGGCGCGGGCCGCAAGGGCGTGTCCAGCGTCAGCCAGCTCAAGCTCAAACGCAGCAATGGCCGCTGGTCGGCGGATCTGCAGCAGTCGAAAATGCTCGACCTGCAAAGCATCGACGGCGCCTGGGTGCTGTGCTTCGGCACGGTCTCGCCCTGGGGCACGCCGATCATGTCGGAGGAGTATTATTTCTATAACACCGGTCTCTGGAACCATCCCAACGACCACGATGAAGATGAACGGCCCTCGTTCCGCAAGGGTAACGACATCTCCTACCACCAGGCCAAGCGGATGAACGAGTTCCTGGGACGGAACTCCAACCCTTACCGCTACGGCTACAACATCGAGATGAACAACGCCGCCAGCGAGCCCTCGCTGGTGCGCCACTACGCGCACGGCCGGTTCAGCCACGAGAACGTCATGGTGATGGGCGACGGCAAGACCGTTTACCAGTCGGATGACGATTCGGCCAAGTACACCAACGCCAAGTACAACTCCAACTCCGGCGGGGTGTTCTTCAAGTTCGTCGCCGATACGGCGGGCGACCTGAGCGCCGGCACGCTCTACGCCGCCAAGCTCACCCAGGACGCCGGCACGGATCCGCGCACCACCGGCTTCGGCGTCACCTGGATCGAACTGGCGAGCGGCAACAATGCCCAGATCGCCAAGTGGATCGACGAATACGAAGGGTTCGGTCCGAAGGACTACAAGGAGGGCAGCACCAACTACATCTCCGACGCCGAGGTCAACAACTGGGCCGAAGGCAAGTCCGGCAAGGATCTCAACGGCGACGGCAAGGTCGGCAGCTACAAGGACGACCGTCCGGCCTTCCTCGAAAGCCGCAAGGCCGCCGCCGCACTCGGCGCCACCAACGACTGGAACAAGATGGAAGGCGTCGCCGCCGACGGCAAGAACGTCTACCTGGCCGCCTCCAACATCACCGAGAGCATGGACAAGGCCTGGGGCCACGTCCACTGGTCGACAGGGGCCAAAGACAAAGCCGCACCCGGCCATATCGCGCTCGATAAGGAAGCCTGCGGTGCGGTCTACCGCGGCGCTCTGACGGCTGACTACGACATCAAGCGCCTCGAGCCCCATGTCGTCGGCCGCGATCTCGGCAACAAGAAAGGCTGTGACCTGGGCGGCATCGCCAGCCCCGACAACATCCTGTCGACGCCTTCGGGCGGCCTGTTGATCGCCGAGGATGCCGGCAGCCGCCAGCACCCGGTCGATTTCCTCTGGCTCAAGAAATAAGTCCGACCCGCAAAGCGGACACCAAACGCAAACTGGAGGGATGCGGCAACGCATCCCTCTTTTTTTTGCACCGCCGCCGGTTCAAATCACATACGGGATCAGCATCTTGCTGCGGGCGGCGTAGCTCTCGAATTCCTCGCCATACTTGGCGCGCAGGTAACGCTCCTTCAATGGCGCCAGGACGAGCAGAAAGAGGAGCGCCATGATCCAGGGGATGAGCAGCAGGATGAGTTGGTGGGCGACCAGGGCAATGCCGGAAAAGAGCAGGATGTCGCCCAGATAATTGACGTGGCGCACGCGGGCGAATAGACCCCCGGTATAAAGGCGGCCGGCGTTGGCCGGGTCGGACTTGAAGCGGAACCGTGCGTATTCACCGGCGGAATTGACATAGGATCCGGCGGCGTAGAGCAGGAGGCCGGCCACTTCCATCAGGCCGACGGGGTCGCTTTGCCGTGCGGCTTGCGCCGCGTAAAGCACGCACCACGGCATGATGCTGGAAACAATCAGCGCCTCGCGCCACATCAGGATGCGGCGGAAAAATACGAACAGCGTGAAATAGATGCGCACCACGTAGATGGCGAGGCAAGCCAGCAGCAGGCCGTCGCGCAACACCTCTCCGTCCCGTCGGTAGGAATTGTGCCAGGGCAGCCAGTCCATCCGGTTGCCGAACAGGATATCGGCGGAAGCCGCCAGCGACAGGGTCAATACCGCGGCTAGAAAACACTTGGGCCTAATCGAGGGCCGATGGTCGTCACGGAAAAACACGGGATGCGAAACCTCATGGCGTAAGAGGTCCGAACGGCGTGTCAGGACCTCATTGTCCGGAAGCAAAATCTCAAAATGCCGGCGACCGCAACGATGTTTCCGGCGAAAAGTAGGCATATTTCCAGATACTTAACCCCGGAATTATCAAGGCCCCATATATTCATTGCCAGGAACGCCATGTCCAGGCACTCGATCAGGACGGCGATCAAAATCAGGTAGATGCCGAACCTCTGACCATAAATGTCAAATTCCCGGATCGGCTCGGGCACGCCGTCCGGGTAGACCCGCTCGAGCAGCCAAAAGCGGTGTTCGAGAAACACGCCAAAGGCCGCCAGCAGGATGGCGATGTCTTCTTCGAGGTCGATTTCACCCGGAATGAAATCCATCTGGTGATTGTCGACCAGGAACCTGATCTGCTCCGTCATGATACCCGCCACGCCGAGCAGGATGAAGAAACTGAAGGTGAAAAGGGCGGATTTGCTGGCGGCGAGACGATATACCATTGACTATTCCAACACCCGATTGTGGTCCGACGCAGTCTAGCCGAGTGCCGATGCGCCACCAAACCATGATCGGGATTTGGCGATCCCGGCAGGATTCGAACCTGCGACCCCCAGATTAGGAATCTGGTGCTCTATCCGACTGAGCTACGGGACCGTTGAGGCCGTCCGGATTCATATAAGCGCAACGCCGGACGGATGCAAACCGGATATTCGGCTGGGCCCGAGAGCGCTAATCGCTCCAGAGGTTCTTGCCGGAAATCTGGTCGAAGGGCACGGCGTAGGTCAGTACAAAACTCTCGGCGCCGGGATTGTCGGGATCCAGACTGGCGTTGGAGATATGATTGACGGACAAACCGATGCGGGAGCGGTCGTCGAACCGGTAGGCCAGTTCCAGTTGCGAGCGGAATTCGATCCAGTGGCCCAAATTCTTGCCTTCCGCGCCCCTGCTGTAGGCGCCGGCGGCAAAGCTCGGCTGCAGGACGAAGCGGCGGCCGAAAAACAGATCCACGAAGACGCCGGCATAACCGTACATGGCCTTGTCCGCCGTGTAGGTAAAGCCGCTGAACGGCCGCAATATCCACCACTGGATATCGGAGCGGTACTCGAACCTGACCGAGCCCGCGCGGCCGTCGTCGTTGTAATCGTGCACGCCTGCGCTGAAGGCCAGGAAATCGGGATCTTCGGCCCGTGCCTGCATCGCTGTGCCGCTGAGCCACAGGAAAAGCGCGAAAGCGCAGAAGGTTCTGACTGAAAATGGCACGGACTTGAACTCCGGATCGTTGGCTGGCAAGGGTGAGCGCTGCCGGATTGTACGAAATACCGCTGCGCGCTCCAAACACCGATTTCGACGCCACTTATGCGTTCGCAGGCAGCCTGCTAGGCTGGTCCAATGCGTCCGGTTCTTGCCTGTTTTCTTCTGACCCTGCTCCTGCTTACGGGCGCGGTCCATCCTGCTGTGGCCGAGGGCACCAGGCTCGAGCCCGGCGGCGCGGGCGTGGTCAACCGTGTTGTCGACGGCGATACCGTTCACCTGGAGGATGGCCGGCGCATCCGCCTGGTCGGTATTCAGGCGCCGAAACTGCCCCTGGGCCGGCCTAATGTGCGAAAGCAGCCGCTGGCCGACGCCAGCAAGGCGCTGCTGGAAAAGCTGGTGCTGGGCCGGGCCGTCGCACTTTCCTACGGCGGGCGCAGGCTCGACCGGCACGGCCGCGCGCTGGCCCATCTTCATACCGAGGACGGCCGCTGGGTACAGGGTATCCTGCTCGAACAAGGCCTGGCGCGGGTCTATTCGTTCCCCGATAACCGGACGATGGTTACCGACATGCTGGTGCTCGAGCGGGCTGCCCGGTCGGCCCGGCGCGGCATCTGGCGGCTTAATTACTACGGTATCCGGACGCCCGACGAGACGGTGCGCCATATCGATACCTTCCAGTTGGTCGAGGGCGAGGTGCTGTCGGCGGCCCGGGTGCGGGGCCGCACCTATCTCAATTTCGGCGAGGATTGGCAAAGCGACTTCACGATCACCATATCCAAACGCAGCGGCCGGACGTTCAAATCAGACGGCATTGATCCCTTGACCTGGCAGGGCCGCCGGGTGCGCATCCGGGGCTGGCTGTCGTGGCGCAACGGTCCCATGATAAACTTAACCCACCCGGAACAGATCGAGGTGCTTGATTGATGAGTTTAATCCGCCGCGTCACCCGCCTGCTGGCGGCGGCCCTGCTGCTCACTCCCTGGCTGAGCGCTTGCGTGACCACCAACCCGGCGACGGGCAAGGAAGATTTCACACCCTTCATGTCGCCGGCCGAGGAACGGCGCGTCGGGGCCGAGGAACACCCCAAGATGCTGGCCCAGTTCGGCGGCGTCTATGATGACCCGGCGGTCGGCGGTTATGTCGCCAGCATCGGCGGACGGCTGGCTGCCCACTCGGAGCGGCCCGACTTGGATTTCCGTTTCACGGTGCTGAATTCACCCGTCATCAATGCCTTCGCCCTGCCGGGCGGCTATGTCTACATCTCACGCGGGTTGATGGCCCTGGCGAATTCCGAGGCGGAATTGGCCAGCGTGCTGGCGCATGAGATCGGCCACGTCACGGCCCGGCATTCGGCTCAGCGCTACAACCAGTCGATTTTCCTCGGCGTCGGCACCGCCATTCTCGGCGCCGTCGTCGGCAGCAGCGTATTCAACCAGGTCGCCAATATCGGCGGCGAGTTGTACCTCAAGGGCTATTCCCGCGATCAGGAGCATCAGGCGGACGACCTGGGCATCCGCTATCTCCGCGGAGCGGGTTACGATACCGCGGCGGCGGCCCAGTTTCTGCGCAGCCTGCAGGCCGATTCCGAACTGAAGCGGCGGATCGCCGGCGCCAAGGGCAAAGATCCCCTGGCCGACATATTCGCCACCCACCCGCGCACCGCCGACCGGGTGGAACGTGCCGCGGCGGCGGCGGGCGGCGGCAACGGCGCGCCGCGTCTGCGGTCGCGCTTCATGGATGAGATCGACGGCATGATCTTCGGCGACGATCCCGCCGAGGGCCTCGTGCGCGAGCAAACGTTTTGGCACCCGAACCTCGGCTTCACCTTCACGGTGCCGGACGGTTTCAAGCTGGTGAATACGCGCAAGGCCGTGTTCGCGGTGGCCAAGAACGGCGCCAAGATCCGATTCGATTCTTCGCCCGATCAGTGGAACGGCGGCGTCATGCGCTACATTTCCGACAGATGGGCGGCCAAATTGCGGCTACGCGATCTCGAACCCATCGAGATCAACGGCATGCGGGCCGCGACCGCGGTATCCGAAGTTATTTCCGACCGCAAGAAAATGGATTTGCGCCTGGTCGCGGTTCGCTTCGACCGGCGCACGATATTCCGCTTTCTCTTCATGACGCCGCCGCGGCTGACGTCCTCGCTCGACCTCGGCTTCCGCCGCACCGCCTTCGGCTTCCGGCGCATGACCGATGACGAAAAAGTGGATATCCGACCCCAGCGCATTCGTCTGGTGCCGGTGCGGGCGGGTGACACGGCCGAAAGCTTCTCGCAGCGCATGCAGGTGAGGGAACGTCCCCTGGAGCTTTTCCGGGTTCTGAACGGACTTCGGCCCGGCCAAAAAATTCAGCCGGGCCAAAGGGTCAAAATCGTCGTGAACTAGGCCGTCTCAGGCGGGATGGTGTCAGGCGGGGATCAATCCCGTCGCCGAAACGTCGCCGGCCTGGCGCACGATGGAAGCCTTGAGCTTGGCCAGCGCTTCCTGTTCGATCTGGCGGACCCGCTCCTTACTGATGCCCAGCTTGGTGCCGAGTACCTCCAGTGTCAGTCCGTCTTCCGCCAGGCGCCGCTTGCGGATGATGATCTGCTCGCGCGGGCTCAATTCGTTGACCGCCTGGTCGATCCAGTTTGACCGCACCTGGGTGTCGTGGTCGCGCATGGTAATGGCTTCGGGTGTCGGCCTGTCGTCGGCCAGGAAATCCTGCCATTCGCCGTCGCCGTTCTCGCCCACCGGCGTGTTTAGCGAACGGTCGTTGCCGGACAGGCGCTGCTCCATCATCTCCACGTCACGCAGCGGCACCCGCAGGCAATGGGAAATTTCGGCGCGGCTGGAATCCGTCAGTTTGCCGTCGCCGCCTTCGATCCGGGCCCGCAGCCGGCGCAGATTGAAGAACAGGGATTTTTGTGCAGCCGTGGTGCCGGTACGGACGATGGACCAGTTGCGCAGGACATATTCCTGGATCGACGAGCGGATCCACCAGGTCGCATAGGTCGAAAATCGCACCTCGCGTTCCGGTTCGAACTTGGCCGCCGCTTGCATCAGGCCGATGTTGCCCTCCTGCACCAGGTCGCCGATGGGCAGACCGTAGGAACGGAACTTCGTCGCGGTTGAGATCACCAGACGCATGTACGGCGTCACCAGTTTGTGCAGCGCCTCCTCGTCGTCGTTTTCACGCCAACGCCGGGCAAGGTCCTGTTCCTCCTGGCGCTCCAGGAGGGGTATTTTCATCGCCGTGCGGATAAATTTTCGGTTGGCTTTTTGTGTTTCGGGCGTATCGATAAATGCCATGACTAATCGTCCTCCAGGTAAATCGCGGTCCGCACCCAAGACCCCGATTTCGCGCTTTTTCCCTCTGCGCTTTTACCCGACCTCACCCCAAGGTTTTCTCAAACTAGGTCGATCGAAATAACTTAGTAAAATAGTAGGATGCTCGCGTATCAAATTTGGTATTGCAAGTCATTATTAGAACAATCGAAATGCATTTACCTAAAATTGTTGCGAAAAACCGCAGAATTTTGCGGTTTCTCCGACCGATAAAACCAGAGCTCTCTAATATGTTACTGGTATGTAACAGAAGATGCGAGAATTCTCACGCACCTAATAGGTGGGATTTATCGTTGGGGCGCAGTTGAAAACCGGTTCGATTCGGTGCCGCTAAACGCCGGCGGGGATCAGATTTGAATCCAATCCGCCGGTTTTCCATCCAAGCTGAAACAAGCGGCGTGGAGGTTGCCTCCGAAGCCGGCGCCGCCGTCCAGGGTCGCCGTCACGCTGCCCATTTCCGGTGCATGGCCGGCTAGATCACAACCCCTGACGATGCGGACGAAGCCGCGCCAAGGCTCTTGAATTTCGGCGAAATCCGGGCTGCCCCACCAAAAAGCGTCGCCCTGCTCGCTCACCGGGCGCTCGGGATCCAATCCGGCGGCGGTAAACAGCAGCTCGCCGCCTTCAGTAAAGGCGGCCCGGCGCAAGGCGGCGGTCAGATCGTCGTGCCCTGCCCGGGCCCGGACGGCCGCCGCGATACCGGCGGTCCAGCGGGTGATGGCGACGGCGCCTTCGCGGCAGCAGCCCTTGCCGTCATGGACGTCGATGCCGTAAGCGGCAAGCGTGGCGTCGACGCCGTGAGCCAGCATCCAGTCAAGTACCTCCGCCGGCGCCGGCGCGAACTGAATTTGGTTGAGTTTGCGCCACATCTCCTCTTGCGAGCCACGCAAGACGACATGATCGTTGGCGAACGTGCCGGGCCGCGCAAGAAATTCCCGGCGATAGGCGATGATCTCGTCCGCCGCCGCCGCCGGGTCAGGGCCGTGTCCGAGCACGTTACCGAGATAGACGAGTTGATCGCCGGTCTCCAGCCGTCCCCGAAGTTCCGCGTGCAACGCGCGCAGTTTCGCGACCTCGCCGTGAACGGCGCCCACCGCCCAGACCCGCCGGGTGTTTTTTAGCGTTGCGTATACCTGGGGATCGGTACCGGACATAGATGAGGTTCAGTTATCAGGAAGATGATTAAGATGCTCGCGTCATCTTAGGCGAGTGGAGGCAGCACGTATAGCGGATTGGCGGAACCCGGCGCGCAAAAAGGGCGCTCCCCGGAAAAGGAGCGCCCTTGTTTACGGCATGCTGTCGAGCCGGCCTTAGGCGGCCTGAAGAACGCCTTCCAGTTTTTCGGTGGCGCTGTCTTCGTCGGTTTTTTCCACCGCGGCCAGTTCCCTCGCCAAACGGCCGAGCGCAGCCTCATAGATCTGGCGTTCGCTGTAGGATTGGTCGGGTTGGTTGGAACTGCGGTGCAGATCGCGCACGACCTCGGCAATGGAGATCGGGTCACCGGAATTGATCTTGGCCTCGTATTCCTGCGCCCGGCGGCTCCACATCGTGCGCTTGACGCGGGCCCGGCCCTTGAGCGTGGTGAGCGCCTGGTCCATTTCCTTGACCGTCGAGAGACGGCGCATGCCGGAGGTTTTCGCCTTGGCGACCGGAACGCGCAAAGTCATCTTGTCTTGAGCGAAATCGATTACGAAGAGCTCGAGCTTCATGCCCGAAATCTCCTGTTCCTCGACACCGGTAATCTTGCCGACGCCGTGGGTGGGGTAAACCACATAGTCACTGGTGGAAAATGCCATTTTAACTTTACTGTCACTCTTCTTCGGCTTGGCGCTCGATTTCGCGGGCGTTGCCTTTGCCGGGGTTGGTTTACTGGCGGCGGCCTTGGCCGGCGCTTTCACGGGAGCCGATTTTTTTGCTGCCGGCTTAGCCGCTGCGGGGCTTGCTTTCTTTTTCACGGCTGGCTTGGAAGCAGCCTTGTTGGCTGCGGCGCTGCCTTTCGCGGCCGTCTTTTTCGCGGTCTTTTTAACCGGCGTTTTTGCCGCGGCTTTTTTTGCCTGCGGCTTGGAGGCCGGCGCCTTGACGGCCTTCTTCTTCTTCGGCGCCGCCGGCGCTTTCGTTGCTGATTTTTTCTTTGTCGTCATGCTGGTCTGTCTCTCACCAATTATCCAAGTCGTCGTCGCGGAACCGATCCGGGTTTGGTCTTCGAACCACTTGGGAGCTGATCCCGCTGGGCCGCAACACCGTCGCCTTCAACACGCGTAACAACCAAAAAACCGCCAAACACCCGCTCTGATGCCGCCAATCGCCATTGGCCGGTTTTGCTCGAATTCGGACCTGACTTCAGCGCACCCAAACTTACCGTTCGACCGTGGTTGTCGATCAAAAGCTGGGTTCCGTTATAGTCGGCGGGTCTGAACAGGCGACGGTTACGTGGACCTCGAAATTTGGACCTCTTCTCGTGGACCTCAATGATAGCGCCCTCAAGCGTGCGTCTATCCTCACGAACCTTCGTTTTCGGATAACTCCGAATATTTCACGGATTATCCCACAAAAGCTTCAAAGTGCGTCATTTTGGGCCACTCGGACGCAAAAAAAGCGCCTAAAAACGGCCCACCGCGACGCATTGATAGTACCCTAGCACAAAATTTGTGCTTTTTCCAGTACTTGCGAGCGATAATTGAACCGTGACGGTTAAATGTCACGATTTGATACGGGACGAACTAGATCCCGCGAAAACAACCGGAGCTTTGGCTCAGGTGCCGGGACCGGGGTTTTCGCTGAAGTATTTTTCGAATTTGCCTTCTTCGTCCTTGTATTTTTCGGCGTCCGGCAGCAATTCGCCGATGCGGGTAATATTCGGCCACTTTTCGGCATACTCTTTGTTGATCTGCACCCACTTTTCGACGTCGCCGTCAGTATCGGGAATGATCGCCTCGGGCGGGCATTCGGGTTCGCAGACGCCACAATCGATGCATTCGTCGGGATGAATAACCAGCATGTTCTCGCCCTCGTAGAAGCAATCGACGGGGCAAACTTCGACGCAGTCCATGTACTTGCACTTGATGCAGGCATCAATAACGACGTAGGTCATCGTGTTCTCCAGCTTTACTATCGGTCTCGGGTCAGCCGTTTATACGGCGTCGGGTGAAATGTCCATACCTTCCGTCAGGCCCAGGCGGTCCATGACTTTTTTCCGTGCCGCACCGCGGTCCCTGTCAGAGACATAGATCAGGCCGCCGATGCGCCGCAATAAATTCGCTTCGTAATCGTGCAGGACGCCGTCGGCATATGCGACCTCCCACAACATTTCGATCAATTCGATACGATCTTCGGGAGAATATTCGTCCTTGATGGTCCGGGTAAACCGCAAAAGATGATTGGCTTCGCTTTGCGCCGCTTCGGCTGCCTCGATCAACTCGGCGCATTCGTCCTCGCCGATGGCGAAATGCGCGGCAAGAACATCGGTAATGGTCCGGCGTTCTTCCTGATCGAAGTTTTCATCAAGCATGGCGGCTTCCACGAGCAACGCTGCCGCCGCCAGTTGCCGGTCGTCGGTTGTCGGAGCATCGACGCGGGGTTTACCCGCCAGGGCCGCTTTGATTTTCCTAAGCATGATTGCGCTGCAGATTATTTCAATATTGTTGGGGTGGCAAACAATTTCATTCGAGAGAACTATTCCTGGTCGCCGCGCCATTTGTCCATGGCCCGGCGCTCCGCCTTGGTCGGGCGGCCGGCGCCGCGATCCCGCCGTGCGGGGAGGGCCTCAAAGGGGCCGAGCGCTTTCGCCTCCGGCGCCGTTTTAGTCGGTGGCGCCATGTCTTCATAAAGCTCGGCCGCCTCGACCGCGGGGCCACGGCGGCTGCCCAGGGCCGTCACCTTGATGGTCCGGATCGTGCGGCCCTGGGGAAAGGTCAAAACATCGCCGACGCCAAGCTGATGGCTGGGCTTGGCAACCACCTGGCCGTTGACCCGGATGCGTTTGCCGGCACACAGCCGGGCGGCGCCGCTGCGGCTCTTGAAAAAGCGGGCGAACCAAAGCCAGCGGTCGATGCGCAGGCGGCCCTCGGCTTCAGCGTCAGCGCTCACCGACCAGATCCTTGAGCACGGCGAATGGGGAATCCGGGTCCACCTTGACCTGGGGCCGGGCGGTCTTTTTCCGGGCGGCCCGTTTTTTTGCCGGTTTGCGGCGCGGCTGGAAGTAGACGGTGATGGTTGCCGCCTCTCCTTCCGCCGCCTCATCCGCAACTTCGTCCGGCCCGGGCGGGCGCTGGCGGGCCTTGTAGCCCAGGCCCTGCATGACCGCGCCGAATTCCTGGCGGCTGCAGCCGACCAGCGACAGCAACTCGTGATCGGGCACGACTTCGATGGCGCCGGCTTTCCGCAACGCCGAAACCAGGCGCTCGACCATGTCCAGGCGTACGGCGCGGCCGCCGAACACCCGGTAGCCGCAAACGCCATAGAATACATCCGAAACACCGGCCTCCGCCGGAACGGACACCAAGCCAGCAGTCGGCGGTGCGATATCCCCGGCGCTACCGTGGTGCAGGATCCACAAGAGACCGCGCAAAGCCGTCTTGCCTGGTTTCAGCAGGGCCGGCAGAAAAACCGACTGGCTGCCGATGGTCACGCCGCGCTGGCGGAAGTAGTAGCGGTCGAACTTGCTGAGGGATTTGATCTGATCGTCGACAGCGGCGCGCGGCAGAACGCCCAAGGCTTCCTGCAGTTGAAAGGCCAAGCCGCGGCCGGCCGCACTCAATGTCTGATCATCGGTGTCCGGCCCAGCGGATTTCCGTCGGAACGGCTTCCCGAGGTTGATTAGGGCGCGCAGCTGGCGTCCGATGTGGCCGGCCAGCCAGGTATCGAGACGGGCCGTCACCTGCCGGCGTTCGGCTTCCTCTAGATCGTTGGTCGATAAAGCGACGCCGGGTTGAAGCAGGTCCCGGCCGGCCGCAATCCGCCCCACCTCATGGTCGGTGTCGTGGTAACGCCAACGGATGCCGCCGCCTTCGGCCATGGACAAATCCTCGTCGGTTGCCGTGCCCAGCGCCCGGACGCGGCGCACCAGTTCAGCGGCCACGATGGGAGCTGCGGCGTTGCGCAGGGTGCGAACTTCCTCCGCCGTTGCGCCATTGCCTTCCGGACCGCGGTCGGCGACGAAGCGGAAGCCCTCGAGGTGGCCCACTTCGTGGCCTTCCACCGACACCGCGCCGTCCAAGGCGACCCCGCCGAGCAGTTCGGCACCGGCGCCGTCATCGAGACGGCGCAGCAACGCCGCCGAACGTTGATCGACGAAGCGTTGGGTGAGGCGCTGGTGAAGCGCATCCGACAGGCGGTCCTCGATGGTGCGGGCCAGCGCCTGCCAGTGTTGTGAATCATCCAGCCAGTCCGCCCGGTGCGAGACGAACGTCCAGGTGCGGATATGGGCCAGCCGCGTCGCCAGCGTGTCGATATCGCCTTCGCTGCGGTCGAGCCGGTTGAGATGGCCCGCTACCCAATCCGTCGGCAGCCTGCCGCTCTCCGCCAAATGGCCGAATATGCGGGCCAGCAAACGGACGTGCGCCTCAACCATGGTTTTGCGGAAATCCGGGATCTGGCAGACCTGCCAGAGCAGGCCGGTGGCTTCCTTGCCCTTGGCGGCGGCGGCGATGCCATCGTCGCGCAGCAGGCGTTTGAGGGCTTCGAGATCGGCGCCCTCCCAGGGTTTGACCAGCATGTCGCGGAACCGGGCCGGCGGCGGCGCCTCTAGGCTGAGCAGCAGCGCCGTGGTCGAGGAGACGTCCGGCTCGGCGTTGCGCCAACAGATGGTCCGCACGGGCTTGAAGCGGTGTTGTTCGACCCGCTCGATCAGCTCGAGGGCAGGATCGGGGGCGTCGCCGGTCACGCCGAACGTGCCGTCGTTCATGTGCCGCCCGGCCCGGCCGGCGATCTGTCCCGCCTCGGCCGGCGTCAGGTCCCGGGTGAAACGGCCGTCGAACTTGGAAAAGCCGGCAAAGGCGACATGATCGACGTTGAGGTTAAGGCCCATGCCGATGGCGTCGGTCGCCACCAGGTAATCGACCTCGCCGGCCTCGAACAATTCCACCTGGGCGTTGCGCGTGCGCGGGCTCAAGGCGCCCATGACGACGGCGGCGCCGCCGCGCTGGCTGCGGATCAGTTCGGCCACGGCGTAGACCTCGGCGGCCGAGAAGGCGACGACGGCGGAGCGCCGGGGCAGGCGGGAGAGCTTCTTGCGATCGGCCCAGGTCAGGCTGGAAAAGCGCGGCCGTTCCTGGAAGCGCACGCCGGGCAACAGGCGCTGCACCAGACCGCGCATGGTGTCCGCGCCCAGCAGCATGGTTTCTTCCGTGCCGCGGGCGTTAAGGATGCGGTCGGTGAAGACGTGGCCGCGCTCGGGGTCCGCCGCCAGCTGGATTTCATCGATGGCGACGAAGGCGAAGTCGCGCTCCAGCGGCATGGCCTCCACCGTGCAAACGAAATAGGCGGGTTCGGCGGGGACGATCTTTTCCTCACCGGTAACCAGGGCGACGCAATCGGCGCCGCGGCGGTCGACGATGCGGTCGTAGATCTCGCGCGCCAGCAGCCGCAGAGGCAGGCCGATGATGCCGCTTTCGTGGCCCAGCATGCGCTCGACCGCCAGGTGCGTTTTACCGGTGTTCGTCGGGCCCAGGACGGCGGTGACATGTCCCGGCGCCGCCATCGTATGTCGTCTCGCCATCACCCCCTCAACATCGGGCGAGACGGACCGGAATGCAAGGGGGAGGTTGGGCTTCGCGGGCCCTGGAAGCTTATTTTCGGGGTCCTGAAAACGATGAATGCCGGGTGGGGGCGATGGCCCCGGAATTGACTCCGCAACCGCTTTGGCGCACCTTTTTCTTTCGCAAGTGCGAAGAAATGTGCGATTTTGGGTGCATGTGCGAAATACCCCCCGTTTGCATCGAGAAGAATTCATGAGCGATTTCGACAAGAAGACCCCCCAGGACTGGCGCGATCTGGCCGCCAAGGAACTCAAGAAACGCACCCCAGAGGATCTCGTCTGGCAGACGCCCGAGGGCATTGCCGTCAAGCCGCTCTACACAGCGGAGGATCTCGCCGCCGCCGCCCAGGCCGGTTATGACGCGGCGACCATGCCGGGGCATGCGCCCTACACGCGCGGTCCGCGGGCGACGATGTACGCCGGGCGGCCCTGGACCATCAGACAGTACGGCGGCTTTTCCACGGCGGAGGAGACCAACGCCTTCTTCCACCGCAACCTGGCGGGCGGGCAGACCGGCCTGTCGGTGGCTTTCGATTTGGCGACCCACCGGGGCTATGACAGTGATCATCCCCGCGTCGTCGGCGATATCGGCAAGGCCGGCGTCGCCATCGATTCGGTCGAGGACATGAAAATCATGTTCGACGACATCCCGCTCGACAAGGTCAGCGTCTCGATGACCATGAACGGCGCCATCCTGCCCGTCATGGCGGGCTATATCGTGGCGGCCGAGGAGCAGGGCGTCGACCAGGCGGCGCTTTCCGGCACGGTCCAGAACGACATCCTCAAGGAGTTCATGGTCCGCAAC
>CAYOAD010000032.1:0-24204 GCA_964401845.1 uncultured Rhodospirillaceae bacterium | reverse complement strand
ACAAAAACCGGGACGATTATGTGCTGTCCTCCAAAGCCGGCCGACTGATGCAAGACTGTGCGCCGGAGAAGCAAACCGGCATCGGCAAGTGGTTCGACGTGCCCCATCGCCGTGAAATCTACGACTACTCTTATGACGGCGTCATGCGCTCCATCGAATTTTCGCTCGAACGGCTCGGCGTGGCGCGGCTCGATATCCTTTATGTCCACGATCTCTGCATCTTCACCCACGGCTCCAAGGAGGCCTCCGACGCGCGCATCGAGGAATTCATGAGCTCGGGGTACGACGCCATGATCTCGCTGCGCGACCAGGGCGTGGTGACGGCCATCGGCGGCGGCATCAACGAGTGGGAAGTTTGCCAGACCCTGACTGAACGCGGCGACTTCGACCTCTTCCTGCTGGCCGGGCGCTATACAATGTTGGAGCAGGAATCGCTCGACAGTTTCCTGCCGCTCTGCGAGTCCCGCGGCATCGGCATCGTCATCGGCGGTCCCTACAATTCCGGCATCCTGGCCAGCGGACCCGTGCCGGGAGCCTGGTTCAACTACGATCCGGCGCCGGAACATATCCTGGAAAAAGTCCGGGCGATCGAGGCCGTGTGCAAATCACACGACGTGTCGATGGTCGACGCGGCCTTCCAGTTTCCCTTGCTGAACCCCAACATCGTTTCCGTCATTCCCGGCGGCCAGAGCCCGGCAGAGATGGCGAGTAACCTGACCGCCGCGACGGCCGCCATCCCGCCGGCGCTGTGGGCCGACCTCAAAGACCAGGGTCTGATGCGCCAAGACGCGCCCACGGACTGACCATCGCATGAACCTCCAAATCGACGCCCACCAGCATTATTGGGAACCCATCCGAGCCGATTATCACTGGATGACGCCGGACGAGCCCATTTTGTACCGTCCCTACGGCCCTGCAGATCTCGCGCCCCACCTCGACAAGCACGGCATCGCCAGGACCGTCCTCGTTCAGGCCGCCCAAACGGTTGAGGAGACCGAATACCTGTTGGCCATCGCCGACACGACCAACAGCGTGGCGGGCGTGGTCGGCTGGATCGATTTCGAGAAACCCGACAATCTCCGCCACCTGGAACGGCTGGCCCGGCACCCGAAGTTCGTCGGCGTGCGTCCCATGATCCAGGATATCGAGGACGTCAACTGGATGCTTCGCGAGGATGTTCAGTGGGCCTACCGGGCGCTCATCGAGCTCGATCTTACGTTCGACGCGCTCGGGTTTCCCCGGCACCTCGACAACTTTCTGACGTTGCTGGCGCGCTATCCCGACCTGCGCTGCGTCATAGACCACTGCATGAAGCCGCAAATCCGTGATCACGCCGCCGGGCCGGAGGTCCTTGGCCGCTGGGCCGAGGGCATGTCGAAGTTGGCTGACCAAACCTCGGCCTGCTGCAAGCTCTCCGGCATCGTCACGGAATCGAACGAGGATTGGACGGTCGACGATCTCCGCCCCTATGCCGATCACGTGTTGACGGCGTTCGGGGCTGATCGGGTGATGTGGGGGTCGGACTGGCCGGTCTGCCAGTTGAGGGCAAGCTACGATGACTGGCGCGATGGAGCGGTAGTCCTGACGTCCGGGCTGAACGATCAGGATCGCGCCCGCGTGTTCGGCGGTACGGCCGCGGAATTCTACCGCCTGGGATAATCTCTTCTTTCGCCTGAGCCCTGCTCGGGATAAGACCAATTATGGCAGACGACAAGAAACCCGCGCTCCGCCTTGCCGTGGCGCAATTCGACGCCGTGTGCGGCGACGTGGAGCGCAATATCGCGGCTCACATCGGATTGCTGGAAGACGCGGCCCGGACGGGGGCCGCTTTGGCGCTGTTTCCCGAACTCTCCCTGACCGGGTATTGCGCCGGCCTGTTGGATCAGGACGCCGGCGCCCTCGCCATCGATCTGCGGGGCGACGGCCTCGCCAACTTGCGCGGCGCCTGCGCCCGGCTGGAGATCATGGCCGTCGTCGGTGCGCCGGTGATGGCGGAGGGCGGCTGCCACCTCGCCGCCATCGTCATCGATGGCGCCGGCGGCATCGACCGGGTCTACCGCAAAATGTACCTCGACGAGGATGAGCGGCGCTGGTTCGTCCGGGGCGCTCAAGCGGAACAGATCACCCTCGACGGCTGGAAGCTGGGCCTCGGCATTTGCTATGACAGCAGCTTTCCGGAACATGCCCGTGGCTACGCCCTGGCGGGTGCGGACGCCTACCTTTTGTCCGGCGCTTTTCCCCTGGGCCGCTCGGACTATCGGCGGGCCATATATTTCCCCGCCCGGTCCCTGGAAAACACCATGTACCTCGCCTTTTCCAATTATGTCGGCGAGCACGGCGGCCTGGCTTACGGCGGTATGAGCGCCATCCACGGCCCCGACGGCCAGTGTCTCAGCGACGCCGGATCGAGCGGCACAGGCATCGCCACGTTCGATCTGGACCGCGAACACCTGCAGGAAACCCGCCGCAGCCTGCAGATGTTGCGGGACCGTTAGCCTTCCGGCGCCGGGACGACTTCGGCCAACAACGCCTTGTAGACCGGAAAACCGGAAACGGCGTCGATGTTGTCCGGATCGGTCAGCTCGTTGACGTTGGCCGTCTGCCAGGCATCGGGTCCGAGCGGTCCGCCGCCGCCCATGTTGACCTCGATGGCGCCGGGCACGATATCCTCGTTGACCCGGGCCCAGAAGACGACCCGGCCACGCGGCGTTTCGACGTACACCCGGTCTCCGTCGGCAATGCCCCGGGCCTCGGCGTCACGGCGGTGCATGTGAACCAGCGGCTTGGGCTGCTTGGCCACCAGCGAAGGGATGTTGTGGTGCTGTGACCGGAAAGCCGACTGGGTGCGCGCCCCCGAATTGAAGACCAGCGGATAGCGCCGCGCCAGGTCCGGCGCCGCCAACGGCCCCTCGGTGGGCTCGGTGTAGACGGGCAAGGCGTCGTAGCCGTGCGTGCGCAGCCATTCGGAGGTGATTTCGAACTTGCCGGTCTGCGTCGCGAAGCCGGGAGCGCCGTCGGACCTCAGGTGACCGCGTTGGTACTTTCGATAGCCGCCGTCGGGCAGGTCGAAGGGCAGCCCGTGCGGATGATCGCGCAAGTCATCAAGCGTGAACCCGGTTCCCTCCAAAGCAGTCTCGACCATGCCCGCTTCGCTTTGCGGCCAGAGGTGGCCGTAGCCCAGCCGCGCAGCGAGCTCGGCGAATATGCGGTAATCGCCCCGGGCCTCGCCCAGGGGTTCGATCAGCCGGGCGCGGTGCTGCAGGTAACCGTCGTGGATCATGTACGATTCGCACTCGAACGGCGTGGCCGCCGGCAACAGCAGGTCGGCGTAGGCGGCGTCGGCGGTGGGGAAGCGATTGACGACGGCGAGGAAATCGAGCGAAGCCAGGGCCTTGCGCCAAGTGGCCGGATCGGGCCAGGCGGTGATGACCGACGTGCCGCTGAGGATCATGCCGCGCAGGGGGTAGGGATCGCTTTCCAGGATCGCCTTGGGCAGGGCGCCGCCGTGGGCTTCGCGGCGCACCGCGTGATAAAGCGGGTACTGTACGGCGCCGAGAGCGGGTTTCGCGTTAGCGGGCGGTTCGGTATTGCGGCCCTGAACCTGGGTTCGAGAGGGCATGCGGAAACACTTGCCGCCCGGCACGTCGAGGTGCCCGGCCAGCGCCTGCATCGTCCAGATGGCGCGGATCGCCTGGATGCCGCTGTTGGAATATTCCAGACCGGTGTACATCAGCACCGAACAGCCCTTGGCCTGCCCCACCGAGCGTGCCAGATCGACGATGGCGGACGCCGGCACACCCGTGATGGCGGCGGCGGCGTCCGGCGTGAATTGCTCGACGTACTGCTTGAGTTCGGGAAACCCATGCGTCCAGTTCTCGATGAAATCGTGGTCGAGATGGTCTTCCTCGATCAGCACGTTGATCGCGGCCAGCGCGAGCGCGCCGTCGGTGCCGGGGCGCACGCCCATCCATTCGGCGCCCAGCGCCTTGACCGTTTCACTGCGCCGGTGATCGACGACGATGATGCGGGCGCCGCGCGATTTGGCCTTTTTCAGCCGGCGCAGGTTGACGGGCGGTGAATCGGTGGCCGGGTTGCCGCCCCAGACGAGAATGAAATCGGCGTTTTCCAGGTCCTCGTAAAGTTCACGGATGTGGAGCCCGAAACTGGCCTCCGGCGCGATCATGCCGTAGGAGACGTAGCACAGCGCGCCGACGCTGGTGGTATTGGGCGAGCCGAAGGGGAAGAGCACCCCGTTGGCCGACGATTCGGAGGTTTGGCTTGGCGCGAACGCCTCGCACAGTCCGTATTCGAAGTTGCCCCGGCCGGTCGAAAGGCAGACCGCCTCCGGGCCGTGGCGCTCGGCGATCGCCGTCAGGTTGTCGATCAGAATTTCGTAAGCCGCATCCCACGAGATGCGTTCGAATTCGGCGTCGCCACGGTCGCCCTTGCGGCGTTGCGGATAGAGCAGGCGGTCGGGCGAATAGATGATTTCCGCCGCATGGGCGCCGCGAGGACAGACGTACCCCAGCGGATGATCCCTGAGCGGCGTGAGGCGGTCGATGCGCTCGCCGTCAAAATGCACGTTGACCCCGCAGCCGGCCGGACAAACCCCGCAGACGCCCGGCACGCTGTAGCGCTCCGGCTTTGCGGCGCCCGCCATGTCGCTCTCCAGTGCCATGCTCACGTCATCCTTTTCGCCAATCGTGTCCAACCCCTCAATTTAGCACTGAGCAGTGGCGCCGGACTTGACCAAAGTCATACTGCCGACAGTCAGATTCTCCTTCCCTGAAAGCTTCAAATCCTGAAGAAAAGTGGCTCAGACCCGGAGACGTCGATGAAAATATTCGAACCGCTCGATATCAACGGAATGGTGATCCCCAACCGCATCTATGTGCCGGCCATGGTGACGCGGTTGTCCGGTGAAGACGGCTTCGTCAATCAGGATATTTCCGACCGTTATGCGCGGTACGCCGAAGGCGGCGCCGGGCTGATCGTCGTTGAAGCGATGGCCGTGCATGGCTCCAACACCGGACCCCTGCTGCGTATCAGCGACGACAGTTTCGTGCCGGGATTGGCCGATCTGGTGAAAAGGGTGCACGACACATCCGAGTCGAAGATCGTGCCCCAGATCATTCATTTCCTGAAAATCGCCCGCTCGGGCTGGCGCCAGACCTTGGACATGCTGGAGCATGAACAGATCGACCTGATCGTCGAGCAGTTCGGCGACGCCGTGGCGCGGGCGCGGGAGGCGGGTTTCGACGGCGCCGAACTCCATTCCGCCCACGCCTATACGCTGGCCTCGTTCATCTCGCGGCGCAATCCGCGCAAGGACGAATACGGCAAGACCCTGGAGGGGCGATTGCGCCTGATCGGCCGGGTGATGGACAACGTCTGGCGCAAGGTCGGGCCCGACTTTCCGGTTGGCGTCCGCATCAACGCCGAGGAATTCATCCGCGGCGGCTACACCGTCAAGGAAGGCAAGTTGATTGCGCTCCGTCATGCCCAGCTGGGCTGCGATTACGTGTCGCTCTCGGTCGGCGGCAAGTTCGAGGACGCCGAACATCATCCCGGCGAGGTCCTGCATGCCTACACCGGATACTCAGGCGAGCGCGCCATGCCCGATGTCTGGCATCCGGACATGACGCACGTCCCACTGGCGGCGGAAATAAAGGAATTCATAAACGCCAAGGGCTACACGACACCCATCATCACGGCCGGAAAAATCCGCCAGCCCGACGAGGCCGAACAAATCCTGATCGACGGCAAGGCCGACGTGCTGGGCATCGCGCGCCAATTGCTGGCCGACCCGGACTGGCCGAACAAGGTCAAGCGGGGCGACGTCGACCGAATTATCAAGTGCGATTACTGCAACGTCTGCAAGGCGCTCGACGGCGCGCACGAGAAGGTTTTCTGCTTCCTCTGGAACAAGGGCGAAATCCAGGCTCCGCCCGATGCGGACGAAGGCGAAGCGCCGGCCTGGGACGAGGTGGGCGGCGGTTTGACCGTGACGCTCAAAGAGGGTGCCGCGCAACTCGCCTGGGACAAGGCCGAGGGCGCCGCTGGCTACGACGTTTACCGCGCCGACGACGACGGCGACGTGACTTGCGTCGAGGCCGCCAAGGTCAGGCGCTGGAGCGACCGCACGATCATGGCGGGCATGCGCTATCGCTATTACGTGCGGGCTTACGATCAGGCCGGCCGCAGCAGTCCGCCCTCGAATACCGTGCTGTTCGAGCCTGAAATGCCCGACTACAGGGCCGCCGGGTAGGGGGCCATGCTGGAGGGCTGCGTTCCCTGGCCTGACGACGCTGCCCGGCGTTACCGGGAGGCGGGTTACTGGCAGGGCATAACCCTTGTCGACATGCTCGATGAAACGATCGCGACGTGGGGCAACAAGACGGCGGTCGTGCACGGCGACGGTCGTCTCTCCTACGCCGAGCTCGGCGCCGCCGTCGATAGGCTGGCCCTGGCGTTCCTCGACGGCGGCCTGAAGACGCTTGACCGGGTGATCTTCCAGTTACCCAATGTGCCCCTGTTCGTGACCGCCTTCTTCGCGCTGCAGAAGATCGGCGTCATTCCGGTCATGGCGCTGAGAGCCCACCGGCTAAGCGAAATCCGTCATTTTGCCGGCCATGCCCGTGCCGTGGGCTACGTCATTCCCGATGTCGTCCGCAGCGTGGATTACCGGGAGATGGCCAGCGATCTGTCCGCAGAGCTTGACCACCTTGACCACGTTTTCGTGGCGGGCGAGGCCGGTCCCGGACAGATGTCGATCAGCGACGGACCCGGGGAACCGCTCTCACCTGATGAGCAGGCGCGCCTGGCAGCCTGCCGGCCCGATCCGGGCGAGGTTGCGCTGATGCTGTTGTCGGGCGGCACCACCGGCCTGCCCAAGCTGATCCCGCGAACCCACGACGATTATATCTACAACGCCACGCAGTCGGCGCTGGAGATGGGCTTCGGGCCCGAGACCACGTTCCTGATCCTGCTGCCCCTGGCGCACAACTACAATTTGGCGGCGCCCGGCCTGCTCGGCGCGATCTCACAGGGCGCCACGATCGTATTGAGCGATGACCTCACGGCACAGGCCGTCTTTCCCCTGATCGAGCGCGAAAAAGTGAGCCATGTCGGGGCGGCGCTGCCGTTGATCGCAAGCTGGCTCAACGACCCGGCCTCCGGCGAAAGCGATTTAAGCAAGCTGAGGACAATGTCCAACGGCGGCGCGCGGCTGCCGCGGCCGTTGCGGGAGCGTCTCGAGGAGCGGTTCGGCTGCACCTTTGTCGAGAGTTACGGTACGTCGGAAGGGTTGATCAACCAGACGCGCCTCGACGATCCCGACGAAGTCAGGTTCGAAAGCTCGGGACGGCCTATCTCGCCGGCCGACGAAATCAGGATCGTCGATGAGGCGGGCCGGGACTTGCCGGACGGCGAGGTCGGCGAATTGCTGGTACGCGGGCCTTATACCGTTCGCGGCTACTACCGCAACCCGGCGGCTGACGCCAAGGCATTTACGCCGGACGGTTACTACCGAATGGGCGATGAGGTACGGAAGATGGCCGGCTCGCTCTATGCCTCTGGGCGCAAGGGCGATCAGATCAACCGGGGCGGCGAAAAGATCGATTGCGCGGAGGTCGAGGGCCACATCCACGCCCATCCGGAGGTCGACGGCGTCTGCATTGTCGCCATGCCCGATCAGATGTACGGCGAAAAGGCCTGCGCTTTCGTCATCCCCAAATCGGACGCCGACATTTCCCTGGAAAAAATCAAAAGCTTTCTGATCGACCGCAACATTGCCAAGTTCAAGATCCCCGAACGCCTGGAGGTGGTGGCGGAATTCCCCCTCAGCCCGGCCGGCAAGATCCTGCGCCGCGAATTGCGCCGGCGCATCGAGGAAATGGTTATGGCGGAGACCTAGTCCGCCGTTTGTTCCGGCCCCCATTCGCCTTACTTGCTTTAGTTGACGCGAACTCAGGTCGAGCAAAGGGGGCTGATATGGCCGAGAGGTTTGACGCCATCGTTATCGGAACTGGGCAGGCCGGCCCGTCGCTGGCGCAGCGCATGACCGGCGAAGGCATGAAGGTGGCGATCATCGAACGCAAGTTGTTCGGCGGTACCTGCGTCAACGTCGGCTGCATTCCCACCAAGTCCCTGGTTGCCAGCGCGCGGGCCGCGCACATGGCGCGGCGCGGCGCCGAATTCGGTTTCCGCGTGGGCGGCGATATCGAGGTCGACATGGCCGCGGTCAAGGCCCGCAAGGATGCCATCGTCAAACAGTCGAACGACGGCGTCACAAACTGGCTCAGGAACATGGAAAACCTGACCGTCATCGAAGGCCACGGCCGGCTGGAGAGCGCCAATACGGTGAGTGTCAACGGCAAGACATTGGAAGCCGACCGCATCGTCTTGAACGTGGGCGGGCGGGCCGTCGTGCCCGACATGCCCGGCATCGGCGAGGTCGACTATCTGATCAACACCAACATCATGGACGTCGATTTCCTGCCGGAACATCTGGTCATCATCGGCGGTAGTTACATCGGCCTGGAATTTGCCCAGATGTACCGCCGTTTCGGCAGCCGCGTCACGGTGGTCGAGATGGGATCGCGGCTGATCGGCCGCGAGGACGAGGACATCTCCGAAGCCGTCGCGGACATCCTGGCGGGCGAAGGCATCGACGTGCGCCTCAATTCGGACTGCATCGGCCTGGCGCGCCGCGACGGCCGGGTCGCCGTGACCGCAAGTTGCGAGCCGGGGCCCGAGGAGATCGTCGGCAGCCACGTGCTGCTGGCGGTGGGCCGCAAACCCAACACCGACGATCTGGGCCTGGAGGCGGCGGGCGTCGAGGCGGACGGGCGGGGCTACATCGTGGTCGATGATGAATTGCGCACCAACGTGCCCGGTATCTGGGCCATCGGCGACGTCAACGGCCGCGGCGCCTTCACCCACACGTCCTACAACGACTATGAAATTCTCGCCGCCAATATGTTCGACGATGATCCCCGGCGTGTGTCGGACCGCATCACGACCTATGGCCTGTTTATCGATCCGCCCTTGGGCCGCATCGGCATGACGGAGGCGCAGGTACGCCAATCGGGCCGCAAGGCGCTGGTCGGCCGGATGATGATGGCGCGGGTGGGCCGCGCCCGCGAGCGCGGCGAAACCCAGGGACTTATGAAAGTTCTGATCGATGCGGAAACGGAGCGCATCCTGGGGGCGGCGATCCTCGGCATCGGCGGCGACGAAGTCGTTCATTCGCTGCTCGACGCGATGTACGCCGACGCCCCCTACACGGTGATCCAGCGGGCCACCCACATCCACCCGACCGTCAGCGAACTGATCCCGACGCTCCTCGGCAACCTGGAGCCCCTGAACTGATCGTTGCTTGTGAAACGACAGTTGCGTTGATGCGGTTGCCTTGGGCATCCAGCCGAACTACGATTTTCCCCGGCTCCGGTCCCGATGAGGAACGCCTGGCGGAAGGTTTATATGTATCAGTTTCAGTTGACGCGTTCCCTGGTTCCGGCCCAAAGCGACGCCCGCGTGGAGGAAACGACGGTCGGCGGCTTGTTGCGCGAGGTGGCAGCCGCACACGCCGCCGCGCCGGCGCTGGTCGAAGTCGACATGGACGGCGAGACCGCCCGCAGCTGGACTTACGGTGAATTGCTGACGGAAGCGGAGGATTTGGCGCTGGCGCTGTCGAGCCGTTTTGCGCCGGGTGAACGGGTAACCGTGTGGGCGCCGAACATTCCGGAATGGCTGCTGGTCGAATATGGCTGTGCCCTGGCCGGCATCACGCTCGTGACCGCCAATCCCGCCTATCAGACCAAGGAACTGCGCTACGTTCTGGAGCAATCGGGGTCGGTGGCGCTGTTTTTGGTCGAAAGCTATCGCGGCAATCCGATGGCTGAGATCGCCGCCGAGGCTTGCCGGGGGCTGGCGGTCATCCGTGAAATCGTCGACCTGGACGACCGCGCGGCCTTCTTTCGGCGCGGCGACAGATCACCCGAATTGCCGGACGTTACGCCGGACGATGCGGCCCAGATCCAGTATACCTCCGGCACCACGGGCTTTCCCAAGGGCGCGGTGCTGCACCACCGGGGGCTTACCAACAACGCCAGGCTGGTGGCGATGCGGGCAAATACGCGGGCCTCCTCGACCTGGGCCAACTTTATGCCGATGTTCCACACCAGTGGCTGCGGCATTATTTCGCTGGGCTGCCTGCAGACCGCCAGCCGCATGCTGTTGGTGAAATTTTTTGAACCGGCCGCTGTCAATCGCCTGATCGAAAGCGAGAAGGTCACCGCGCTGCTGGGGGTGCCGACCATGCTGGTCGCCATGCTGGAGGCGCTGGAACAGGAACCGCGCGATACCACTTCGGTCGAGATGGCGATTTCCGGCGGCTCCATGGTGGCGCCCGAACTTGTGCGCCGCGTGCGCGCCGCCTACGGCTGCGATTTCGAAATCGTCTACGGCCAGACCGAAACCTCGCCGGTGGTCACCCAGCACCACCACGACGACAGCCTCGACGACATCTGCAATACCGTCGGCCAACCCATGCCACAGACCGGCATTTCCATCCGCGGCACCGAGGACAACGAGGTCGTACCGATCGAGACCGTCGGCGAGATCTGCGTGCAGGGTTATTGCAATATGATCGGCTATAACGCCAACGAACAGGCGACGGCCGAAACCATCGACGAGGAAGGCTGGCTCCATACCGGCGATCTCGGCGCCATGGATGAGCGCGGTTATGTGCGCGTCACCGGACGGGTCAAGGAGATGATCATCCGGGGCGGCGAGAACCTCTTTCCGGCGGAAATCGAGAACGCGCTGCTGGAGCATCCGTCGGTCGCGGAAGTCGCCGTTGTCGGACTGCCGGACGACAAATGGGGCGAGATCGTCGCCTGCTTCCTGCGCGGCGAGACCGGCCGTGACGTGGACCCGCAGGATCTCCGCCGCCACTGCCGCGAACACCTGGCGCCGCACAAGACGCCCACCGTCTGGGTCAGCGTCGACGCCTTCCCGCTCACGGGCTCGGGCAAAATCCAGAAATTCGCGTTGCGTGACGGTTTCATAGCCGGCGAGCATCAACCGATGTGACGGCGGAATTTTGTTTGTGGCATTTGGCGCCCGGGCATCTGTAAGATTTCACACTGCCGCCGCCGAACAGTCGTGAGGATCGGGGACGATGGCTGAGAAGGTGCTGGAAGGAAAAGTCGCATTAATAACCGGCGCGGGCCGGGGGCTCGGCCGCGCCATGGCGCTGATGATGGCGGAGGAGGGCGCCACCGTTCTGGTCAACGATCTGGGCGGCTCGGAAAAAGGCGATGGCGAGGACCGTTTGCCGGCCACCGAAGTCGTGAACGACATCCGCGCCGCCGGCGGCGAAGCCGAAACCAACTTCGACAGCGTTGCCGATTTTTCCGCCGCGCAAGGCATGGTCGAACAGGCGATGGAGCAGTTCGGACGCCTCGACATCGTGGTCAACAACGCCGGCATCCTGCGCGACACCATTTTTCACAAGATGACGGAGGACGACTGGGATCAGGTCATCGCCGTTCACCTCAAGGGGGCGTTCAACGTCAGCCGGGCGGCAGCCCCTATTTTCCGTGCACTGGAAAGCGGCTGTTTTGTGCACATGACCTCGACATCGGGCCTGATCGGCAATCTCGGCCAGGCCAACTATGCCGCCGCCAAGATGGGCATCGTCGGCCTCTCCAAATCCATCGCGTTGGACATGTCTCGCTTCGGCGTGCGCTCCAACTGCATCTCGCCGTTCGCCTGGAGCCGCCTGATCGGCACCATCCCCATGGGAACCGAAGCCGAACGTGAAAGGGTGGAGCGCATCAAGCAGATGAGGCCGGAAAAAGTCGCTTGCGTCGCCGTGGCGCTGGCCTCCGAAGCTGCCCAGGACGTGACGGGCCAGATCTTCGCCGTGCGCAACAACGAGATCTTTTTGATGGGCCAGTCGCGCCCCGTCCGCAGCCTCCAGCGCGGCGACGGCTGGACGCCCCGCAGCGTATTGGAGCACGCGCTGCCGGCTCTGCGGCCCGATTTCTACACGCTCGACCGGACTAGCGATGTCTTCAGCTGGGATCCCGTCTAGTCGTCCGACCATGACCGCGAAACACGAGGATTGAGAAGAACATGGGACCGCTTTCCGGATTGAAAGTCGTTGAGTTCGCCGGCCTCGGGCCCGGCCCCTTTGCCGCCATGATGTTGGCCGACATGGGGGCGGACGTGCTGCGCATCGACCGCAAGACGGCGACGCAGGCCTTGCCGCCCACGCCGCCCGAAACCGAACTGCTGGCGCGGGGCCGGCCCTCGGTCGGGCTCGATCTCAAAAACCCGCAGGGCACCGAAACCGCCCTCAAGCTGATCGAACGGGCCGACGCCCTGATCGAGGGGTTCCGGCCCGGCGTCATGGAAAGGTTGGGGTTGGGTCCCGAGGTTTGCCTGGCGCGCAACCCGAAGCTGGTGTTCGGCCGCATGACGGGCTGGGGCCAGGATGGACCCCTGGCGGACGCCGCCGGTCACGACATCAACTACATCTCGCTTTCCGGCGTGCTGGCGGCCATCGGGCGGGCCGATACCGGGCCGGTGCCGCCGCTCAACCTGATCGGTGATTTCGGCGGCGGCGGCATGCTGCTGGCTTTCGGGCTGGTCGCGGCGTTGTGGGAAGCGCAGCGTTCGGGAGAGGGCCAGGTCGTCGATGCCGCCATGACCGACGGCAGCGCCTTGTTGCTGGCGGGCGTGTTCGGCCGCCATGTCGCCGGCGACTGGTCGACGGACCGCGAGGCCAATTTGCTTGACGGCGCGTCGCCGTTCTACGGCACCTACCAGTGCGCCGACGGCAAGTGGCTGAGTATCGGGTCCATCGAAATTCAGTTCTACGATCTGCTGGTCGAAACGCTCGGTATGACGGACGAGGAACTGGGCGACCGCTGGGACAAGTCGCTCTGGCCCAAGCAACGCCAGACCTTCGCCGACGCTTTCCGCCAGAAAACGTTGGCCGATTGGTGCACGGTGATGGAGGGCACGGACATCTGTTTCGCGCCCATTCTCGACATGGACGAGGCAACCCGGCACCCGCACAACGTGGCGCGCGAAACCTACGTCACCTTCGATGGCGTCAAGCAACCCGCGCCCGCCCCGCGGTTCAGCCGGACCTCGCCCGCTCGCAACAGGAACGCGCCCGCACCCGGCGAAAACACGCGTGAGGGACTGTGGAAATGGGGTTTTTCCGACGACGAGCTCGACGCACTTGGCGCGGAGGACGTCATCTAACACGAAGCGCCGTACGAACAGTGGATGGAACGGAACTATGCTGGATCCCGAATATCTCACCGTCTGGGCGCACGAGGTCCATCCCGAGGCCCTCGCCGGGGTGCGCTTCCAGCATGCGCTGCGCTTGCCCGAAGGTTCACCGGCCTACGAATCCGTTCGATCCGACGCGTTTCACCTGCCGCAGTCGCTGAGCGAACACGCCGAAGGACTCTCGTTCGATTGGCTGCTGAGTTCCAGCCAGAATTTGGTGTGCCTTTACGCCAGCGAATCCCTGACGATGGAATTCGACAGTCCCAACGCATATCCCTTTGCCATCAAGGTGGCCATTGGCGGTATTGACTGCCTGTCCGGCGAAGAAGACGGCGGAACCCTCTCGCGAACGCCGCAGAACTACATTCCCCTGCCGTGTCAGAACTGGCTCGACGCCTGGCAGAACACCGAGGGGGAAACGATGCAATTCCTGCCGCCGCCAGTGGGGCCGCCCGACGACGACGGCGTCCCGCCCCCCAGGGAGGACGAGATGGACCGGATAAGCGTCACGTTCGTTCCCATGAAGGCGAGTGCGTTCGAGCGACACGCCGACAATCTGGACTTGAACGCGGGCCGTCCGGTCTACGGCACCGAGGATTTCCCCCTGCGGTTCCAGGAATCCACAATGCTCAACGGGCGCATGAAATATGAAATGGAGAAGGGCGCCGAATGGGACGCCGGCATGGTTTATCCCGATCCCTTCGAGCCGGACGATTGGGAGCTCGGTCAGGCCCAGGCCGTGAGCGTCACGATGGTCCGGCCCGCCGCCTGGACCAAGATAACCAAGGAGCCGCCGCCCGGCCCCCACTTCGAGCGCCAGATCTATGAGGACGCGGGGGTGCCGTGGTTTGAGAGCTATGCCGATGAAAGCTGAACTTTGTACAACATCTCCGGTGAACAGGACGCCGTCCGGCCACAAGGGAAAATCGATTTGAATATCCTGGTCACGGGAAGCGCCGGCCACCTCGGTGAAGCGATCATGCGGTCCTTGCGCGGCAAGGAACACACGGCTTTCGGAATTGATATCGTCGACACCCCGATGACCGATGCCTGCGGTTCAATTGTCGACCGTGGGTTCGTCAAGGCGTCCATGGACGGCATCGATGCCGTCATTCATGCCGCGACCCTGCACAAGCCCCACGTCGGAACCCACAGCCGCCAGGACTTTGTGGACACCAACGTCACGGGCACCCTGAACTTGCTGGAGGAGGCCCAGGCGGCGGGAGTGCGGCGCTTCGTCTTCACCAGCACGACGAGCGCCTTCGGGGATGCGCTGACGCCGGCGCCCGGTCGTCCCGCGGCCTGGATCACGGAAGAGGTGAGGTCGATACCCCGCAACATTTACGGCGTCACCAAGACGGCGGCCGAGGATCTCTGCCAGCTCTTTCACCGCAAATACGGATTGCCCTGCCTCGTCTTGAGGACCTCGCGTTTTTTTCCCGAGGAGGATGACAGCAAGTCGGCCCGTGCCGCCTTCGCGGACGAGAACCTAAAGGCCAACGAGTTCCTGTTCCGCCGGGTCGACGTCGAAGACGCGGTCGAGGCCCATCTCAAGGCGGTGGAACGCGCGCCGGAGATCGGCTTCGCCCGCTACATCATCAGCGCCACGACGCCGTTTTCCCACGATGACCTTGCCGACCTGCGCGGGCGCGCGCCCGGCGTGGTTTCGAGGTTGTGTCCCGACCATGACGCGGTGTACCGGGAGCGGGGCTGGCGCATGTTCGACAGCCTCGACCGGGTATACGTCAACGAAAAAGCGCGGAACGAACTCGGCTGGGAACCGACATATGATTTTGGCCACATCGTCGGACAATTGCGGGCCGGGGAGGCAATCGGCAGCGAGCTTGCCCGCACCATCGGATCGAAAGGCTATCACGCCGAGGTTTTCGAGGACGGGCCCTATCCCGTCGATTGATTAGGTCTCATTCCGCCGCATCCAGCCGGACCAGATAGCGCTGCTCGCCTTCCAAGATCAATTCCCGTCGCTGGTTATGGATGGTCGCCTTCAGGGTGACGATCCCGGTCGTTCGCTGCGGCTCCAGCGCGATGATCTCAAGCATCGGATACACCGTGTCGCCGGCGTAAAGGGGTTTGAGAAACCGGCTCGACTGGTCGAGGAAACCGATCAGGGCGTCGCCGATGACATGGGGGAACAGCCCGGCGCCGGGTGCGGTTTGAATGAGGGCGTGGAAGCCGTGGGCCAGCAGATTGGGATGGCCGCGTTCACGGCAGTATTCGATATCGTAGTGGATGGGGTGATTGTCGCCCGACGCCAACTGAAACGCCGCGAAATTGGCTTCTCCAATGGTGCGCGACGGAATGGGAAACCGCTCGCCGATTTTCAGTTCGGCAAAACTCTTCTGCTCGACAAGCTGGTGGGCGGCGGGATCGAAATTCTCATTGGCGTTTTGCTCGTCGCTCACGTTCAGCCCTCCTATTGGGTTGACATTTCTTCGTCGCCCAAGACACGTCAAAGTTATCCGTGCATCCATGTCGTGCAGATGGGCCTGTAGATACAGTCAGCCAGCCTACCATCGGCAATGGTTGCATACTGAATGCAATGAGTTTGAAGAAAAAAATCCCTGGAGAGTGAAAAAATCGCCCTCCGATAAGGCGTTCTTAACCCAGTCGTGCTATCATCGCTTCCGTCGCTGGAGCAGTCAGGCAGCGGCCCTAGGGTTACTGCCCCAAGCGGCGGAAGAGGACGGCGGATCGCCAAGACGGTCAACGCCCAGACGATCCTCTGGACCTGACGATTACGGCATTTCCGCGGCGGACCGCTTCAATTCTTCTTGAATGGACGAGCTGGCGACCAGCTCCAATTTCTTTTGTTAGGGCATAAGCCGTGAGCAATTTCAAAAATCAGAGATCCCGGGGGGTGCCCGACCAGTAACCAAAAAAGGATGCGGTGACATGGAAGTATTTGATCTTTACTCCGAGCAGTACAGCCGCGGCAAACAAGAAGAAATGAGCCTTCAGGATTTCCTGCTGGGCTGCCGGGACGATCCCATCATGCACGCCGACACGGCGGAGCGCATGATTGCGGCCATCGGCGAGCCGGAGATTATCGATACCAGCGCCGACCAGCGACTGGGGCGCGTCTTTCTCAACCGCACCATCAAAATCTATCCCGCCTTCAAGGATTTCTACGGCATGGAGGAGACCATCGAACGGGTGGTTGGCTTCTTCCGCCATGCCGCCCAGGGACTGGAGGAACGCAAGCAGATCCTCTACCTGCTGGGTCCGGTGGGCGGCGGTAAATCCTCGCTCGCCGAAATCCTCAAGAGCCTGATGGAAACCGAGCCGATCTACGTGCTCAAGGCCGGCGATGAAATCAGTCCAGTGTTCGAATCGCCGCTGTCGCTGTTCGACCGCGACAAGATGGGCGACCTTCTGGAAGACAAATACGGCGTGCCGTCAAGGCGGCTGACGGGGCTGATGTCACCCTGGGCGGTCAAGCGCCTGGACGAATTCGCCGGCGACATTTCCAAGTTCACCATCGTCAAGATGTATCCGTCCAAGTTGCGCCAGATCGCCATCGCCAAGACGGAGCCGGGCGACGAGAACAATCAGGACATCTCGGCCCTGGTGGGTAAGCTCGACATCCGCAAACTCGAACACCTGAGCCAGGACGATCCCGATGCCTACAGCTATTCGGGCGGCCTCAACCGCACGACGCAGGGCTTGCTGGAGTTCGTCGAAATGTTTAAGGCGCCGATCAAGGTGCTGCACCCGCTGCTGACGGCGACGCAGGAACAGAACTACATCGGCACCGAAAACATCGGCGCCTTCCCCTTCCACGGTCTGGTGGTGGCGCACTCCAACGAGGCCGAATGGCAGCAGTTCAAGGCCAACAAGAACAACGAAGCCTTCCTCGACCGCATCAGCGTGGTCAAGGTGCCCTACTGCCTGCGTGTGACAGAGGAAACCAGGATCTACGAAAAGCTCCTGGCCGAAAGCGCTCTTGGGGACGCCCGCTGTGCGCCCGAAACGCTCAAGCTGATGTCGCGTTTCAGCGTTCTGACGCGCCTCAAGGAGCACGAGAACTCGACGCTCTATTCCAAGCTCAGGGTTTATGACGGTGAAAACCTCAAGGACACCGATCCCAAGGCCAAGTCGGTGCAGGAATACCGGGACACGGCCGGCGTCGACGAGGGCATGACCGGCGTCAGCACGCGTTTCGCTTTCAAGGTATTGTCGGAAACCTTCAACCACGACACCGAGGAGGTGGCCGCCGATCCGGTGCATCTGATGTACGTCCTGGAGGACGCCATCAAGCGCGAGCAGTTCGGTGACGAGACGGAAAACAACTACCTCGCCTTCATCAAGGCGGAGTTGGCGCCGCGTTACGCCGAGTTCATCGGCTTCGAAATCCAGAAGGCATATCTCGAATCCTACAAGGATTACGGCCAGAACCTCTTTGACCGGTATATCTCCTTCGCCGACGCCTGGATCGAGGACCAGGACTACAAGGATCCCGACACCGGCCAGATGTTCGACCGCGAGGTGCTGGAGACCGAACTTTCGAAGATCGAAAAGCCGGCGGGCGTCAGCAACCCGAAGGATTTCCGCAACGAGGTCGTCAAGTTCGTGCTGCGGGCGCGGGCCGAGAACAAAGGCAAGAACCCGTCCTGGACGAGTTACGAGAAGCTGCGGTCGGTGATCGAAAAACGCATGTTCGGCCAGGTCGAGGACCTGTTGCCGGTCATCAGCTTCGGCTCCAAGAAGGACAAGGAAACCGACGAAAAGCACCACGAGTTCGTCGAACGCATGATCGGGCGGGGCTACAACGAACGCCAGGTCCGGCGGCTGGTGGATTGGTACATGAGGGTTAATCAGGCCGGGTAGGGTACAGGCATGCCGCATTTCATCGACCGGCGCCTCAATCCGAAGGGCAAGAGCCTCGGTAACAGGCAACGGTTCATAAGGCGGGTCAAAGCCCAGATTAAGGAGGCCGTCGACAAGGCCGTGCGGGGCCGTGCGGTGGCCGACGTCGACAAGGGCGAAACCATCACCATCCCCACCAAGGGCATTTCGGAGCCGACTTTCCGGCACGCCCGCAAGGGCGGCAAACGCGACAAGGTGTTCAGCGGCAACCGGGAATTCATCACCGGCGACAAGATCGACAAGCCGAAGGAAAGTGAAGGCGGGGCGGGGGGTAGGGAAGGCTCGGACAGCGGCGAGGCCGAAGACACCTTCCAGTTCGCCCTGTCGCGAGACGAATTCCTTGACCTTTTCTTCGAGGATTTGGAGCTGCCGGACCTGATCAAGCGGGATCTCAAGAACATCGACGAATACAAATTCCGCCGCGCCGGCTTCGCCCGCACGGGCTCCCCTACCAACATCAGCCTGCGCCGCACCATGCAGCACAGCATCGGCCGGCGCATCGCTCTGAAGCGGCCCAAGGAGCAGGAGATCAGCAAACGCCTGGAAGAAATCTTCGAGCTGGAGAAGCTCTCTGAACCGACTCTGGTCGAACTGGCCCGCCTCAAGGCGTTGCATGCCGAGATCGAGGAGATCGAACGCAAGCGCCGGGTGATCGCCTATATCGATCCCCTGGATATCCGATACAACTATTTTCAACCGCGGCCCGAGCCCAACGTCAAGGCGGTCATGTTCTGCCTGATGGACACGTCGGCGTCGATGGGGGAGCGCGAAAAGGATCTGGCCAAGCGCTTCTTCGTGCTGCTGCATCTCTTCCTCAAGCGGCAGTACGAAAAGATCGACGTCGTCTTCATCCGCCATACCCATAAATCCGCCGAGGTTGACGAGCAGGAGTTTTTCTATTCGACGGAAAGCGGTGGCACAGTGGTCAGCACGGCTCTCACGGAAATGGACCGCGTGCAGAAGGACCGCTATCCCGTGTCGGAGTGGAACATCTATGCCGCCCAAGCGTCAGACGGCGAAAACTATTCCGGCGATTCGGCCAACTGCACGAAACTTCTGAACGAAACGCTGATGCCGCTCTGTCAGTATTTCGCCTACATCGAAATCATCGATGAACGCGAAGCCGACATCCTCAACGACGAAAGCAACGGGGCCGAACTGTGGCGCGCCTATCGGGAGGTTTCGGACATCTGGGCGAACTTCGCCATGAAGCGCATCAGCAATCCGCAGGAAATCTATCCCGTCTTCCGCGAGCTGTTCGCCAAACGGCACGAGCAGGGTTGAGGCCATGGCGGTAAAGCAAAAAGCCAAGGCCAAACCGAAAAAACGCAAGGCGAAGGCCAAAAGCAAGTTCCTGTTCGAGGATTCCAACTGGACTTTCGAAACCATGCAGCGCACGGTCGACGCGATCGAAGAAGTGGCGCTTGAGGATCTCGGACTGGACATCTATCCCAACCAGATCGAGATCATCTCGTCGGAGCAAATGCTGGACGCCTATTCCTCCGTCGGCATGCCCTTGATGTACGCTCATTGGTCTTACGGCAAACGTTTCCTGCGCGAGGAAAAACTTTACCGCCGGGGCCTGCGCGGCCTGGCCTACGAAATCGTCATCAATTCCAATCCCTGCATCAGTTACAACATGGAAGAGAACACCATGGCCATGCAGGCCCTGGTGATGGCGCACGCGGCGTTCGGCCACAATCACTTCTTCAAGAATAATTATCTGTTCCGGCAATGGACCGACGCCGATGGCATTCTCGATTATCTCGAATACGCCAAGGGCTACATGGCCAAGTGCGAAGATCATCACGGGCCCGTCGAGGTCGAAAAGGTTCTCGACGCCGTGCACGCCTTAATGGATCACGGCGTTTTCCGTTACCGCCGGCCGCCCAAACTCAGCCTACGCGAGGAACGCGAACGCGAGCGGGAGCGGCGCGCCCACGAGGAGCAGACCTTCAACGATCTCTGGCGCACCGTGCCGGCCGACGCCAAATCCAAACTGAGCAAATCGGAAAAGGAGGTCGAGGAGCGCAAGAAGGGTCTGCATCTACCGGAGGAAAATCTGCTTCATTTCATCGAACGCTACAGCCCTGGACTGGAAAGCTGGCAACGCGAAATCATCCACATCGTGCGCAACATCGCCCAGTACTTCTATCCCCAGAAGCAGACCAAGGTGATGAACGAGGGATGCGCCTGCTTCGTCCACTTCTACATCCTCAACACGCTCTACGACAAAGGGCTGCTCGCCGAAGGCGCCATGCTGGAAATCCTGCACATGCACTCCAACGTCCTGTTCCAGCCCGACTTCGACGACCCGCGCTATGGCGGCATCAACCCCTATGCCCTGGGCTTCGCCATGATGCGGGACATTCGGCGCATCTGCGAGGAACCGACGGAGGAAGACTGCCAGTGGTTCCCCGAGATCGCCGGCAGCGAAGATTGGCGCGGGATCCTGCGCGACGCCTGGGCCAACTACCGCGACGAATCCTTCATCCAGCAATTCCTCAGTCCCCATCTGATGCGGGAAATGCGCCTCTTCGCGCTTAAGGATAAAAGCGACGACAGCTTCCTGACGGTGTCCGGCATCCACGACGAGCAGGGCTTCCGCCTGGTGCGGGAGACGTTGGCGCGCTCCTATGACGTGGCCGCCAACGATCCCGACATCCAGATCGTCGACGTCGACCTGCTGGGCGACCGCCATCTGCACTTGGTGCATACCCGGCGCAACGGCGTTCCGCTGGACGGCGACACGCGGGACAAGGTCCTGGACTACCTGCGATTTCTCTGGGGTTACGACGTGACATTGGAGGGCTGAATCCGCAGATTCATCCTTGACGCGTGGATAGCCCTTTTAATGCATGTTCAGGACGGCGAACTGCAAGAAAACTGCATTATAATTCCACAATATGATCGGGCTTAATGGACTCCCAGACGACTTTCCCTTAAAGTTTTCCGGCAGTTACGCAATCCAGTGCTTGATTCCTGGTGGCAAGGAAAATTCAAGCGCCCCCCACGGGACAACGATCCCAAATCAAGCCACAGAAGAACTGAACAGGGAGTTCACGCGATGATGAAGAAACTTGGACTAACTCTTGGCGCCGGCGCTGCCGCCGTACTGGCTGTCAGCGCTGTTGCGCCGAGCGCCTCGGCCGAGACGACCTTAACCGCCGCCAGCTGCTTTCCCATCGGCAGCCCGCCGTCGAGGCCGTTCGAGGCGTTGGTCAAAGAGGTCAACAAGCAAGGCGCAGGGGTCGTCAAGATCGATCTCAAGGGCGGCGCCCCCGCCATCGGCAGCCCCTTTACCCTGACGCAAAAAATGTCCAAGGGCGCCTATGACATCGTCGGCTGCACCGAAGCCTATTTCGGCAATGTGCTGCCCGAGGCGCCGGCCTACCGCCTGACTGAAAAACCCTATTCAGAGCTGCGCAGGAACGGCGGCTGGGACTATATGGCCGGTTTGATGGCGGCCAAGGGCATCCACATGATCGCCCGCCACCATGACTTCGGCAAATTCTACCTCTGGCTCAACAAGAAGATCGACAAGCCCGACCTGACGGGTCTGCATCTTCGTGTCGCGCCCGTTTACACGGCGTTCTTCGAATCCCTCGGCGCCACGACCCAGTCCTCCAACATTGCGCAAATATACACCTACATGGAAAACGGCACCGTCCAGGGCTACGGCTGGCCGGCGCTGGGTTGGGTTCCGTCGTGGGTCAAGGTGACGAAATACCGGGTCGAGCCCGGCTTCTATAGCGCCACGCTGCTGACGATGGCCAACCTCAAGAAATGGAAAACGCTTTCAGCCGATGTGCAGGGCGTACTCACCAAGGTCGGCATGGCGTTCGAATCCAAGTCCGAACCCGCCGGTCCGGCGTTCAAAGCGCTTCTCGATGCACAAAACGCCAAGACCATGAAGGAAGGTCTGATGCCCATCGAATTCAAGGGCGCGGACCGCGAGAAATGGCTTTCGGCCGCCAAGAAGGCGGCTTGGGGTGAGGTGCTGGAGAAGAGCCCGGAGCACGGAGCGAAACTGCAGAAACTGTTCACCAACTAAGAGACGCATAAGTAACGATTCGGGGGCGTCCGTAGTTAGCGGCGCCCCCGTTTTGTGATATCCCCCCCCACGAACATAAACTGAAGACAAGGACGACAGACCGCGTCATGCGCAGGCAATTGGATTCATTCGAAGCCGGTTTTAATCGGTTCACCCGTTACATGATCTATATCGTGGCGGTCTCCATCGGGCTAATCGCGGTCCTGATCCCCCTCAATCTTTTGCTCATCAAGATGCAGTGGGGCAGCATGTGGTGGCTTTACGAGGGCGTTGAATACACGCTCTACGTCGGCGTTTTCATCGGCGCGCCCTGGGTCCTTCAGCAGGGCGCCCATGTCCGGGTCGATGTTCTGACGTCTGCGCTGCCCAAGCGTATCGCAGCCCACGTCGAGCGGTTTCTTGACATCGCCGGCGCCGGTCTGTGTCTCCTGCTGTGTTGGTACGGCATCCGTGCGGCGATGTCGGAATTCGAGGACGGCACCATGCCCGACAAGGCACTCAGCATCGCCAATTGGTACATGCTGGCCGTATTCGCCCTGTCATTCTTTCTTCTGGCTATCGAATTCCTGTTGCGCTTCCGCCGGGCCGGCGAGATCGTCGAAGCGGAAGCGGTAGCAACCAAGGACAGCGGGTTTTAGTCATGGAATGGTATCTCGCCCTTTCCCTGTTGCTGGGAACCGTCTGCGTCGCCATGTTCCTCGGCATGCCGGTGGCGCTGGCCTTCTTCGCCGCCAACGTCCTTGGCACCTTCCTCTTCATCAACGGCGATATCGGCCTGGTGTTTATGCCGATGGAGTTCCACAACGCCATCAAGTTCACGCTCTCGCCGATCGCGCTGTTCCTGCTGATGGGTGAAATCCTGCTGCAGACCGGCGTCGCCTTCAAGGCTATCGGTGCCATCGACCGCATGATCTCCCGCATTCCCGGACGCCTGTCCGTGGTCTCGATCGTCGGCGGCACGGTGTTCTCGTCGCTCTCAGGATCGACCATTGCCAACACGGCGATCCTCGGCTCCGTCCTGCTGCCCGACATGATGAAACGCGGCTACCAGCCGGCCATCGCCATGGGGCCGATCATGGCCGTCGGCGGCATCGCCATGCTGATCCCGCCCTCGGCGCTGGCGGTTTTGCTGGCCAGCCTGGCCGAACAATCCGTCGCCCAGCTTCTTATCGCCGGCATCGTACCGGGAATGTTGATGGCGTTTCTATTCTTCGCCTACGTCATGGGACGCTGCATGATCAACCCGGAACTCGCCCCGAGCTATACGCCGGACGAGAGCCACCTCGAGAACCCGATCACGATTTCATACAACTCGAACGGCGAAAGCCGCTGGTCGATGACCTACGACGGTGCACTGAAGCGTTTCCTCAATCGCGTGCTGCCCTTCGGATTTTACATCTTCCCGCTCGGCAGCATCTTCGTCGTTGTCGTCGGAAGTATCTTCTTCAAGATCGCGGCCCCGACGGAGGCCGCCGCCTTGGGCTGCCTCGCCTCCTTCGGCGCTTGCTATTTCTTCAAGATTTTCAAGAACAAGATCACGATTTCCGGCATCGAAGGGGCGGACTTCAATTGGCGCGCCATCGCCAAGGCCCTGGTGGAAACGGCCAAGATCAACACCATGATCCTGTTCATCATCGCCGGTTCCCTGGTTTTCAGCCAGGCCCTGGCGAATTCCGGCGCCACCAACGGATTGCTGGAGGCAGTAACCTCGTTCGATCTGACGCCATTGATGGTCGTCATCATCATGATGTCCGTTCTGCTGTTCCTGGGCGCTTTCATGGATCAGGTCAGCATGTTGTTGCTCACCTTGCCATTTTTCCTGCTCGGCTCGACCTCGCTGCAGGCGACCTTCAACATTGATGTCATCTGGCTGATGGTGCTGATGCTGATCACGATGGAAATCAGCCTGCTGACGCCGCCCTTCGGGCTACTGCTCTACGTGATGAAAG
>CAYOAD010000031.1:0-24242 GCA_964401845.1 uncultured Rhodospirillaceae bacterium | reverse complement strand
TCCGCGACCCCGGGAAATCCGGCCTGCTGGTCACGCCCAACCGGTTTGTCCTACTTCGCCGATCCTAGCCTTGAACTCGTCATGGGCATTCATCACGGCTCGATCCCGTTGGAGGGCATGACTTTCGAGGTGACCAAATCCGACGGCAACCGCATTATCGAACTGGACGGCGAACCGGCCTGGCCAACCCTGATGAGCAAAGTGGGTCTGCCGCCCGAATCGGATCCGGCGGGCGCCATGGGCATCGTCGGCTTGGGCGTAGAGCTTTCGCCCGACGACCAGACCGCCTACGACAACCCGCAAATTCTTCGCGTGCCCTTGGTTGTCAGTGACGATCACCAGACCTTTCTTTGGCCGGTGCGCTGTGAAGAGGGCACCAAGGTCGTGCTGATGCAGCGGGACGAGCAACTGATCTTCGACGGGGTCGACCGCATGATCGACCGCATGGACAAGGAGTTTGCGGGCCGCAAACCCGTCGCCGTATTCCATGCCGACTGCATGGCGCGGGGGCGCCTGATGTTCGATCGAGTGCTAAAGGACGAAATCATCGCCAAAATGCAGTATCCCATCAGCGGTGACGGTGAAGTCCCCTGGCTTGGAGTGTACGGCTATAGCGAATATGCGCCTTTGCGGGGTGTAAACCGGTTTCACAGCTACACTACGTCGATCTTTTCCCTGGTCAGGAAAGAAGGCGCTTAACTCGCATACATCATGTCGCAGGCTGATGAGCAACGGAGTTACGAAGAACTGCAGGCGATCTGCGAACGGCTGGAAGCAGAGAGCGGTCATCACCTTGCGGTCCAGCAAAACCTGATCGTCACCAAGGATCGCGTCGACCGCGAACTCATGCGGTTCAGGGCGATCCAGGACTACATCACCGGCGCGTTGGAAGCCTCGACTGCCGCTGAATTCCATACCCTGACCCTGGAATCCATCATTGAAGCCTTTGAATTTGAGGTCGCCCTGGTCTTGCGTACCACCGCGGACGAAAACCAGTTGGTGGCGGCCGCCGAATTCGGCTTCGACGATCCGCCCGGACTGTTGCCGTTTTCGCCCGACTGGATCGACCCGGAAGATAGCCGCATCGTCGACGCCGCGGATCCCCTGCTCGACAACTGGCGGGAACTGAAACTGGCCCAGGCCATCGTCTGCCCGGTGAGCGATAAATCCGGCGCCTTCAGCGGCGCCATCCTGGCCGGCATCACGCTGGAAAGCGCGGATTTCTTCGAACCCATCACGGACGAACACCGATCCGCCTTCACCGTGATGGTGCGCCAGGCCAGTGCGCTATGGACCAACCGCGAACTCAATGAAGAGATCAAATCCCACAATGAGAAGCTGGTCGATCTCACAGGCTCCTACAGCCGTTTCGTGCCCTTCCAGTTCCTTGAACTGCTGAACCGCGAGAGCATCGAGGAAATCGGCGCCGGTGACGCCGCCGGTTTGGAGATGAACGTACTGTTCGCCGACATCCGGGGCTTCACGACGATGTCCGAACAGCTGGGCCCGCAAGGCGCCTTCGCCATGCTGAACGAATTTCTCAGCGCCGTTGAACCGGCCATCGAAAACGAAAACGGCTTCGTCAACCAGTACCAGGGTGACGCCATCATGGCGTTGTTTCCGGGCGAGGCCGACGCGGCGCTGCGTTGCGCCGTCGCCATGATCAAGGAAACCCAGGGGCTCAACGTGCGGCGCAAGAGCCGCAATGAGGACGAAATCCGCTTCGGCCTCGGTATTTCGAGCGGTCCTCTAATGCTCGGTGCGATCGGCGGCGGCCAGCGCCTGGAATCGAACGTGGTGGGCGATACCGCAAACTTGTCGGCCCGCATCGAAAGTCTGACCAAGCTGTTCGGCTCGCAAATCCTGTTTACCAATCACACCAAGGTTCGCTTGCAGGACCCGGCCAAGTTCGAGATCCGCGAACTCGACCGCGTCGTCGTCGTCGGCCGTGAAACGGCGGTGACGGTATATGAGTTGATGGACGTGGATGCGCCGGAATTGAAGGCGCAAAAACAGCAGATCCAGGCCCAGTTCGAAAAGGGTCTTGAGCACTACCGCGCCGGCGAATTCCTGCCCGCCTGCAAGCGCTTCGAAGCTTGCGTGGCCCTTGCCCCTGATGACCAGGCGGCGGCTCTCTACATCGAACGCTGCCGCGCCCTGGCGGCCAACCCGCCGGAAGACGGTTGGGACGGCCTCACGGTTCTGGGACAGAAGTAGGATTACCCAGGCCAGATAATGCCCTTTTTGAGAATGACGTTGCCGTAGTGGCGCACCTCGCCGGTGGCGACGACGGCGAAGGCTTCCTTGACGCGTTCATAGAAGGCATGCCTTTCGATTTTGCCCAGCGTCACGTCCTTGACCTCGAGACGGTCGATGATGTCCTGAAACTCGTTACATATTTCGGGCACGGCATCCGGGTCGTCGACCACCTCCATGCGGTAGGCCGGACAGTCGACGAACTCGTCCAGCGGCAGCAGCGAAAGCACTGCCGCCAGCACGTCCGTGGCGCCACGGCCGTCGATCCGCACCAGCCTCCGGGCGTTGGAAACGGCGGGATAATTGGCATCGACGATGGCGATTTCGTCGCCATGCCCCATCCCCCGCAAAACGTGGAGAAGATCCGGACTGAGCAGCGGATCGAGGTTCTTGAGCATGGCCGGTTCCTCTTAGTTTTGCCAGATATCGGTTTAATAAGTAGTATTTATTTCGCGCTGGAATCAAGCATAATCAGATTGCCTGCCGTCCCGCATCACCTATTCGTTAGTTGAATAATGCGCCGCAATCGGAATCATGGATACCGGAAACATGAAAAACGCCACACTACTGAAGTCAGGCCTGATCGGCGGTGTAATTGCGGGAATTTGCTGCTTTACGCCGGCCCTGGTCGCGGTTCTGGCAGCGGTCGGCATGTCGGCAGCCTTGGCCTGGCTGGATTTCGTTCTCGTGCCAGCCCTGGCCATTTCCATAGCCGTCACAATATTTGCGCTAGCCCGGATGCGGGCCAACAGGTCTGAGGCGGAGGGCACCAGATCGTGATGTCGGTGAGCGACACTTCAGCCTCCGGTGCACCCGTCATTCCGGAGTCCGTCATCACCTGCCCTGAATGCGGGCATGAGCAAAATGAAACCATGCCGACCGATGCCTGCCAGTTCTTTTACGACTGCAGGGGATGCGGCGCACTGCTCAAGCCGCTGTCGGGCGATTGCTGCGTATTTTGTTCCTACGGCACCGTGCCCTGCCCGCCCGTACAGATCGACGGCAAAGGTTGTTGCTGACGGCGGTCAAAAAGTCGGGCTGACCGCTGCCGTCCGCCTTGCCCCAACTCCAACGCCTGACCTATCCTCATTGCCGTACAAACGAGCGAAATTGGTACGGGAGTAACGACGCAATGACGACGGGCAAAAACCGAGAGGGCGGTTGCTTGTGCGGCGCCGTCCGCTACCGGGTGACGGAAGACGTATCCGCATACGGCACATGCCATTGCGACATGTGCCGGCGCTGGACCGGCGGGCCTTTGTTCGCAACCGATGTCGGCCCTGGGGTCGAATTCGAAGGCGAGGAGAACATCGGCACATACCGCTCCTCCGAGTGGGCGGAGCGCGGTTTTTGCAAAATCTGCGGCTCGTGTCTGTTCTATAAGATCATCCCGAACGGCCACTACATGATGGCGGTCGGCGGCTTCGACGATCAGACGGACCTGAAGATGACCGGCCAGGTGTTCATCGACGAAAAGCCGGACGGCTACGCCTTCGCAAACGAAACCAAAAATATGACCGGTGCGGAGGTCATGGCGATGTATATGCCCGGCGACGGCTGATCATGGACATATCCAACTGGATCGACCGGCACGCCGATCTGACGGCGAACAAGACAGCCTTCGGATTTGAGGGCGGGGAGATCACCTACGCCGAGCTGGCGGAGAAAATCGCCCGGCTGGCCGAAATGTTGACCGGGCCTCTGGACGTCAACCGGGGTGACCGGATTGGGTTCCTGGGCTTCAATTCGCCCGAATTTTTCGCCCTGCTGTTCGCCTGTGCCCGTCTGGGGGCTATTGCGGTACCTCTGAACTGGCGCCTGGCGCCGCGCGAGCATCAGGAGATGCTGAAGGACTTCGAGCCCAAGGCATTGTTTGTCGAACCGGAGTATGTCGATCATCTGGGCGAAATCGGAAACGGCGTCGGCAACGCCCTGTTGGTCGCCATGGGCGACGCGCCCGAGGGCTGGCTTTCCTATCAGGCGCTGCTCGACGGGATCGACGGCGGCATTTCGCAATCCCAAGGCGCCTCTTACGATGATCCGGTCGTGATCTGCTATACCTCGGGCGCCACGGGAACGCCCAAGGGCGTCGTATTAACGCAGAACGCGCTGTTCTACAACGCCGTCAACAGCACCCACATGCACGAGATGACGAGCGAGGACCGGGTGTTGACCAACATCCCGACCTTTCACGTCGGCGGTCTCAACATTCTTACGCTACCCGCCTTGCATACCGGGGCTACGGTGTTGCTGCGTCGTCAGTTCGACCCCGGCGAAGCGATTGACGACCTGATAAATGAGAATGTCACGCTGACCGTTTTGGTGCCGGCCCAGATCGCCGCCATGATCGGCCATCCCAACTGGGCGGCGGCGGATTTCTCCGGCGTGCGGATGATCGATACCGGCTCAACTTTCGTGCCCTCGAAATTGATCACCGCGTTCCACGAAAAGTACGTGCCAGTCGGCAATATCTACGGTTCCACCGAAACCGCGCCCATCGCCACCGTGCTTACGCGCAACGACACCAGCCGCCTCGGCTCGGTCGGCAAACCCGCGCTGCACTGCGAGATCCGCATCGTCGACGACGACGGAAATGATGTACCGCCCGGAACGCCGGGCGAAATTCTGGTGCGCGGTCCGAACGTCATGCAGGGCTATTGGAACAAACCCGAGGTGACAGCAGAGGTTCTGCGCGACGGCTGGTATCATTCCGCCGACGTCGCCCATTTCGATCAGGACGGTTTCCTCTTCATCGACGACCGCAAGAAGGACATGATCATTTCGGGCGCGGAAAACATTTATCCGGCGGAGTTGGAAAACATCCTGGCCGACTGCCCGGACCTGGCCGAAGCCGCCGTGGTGGGCCGGGCGGATGAGAAATGGGGCGAGGTTCCGGTTGCCGTCGCGGTCCGGCGGGACGGATGTGATATTGACGGAGAGGCTGTCGTCGCCTTGTTTGACGGCGCGCTGGCGCGCTACAAACACCCCAAGGACGTCATATTTGTCGACGCCTTGCCGCGCAACGCCATGGGGAAAGTTCTCAAGGATGAATTGCGCCAAATGGTAAAAGGGTAAAGCGATGGATGCCGCGCCGGACGCCGAACAACTTGAGGTCAAGGAAACGCTGAGGGCCTACGCCATGAAGCGTGGCGCGGCCGCCTTCGGCATCGCCGACGCCGAGGTGGTCGAGGCCTACTCACCCGAAGGCCACGGCCCCAGCACGTTGCTGCCCAACGTCGCCTCCGTCATTTCGATCGGCGTCACCGGCCCGACCCAGGGTACCTGGCGCGCGCCGGCCAAGGTCATGACATCCGTCGGCGCCAATGTCGGGCGCATCTACCGCGTCGCCGTCGGCCTCTCGTTCCACATCGAAAGCCGTTACGGCTTCCGTTCGATCTACTGCCCGCCGCACGTCGATCCGGAATTCGGCGCGCGGCTGCCGCTGCAGAGTCTCAAGGTACACGCCGAACTGGCGGGCATCGGCGCGCGCTCGCTGGCCGGCGATATTCTGCTTCATCCCGATTTCGGCATGCTCTATTACGGCTCGATCTTCACCGAAATGCCGCTGCCGCCCGACCGACCCATGGCGGAGAACCCCTGCCCGGCGCCGAGCTGCATCAAGATGTACAACGAAGTAGGCCAGACGCCGTGTCAGAAATTCTGCCCGGTGCAGTGCCTGAGCGCGGAGTTGGACGGCAAAGGCCAGGTGGAGGAGAGCACTTTCGACATGTACCGCTGCGCCGAGATGTGCCAGCAGTACGAAAACATGCCGAGCATGATCGAAAGCGCCTTTGGGGCGTCGGAGCGGCTCGACCGCGAGGAATATCTCTACGGTGCCGAAGCCCAATCGTTCTTCTACAAGGCAACCGCCGGGGTCGACACCAACGCCCAGTGCTTCGAATGCATGCGCGTCTGCCCCATCGCGACGCAGGGTCCGATGGTCGATCCCATCCGCCGCGGCGAACTGGCCAAGGCCCGCGCGGCCGAGACCGAGGGAGAGGGCTGACCATGCCATACGCCGTCTCCGAACAGATGGTCGAGGCTTACGGCGATCTGATATTCGACCTCAGCCTCAACAAGCAGATCAGGCGCGGCGATCCCATCCGGCTGCTGGATCACGACGCCTGGCTGAGGGAGCGTGAGGCGACCGGCCTGAGCGATCCTGAAATCGCCGCCAAGACGGGGCTCGCCTGTGAACAGGTGACCTTCATCCGCAACGTGGTTGAGCGTCGGCGCTTCCGGCTCGACCAGTACCGCAAGCTCTTCCGCCTGGGCGGTGGGCTGCGCTATCGCGAGGACCGCTACCAGGATCCGGAGGAGAAATTCGAGATGTCGGATGCCGCGGTGGTGCTGCGCCGATCCATGCATTTCAACGCCCGCGAGATCGCGAAGTACGTGCAAAACGGCTGGTGGACCGACCAGACCGTCTGGGCCTGGTTCGAGGAAATGGCCGGTACGAACCCGGAGATGGCCGCCGACGGTCAGACCCTCAATTCTCTCGACGATCTCAGGCATGCCGCCACAACGGCATCGGCCTCGTTTGCGGCCTACGGTGTTCGTCCCGGCGACGTGATTGCGGCCGTGCTGCCGGACGGTTTCGCTCGGTATGCCGCCTACCTCGGCAGCGCCAAGCTCGGTTGCGTCTTCCTGCCCCTGTCCGCCGATTTGGCTGGTCTGGAGCTCTCTGCCCTGCTCAGCCACGCCCGGGCCCGCGCCGTCATCTGCGATGGCGATGCCGGGGCGGCGCTGGCTGGCGAATTGGCTGGCCTGGCCGGCGAAAGTTCAGACCTCCATGCGGTGTTTGCCTTGGGCAGGTCCATATCCGGCACCGTTTCACTTGATCTTCATGGCTCTCCCGCAACGGAAACTCAAACGGTATTCGAGCCCGCCGCAGCCGATCCGGTTCTGCTGTTGCCGGCTTCGGGCGGAGAGGGCGTTCGGCTGGCAATCCATACCCACCAGACCTTTTTAAACGCACTGACCGCCGCGGCCGTCGGGATACACCTGCCGCCCTTGCACGACACGTCAGCCGCCGAGGCGGAAACCTTCCTGACACTCACCCCGGGCGTGGGCATATCGTCCCTGCCCGGTTTGGAAATGCGGGTTATGGCCGACGAGGGAACCGAGGCGGCGCCCGGCGAAACAGGACATTTCCAGGTTCGCGGACCGTCACTGTTCGCCGGATATCTCGATAATCCCGCCGCGGAAAAAGAAGGCTGGACCGCCGACGGCTGGTTCCGCACGGGCCGCCAGGCGCACCTGGAACGAGACGATTCGGGGGTTGTCACCGCCGTTGTCGACAAATCCGCTTGAAAATAGAACAATAAATAAATATTATTTATTTGGCGGAGCGATCAATCTCCCGTCCTCCTAATTTGGCAGCAACCGTGACGATGGGAATGGAATATGTCCGACACTCAGGCCCAATCCGGGCACACCAACAATTGGCCGAAACTCCACAATGCGGCATGGCCGGGCGTCGTCGGCAAGGGCGAAGGGTCCGAGCCGGCGATTGAACTCGACACAATGCTCGACCTCACGGAGAACGCTGAGGTCGACGGCGTCGGCTTCGACGGCATCGACCTCTTCCTGTTCGAACCGCACACCCCCATCGACGTTGACGACGACGGCATCAAGGCGCTGGCGGACAATGTCGGCAACCGGGGACTGGAAATCGGCACCGTCATCGCGCCGGTTTGGGAACCCACCGGCGGCGGCTCGGCATTCGGCTCGGAAGCGGAGCGTGCGCGTTTCCTCGACGCCGTACGCAAGGCCTGCGGCATCGCCAAAAAGCTCCGGGGCCTGGGCATCCGGCCCAACGGCGTGGTCCGCATCGATTCATCCGGCGACGTGGAAAGCTGGAGCAAGGACCCCGAAGGCAATACCAAGATGATCGCCGAGACTTTCAACGAGGCCTGCAATATTGCCGAAGACCATGGCGAGCGCCTGGCCGCCGAAGGCGAGATCTGCTGGGGCGGCATGCAGAGCTGGACCGAAATGATGAAGGTCTTCGAACTGGTTAACCGGCCCGACGTGCTGGGTTTTCAGGCCGATATGGCGCATACCCTGCTTTACACGCTGGGCTACAACGCGCCCGAGGCCCGGATCGTGCCCGAGGATTTCGAGTGGGGCGACGACGAGGCGCTGCAGGACGCCCTGAAGACCCTGACCGATGCCCTGCGTCCCTGGACCATCGATTTCCATATCGCCCAGAACGACGGCACGGTATTCGGCTCCGGCAGCCACGACAAGACCGGCCGGCATTGCCTGGCGAACGATCCCAACGGACGGCTGAACATCGCCCGCGATGCCGGGCACTGGCTACGCGACGGCGACGGCAACATCACCAAGAAGATGCGTCACCTCTGTTGGGACGGCTGCATGTTCCCCAACGAAACAATGCTGAAGCAGGAAACCTGGAACGACGTGCTCGCCGCCATGCTGAGCGTGCGCGACACCCACGGCTGGCAGGAATAGGGAACCCTGACAATGTCAAAACCGCTTAACGTCGCCGTGCTGGGCTGCGGCTTCATGGGCAAGGCGCACGCCAACGCCTATTCCCAGGTCAGCCATTTCTTCGACAACGACCGCAAACCGGTTCTCAAAGCGGTCTACGGCCGCGAGCAGAACAAGGAAGGTCTCGAAGCATTCGCCGCGCAGTGGGGTTTCGAATCTTTCGATACCGACTGGCAGCGCATCGTCGAACGCGACGACATCGACCTTGTCGACGTCTGCGTGCCCAACCACATGCACCGCGACGTCGTCGTGGCGGCGGCTGAAGCCGGCAAAATGATCGTCTGCGAGAAACCGCTGTCGATGACCACCGAGGAAGGCGAGGAAATGGTCGCCGCCGTCGAGAAGGCCGGCGTCGCCAACCTGATCTGCTTCAACTACCGCCGTGTGCCGGCGATTTCGCTGTGCAAACAGATCATCGACGAGGGCCGCATCGGCAAGGCCTTCCACTACCGCGCCACCTATAACCAGGACTACACCATCGGCGCCGACGTGCCGCAGGGCGGGCGGGCGTTGTGGCGGTTGGATTCCAAGGTCGCGGGTTCGGGTGTGACGGGCGATCTGCTGGCCCATTCGATCGACACCGCCGAGTGGCTCAACGGACCCATAGCGTCGGTCGTGGCGACGACCGAAACCTTCATCAAGGAACGCCAGCACCAGGACACGGGCCAGGTCGAAAAGGTCGATATCGACGACGCCTGCATGTTCCTGGCGCGTTTCGCCAACGGGTCCATGGGCACTTTCGAAAGCACGCGCTACGCCCGCGGCCGGAAGAACTACAATACGTTCGAGATGAACGGCGAGAACGGCGGTCTGTTCTTCGATCTGGAAGACCCGCACATTCTGCAGTTTTTCCGCTACGCCGATCCCGAGACGGGCCAGAAGGTGGAGGACCATCTCACCGGCTGGCAACGCATCCACGTCACCAACTTCGAGCATCCCTACATGGACAAATGGTGGGTGCCGGGCACGACGATCGGCTACGAGCACACTTTCACCAACACCATCGCCGATTTCCTCGAGGGGCTCGACAGCGGCACGCCGGCGCAACCCGATCTTAAGAGCGGCCTCCGGACGCAGCGGGTTTGCGATGCGGTGCTGGAAAGTGCCAAGATTAACAGCTGGGTGGAGATCGCTTAAGCCGCACACGGAGGCAACGATGAAATACCGGAAATTTGGGAGCACGGGTCTCGCGGTTTCCGAAGTCGTTTTCGGCGGTGGTTTTGTCGGCGGCATCCTTCTCCATGCCCCCGACGACACCAAACGCCAGGCCCTGCGCATGGCCTTCGATGCCGGCATCAACTGGATCGACACCGCCCCCAGTTACGGCCAGGGCCAATCCGAGCAAGTTATCGGCGAACTGTTATCGGAGATGGACGACAGCCCCGTGATCTCCACCAAGGTCGGCCTGGACACGGACAGGCTGGACGACATCGCGGGCCAGGTGGAAGCCAGCATCGAGGCGAGTTTGAAACGCCTCAAGCGCCCCTCTGTTGAGGTCCTACAACTGCACAATCCCATCCGGTCGGAAGCCGCCAACGGAGCCGTTTCCGCCGCCGACGTCCTGCGCGACGGCGGCGCCGCGGATGCCCTGGAGCGGGTACGTGATCAGGGCCTTACCAAGTTCATCGGCATGACGGCGTTGGGGGAGGCCGCACCCTGCCGCGAGGTTATCGCCAGCGGCCGCTTCGATTCAGCCCAGGTCTATTACAACATGATCAACCCGAGTGCCGCTTGTGCCGCGGTCCACGATTTACCCGGCCACGATTTCGGCGGCATCATCGACGCCTGCAAGGACCGGGGCATGGCCATGATGGCGATCCGCATCTTCGCCGCCGGGGTGTTGGCGACGGACGAGCGTCACGGTCGGGAAATCCCCGTCACCGACGATTTCGAGATCAGCCGGGAAGAGGAGCTTGCCCGGCGGGCGTGGGATATCCTGGGCGTTGACGATGATGGGAACTCGCCGCACGGCACGCGGGCGCAGACCGCCCTGCGCTACGTTCTCTCCAACCCCGATATCAGTTGCGCGGTCTTCGGGCTGGCCTAGCTCGGCCACCTGGAGCAGATCATCGAAGCCGAAAATAGCGGCCCGCTGCCGGATGAGGTGCTGGCTAGCCTGAAAAATCTCCTGGGCTGAGATCCCCCAACCGCACCGCGCGGCCCGGACGGGCGCCGGTGTGTTGGCCGGCGCGCCAGACCAGGCGGCCGTTGACCATGACCGTGTCGATGCCGGTGGCCGGTTGTTTGGGGGCATCGAAGGTCGCGGCATCAATCACCGTATCGGCATCGAACAGCACGAGATCGGCCAATGCGCCCTCGCGGATGACGCCCCTATCCTTCAAGCCGAACTGCCGGGCGGTTAACGACGTCATCTTGCGCACGGCCTCCTCGAGGCTGAACAGCCCGACCTCGCGGGCATAGTGGCCCAGCACGCGGGGGAAGGTTCCCCACAGGCGCGGGTGAGGGTGTTCGTCGTGGGGCAAACCGTCGGAGCCGATCATGCTGTGGGGATAGGCCAGGATGCGCCGAACGTCGGCCTCGTCCATCATGAAGTAGATGGCGCCGGCGGGTTGTAGTTTGTCCGCCGCTTCCGGCACTGCGCAATTCATCTCCGCGGCAATTTCATCCAGGTCCCGTCCGGCGTGCTCCGGGTGCGGCACCGACCAGGTGACGAGAACTTTGCTGGCGCCCATGAAACGGCTGGGATCAAGCACCGTCGAGCCGGCAACATAAGGATAAACGTCAAGGCCGACGGCCTGGTCCTTCCGCGCCCGGTCGATCAGCGCCAGCGTTTCGACGGAGCGGCCATGGTTTTGCGCGCCGGCGCACTTGTGATGCGAGATCACCACCGGCACGTGCGCCTTGCGGCCGATCTCGAGCGTCTCCGCGATGGACTCGACGACGCCCTCGGTTTCGTCGCGCATGTGCGTGGTGTGCAGACCGCCGTATGCTTCAAGCCCAGCGGCAAGCTCGATAACCTCCTCCGTCGGCGCGGCGGCGGCGGGCTGGTAGAAAAGTCCCGTGGAAAGCCCAATGGCGTCGTCATCGAGGGCGGTTTCCAGATCGCGGCGCATGGCCTTGATCTCTCCGGCGTCTGCCGCGCGATCGAGGTCGTCCATGGCTGCCACTCGAAGGGTCGAATGCCCCGTCTGAGCCAGCGAATTGACCGCCGCCGGCTCGACCTCCAGCGCCGCGTAATAATCACGAAACCTCGGAAAGAAGCGCTCCGGCGTATCGCTCAGGAGATCGAGCGGCGGTACCGGGCGCTGGTCGATGGAAAGCGGCGCGAGGCTGACGCCACAATTGCCGGTTACCACAGTCGTCACGCCCTGGCTTACTTTGCAGGTCATCAGGGGATCAGAAAGCAAAGCCCGGTCATCATGCGTGTGGGCGTCGATGAAACCGGGTGCGGCGGTGAGGCCTGCAGCGTCGATTTCGGTGTTACCCCTGGCGTCCCTCAAATCACCCACCGCGGCAATTCGTTCGCCATGAACGGCAATATCGCCAGCGACCGACGGCGTACCCGTGCCGTCGATGACACAGGCGCCCCGGATTACGAAATCATAATCGGCGTTGGACATCGTTTCTCCCTTAGGCCGGGAATATCGCCACGGCCGCGCCCAGCGTAAGCGACGCGAAGGCGTAGCCGAGGAAGGTATACCAGCCATTCCAGCGCAGGCCGACCACCGCACCGCTGCGGTCAACGAACGAGCCGATCAACAGCGTCGACATGGCGACCGGCGAGTTGCCTACCGTCAGGCTCCAGGCGGTAAGATAGGTGGCGCCAAGTATAACCGGCTGGACGCCGAAAACCTCGGGATGGGGCAATGCCCCGCCGATGATCATGACGGTTATGATGGCGTTGAGACCAGCCAATCCGCCGCCGATGATGAACGCCATGACCAGGGCCGGCACGACAAATGCGGGTGCGCCGATCCAGTCGAGCGCGGCGGCCACCATCTCCGGCTCCAGGAAGTAACCGATCACGGCGCCGGCGAAGCCCGCAGTAGCCAGGATAGTCATCTGCATGCGCTGCTGCGGCACCATGTCGGTGGCATAGACCATGAAGCGCCGGCGGGTATGCTGCAAGAGCCGTGCACCGGGCCGCTTTGCAGCCTGGACGGCGAGCCACAGCGCACACACGATCGGCGCACCGGTCATGACGCCGGCAATAAATGCCACGCCGCCCCAATGCTCCAGGCTCCAGGCGATGGCGAAAGTGGCCAGGATCAGCACCAGAGGGAAGAGTTGAACGGACCAGCCGTCCTCCGCCCTGGGTGGTGCGACGACCTGACCGGATGGACGGTGGGTCAGCCGGTCGACCTGCCAACCCAGGAAGTAAAACACGAGGGCCATGCCGACGCCGATCGTCAGCACGGCCTGCCAGTTCAAGCTGGGCAGTGACGTGAGCACCACCGCGAGGCTGATCGACATGGGCGACCACAAAAGCGCCGTGGTGAAGCCCCGCATCAGCGCCATCATGGAACGCTTGGCGCGGATCGCCTGAACGCGTTCGTTGCCGCCCGCCGACGCCAGCGTGTTGGCGCCCTTAATCATGGATCCGAACAGGCTGAGCACACCGACGCTGATAACTGCGCCGTAGAGCGTGCCGCCGGTCCAGAGCGCCAGGTACCGCGTGCCCGGTTTCTGCGCCAGCAGTTGCCGTCCGCAGCGTCGCACGATCTCGGAATCCTCCGCCGCCGCGCGCGTAATGCCGACCAGGACGAAAAAGGCGCACATGTAGGTCGCACGTTCCAGGCCGTCGATGATCAGGATGAGGGGATCCGGCGCCAGGAAGGCGACGCCGATCATGGCCAAGCCACCGATGCCGAGAAGCTGGCCGGCCAGCGGCAGCCGGAACCATTCGAGGGCGATGAAACCGCCCACCAGAACCGCGCCGGCGACGGCAAACTCGATGCGGGATGAATATTCGGACAGCAGCAGTAGCACCGAGGCCACCGCCATCAGCGCGCCCGAGATCCGGGATGTGTTGTCCGCCATGCCAATCCGATCCGCCGCTACCCCTCGATCCGGGCGGGCCACGCTCACCAATTGATAACCGGATATTCGCTCAGGCCCGGCGCCAGATCAATGGCGTCGACCGCCGATTAAACGGCTTCCAGCAGTACGGCCGCGCCGAGACCGGAGCCCGCGGGAATAGTTGCTCCGCCGAGCTTGAGGTCACGCTGCTTGAGCGCGTTGGCGAGGTGGATGGCAATGCGCAGGCCCGACATGCCGACGGGGTGGCCCAAGCCGACGGAGCCGCCGTCGACGTTCAAGCGCTCGCTCGCCCAACCACCCATGTCGCGGCAGGCCAGAAGCTGAACGGAAAACCCTTCGTTGCATTCGATCAGATCGAGGTCGTCGACTTTCTTCTCTGCGGCGTCCAGCGCGGCGTTAAGAGCATCGACGCAGGAATACCCCATGAAATGCGGATCACAGCCCACCAGCGCCGTCCCCGGCATGACGATTTTGGCTAGCGGTTCGAGGCCCAACTTGGCCAGACCCTTTTCGCTGCAGACCAACGCCGCCGCGGCGCCGTCGTTGATGCTGGCGGCGTTGCCGGCGGTGATGACGCCGCCCTCCTGAACGGGGGGAAGTTGCGCCAAGCCTTCAACCGTCATGTTGGGGCGCGGGTTCTCGTCGCGCTCGAAGCGCTTGCTCCCGCCCTTTCGTTGGGGCACGTCGATGGGGACGATTTCGTCATCCAGCCGGCCCGCCTCGATGGCGTCCAGGGCACGGTCGTGGCTGACGATAGTATAGGCGTCCATTTCCTCGCGGTTGACGCCGTCCTCCTTGGCGTGATGTTCGGCCACGTCGATCATGTACCAGGGATCGCCCCACATGCTGGAGCCCGCCATGGTGCATTCCTTCAGCGTATCGACGAATTGGGCACTGCCGAGGCGATGCCCCCAGCGCGAACCCGGCACCATGTGCGGCGCATTGCTCATGGATTCGAGGCCTAAGGCAAGACCGATATCGACGTCACCCAGCTTCACGGCCTGCGCCATCTGGATCAGCGCCGTCATGCTGGAACAGCACTGCATGTTGAGCGTAAAGGCCGGTACTTGATCAGGAATGCCCATGCGTTGGGAGACGATGCGGGCGGGGTTCGATTCCGTCATGTCCTGCAGCACCATGCCGCCGATGACATGCTCGACATCGCCAGGCTTGACGCCGCTGCGATCCAGCAGCGCATTGCCGACCTGGGTGCCGAATTCCGTCGCCCGCAAGGGCTGAAGAGATCCGCCGAAGCGGCCGATGGGGCTGCGCAAACCGGCGGCGAGATATACGTGTTCTGACATGGCGTCGCACTCTAGCTGGATCTTGGTTCGATACTTAAAATAACGGTTGTTAGGCAATCTATACAAGATTGAACGGCCTTGATCAAGGCTCGATTTACGGCTGATTTATTGGGGTTGACGGCGTTCTCCGCTTCGATGTATATGATTAACCTAACGATTGTTTGATTTAGATCGGCACGGGAGAACGACATGCATGACGAGCGGACCCTGTCCCTCTCGGAGAAACTGGCGGCCAAGCGCGATGCCGGATACGACAAGATGCTGGAGAAGTTCGGCAACCGGGCGCCGGCCCAGGCGCGCGACCCGAGAACCCACTCGGGGCTGCCGATCAAGACGGCCTATTTCCCCCATGACGTCGCCGATCTCGAATACGCCGACGTCGGCGCGCCGGGCCAATATCCCTTCACGCGCGGCAACCTGCCGGCGCAGTATCAGCTGATGAACTGGGCCAACCAGCCTGTCATCGGTTACGGCCTGCCGGAGGATACGCGCTCCCGCATGGACCATCTCTCGGCCCAGGGCATGACCGGCTATTTCGGCCATAACTTCTACAATCTTGTCTACGACCTGGTCTCCCACGAAGGCCTCGATCCCGACCATCCCGGGGCGCGCGGCAGGGTCGGCCAGTGCGGCATGGCGGTTTATTCCAAGGCGGACATGGCGCGGCTGTTTGACGGCATGGACCTGACCAAGATGAACGTCGTACACATCAGCTACTACCAGGTGGTGCCGGCCTTGGCCCAGTACATTGCCTACGCCGAGGACCGCGGTCTCGCTCCCGCCGACCTGCGCGGCAATTCGATGAACTGGTACCATCAGTCGGCCTATGTCGGCATGAGCGCCTTCCCGCCCGACAACGGCCACCGTCTGGCGGTCGAACTGATCAGTTACTGCAACAAGAACATGCCGCGCTGGAACACCACCAACCTGTTCGGTTACGGCGTCGAGGAGGCCGGCGGCACGGCGGTGCAGGAAATCGGGCTGATGCTGGCCTACGGCATCGATCTGGTGCGGGCCTGCTTGAAATCCGGGATGAAGGCGGACGAGGCGCTGCCCCGCTTCGGTTTCCAGATCGCCCAGGCCAACGATTTCTTCGAGGAAATCTGCAAAATCCGGGCGCTGCGCAAGATCTGGGCGAAGACCATGCACGAGGACATGGGCGCCGAGGATCCGCGCTCCATGCACGTACGCATCCACACCCACACCTCAGGCGCATCACTGACGGCCCAGCAGCCGCTGGTCAACCTGATCCGCACCACCCTGCACGCCTTCGGCGCCGCTCTCTCCGGCGTTCAGGCCATGGAGGTCTCGGCCTACGACGAGGCGCTGTCGATCCCGTCTGAGGATTCGGCCACGCTGGCGTTGCGCATCCAACAGGTCATCCAGGAGGAAACCAACATCACCGCCGTTTCCGATCCTCTGGGTGGTTCCTACTACGTCGAATCGCTGACCGAGCAGTTGGCTCAGGAGGCCCTGCAACTGGTCGAGCGCATCGAGGAGCAGGGCGGCTATATCGCGGCCCAGCAGTCGGGCTGGATCCGACGTGAGGTTGAAGGTTCCGCCGACCGCTGGCGCGACATGGTCAACAGTGGTGAACGCAAGATCGTCGGCCTCAACTGCTATAAAGAAGAAGAGGAAGCCAAGCCGGAAATCTTCAAGGTCGACCGCGAAGCCGAACGCGTCGCCGTCGAACGGGTCCAGGAACTGCGGACCACACGTGACGGCGCGCGCTACGACGCGGCTATTGCGAACTTCCACAAGGTAGCGGAGGAGTTCGCCGCCAAACCCTACGAAGAACTCGGCGGCGGCGAACTGATGGAGGCGGCCATCGAAGCTGCCCGCGCCGATGCCACCACCGGCGAAATGATGGGTGTCCTCAAAGACACCCTGGGATGGAGAGCGCCCCATGAGTACTGAGAACGAAGCCGCGTCGGCGGATGCCGAACCCATTCGCGTTCTGTTGTCCAAGCCGACACACGACTGCCATGACCGGGGCGTTCGCTTGGTCGCCCGCAAGATGCGCGATGCCGGTTTCGAGGTGATTTTCTCCAATTTCCTATTGCCCGAGGAAATCATCAATACCGCCATCGAGGAGGACGTCGACGTGGTCGGCGTTTCAAGTTCCGCGGGCGGCCATATGCCGGTGTTCGAAGACGTCATCGCCGGCCTGAAGGACGCCGGTCTTGAAGATGTCGTGCTGATCGGCGGCGGCGTCATACCCGAGGACGACGCCGAACAGCTTTCCGACTGGGGTGTCAAGGCGATCTTCGGTCCCGGCACCTCGGCCGAAGACGCCATCGAAATGATCAAGAGCGAAATCAACTAGCGACGGTTCAGCCAGACGGGGAACAGGGTTATGAGTAACGAATTCAAGAAGGTTGCGATCCTCGGCGGCGGCGGCCTGATGGGGCATGGCATTGCCCTGGCCTGCCTGCAGAACAGCAATGCCGAGGTAACCATCGTCTCACGGCGCGACGAATCGGTTCAGCACGGCATGAACCTGATCGAGAACGGCCCGTTCGGGCTGGGCAAGGCCGTGGCGCGCGGCAAGCTCAGCGAAGACGACGCCAAAGGCGTGCTGGCGCGGCTCAACGGCACGACGGACTACGCGGCCGGGCTGGGCGAAGCGGACCTGGTTTTCGAATCCATTCCCGAGATCGTCGAGGTCAAGCACGAGGCGTTGCTGGCGGCTGAAAAACATGCCCCGGCCGAGGCGATCTTCGCCTCCAACACCTCCTCCATCATGATTTCCGAACTGTCCGCGCCCCTGGAACGGCCCGAACGTCTGGTCGGCACGCACTGGTTCTATCCCTCCAACGTCATGCCGCTGGTCGAGGTGGCGCGCAGCGAATTGACCGACAAGGACGCACTTGACCGCGTCGTCGCCTACCTTGGCGCCGTGCGCAAGAAAGCGGTGGTGGTGCGGGACGCACCGGGCTTCTTCATGACGCGCTTCATCAACAACTACCTGGCGGAAGCCATGCGCCTGGTCGAACTGGGTATCGCCGGGCCGGCCGAGGTCGACGAGATGTGCAAGACGGGTCTGGGCTGGCCCATGGGCGTGTTTGAGATGCTCGACGACACGGCCAACTTCGACGCTTTCTATCATGCCCAGGAATACCTCTTCGAGACCTGCGGCGAACGCTACGCCGTGCCGCCCCTGGCGCGGAAGGTGTTCAAATCGGGTTACCTCGGCGATCCCAAGCTGAAGCCGGGCAGCCGGGGCGGCTGGTATGAATTCCTTGGAGCGGAAAAAGCGGAAAAGAAACCCAAGAAGTAAGGATGAGGGCAACAGTCTTGAATCTTCAAACCAGCGACACCGAACCGGCGGCAGAGATCAAACGGCGCTCTTCAAACCGCCGCGACGCCCTCATCAAAGCAGCGGCGGCTATTTTCCTGAGCGACGGTTTCGCCTCCGCCTCAATGCGCGATATCGCTGCGGCGGCCGGCATGAAGGCCGGATCGATCTATTATCACTTTCCCTCCAAGACCGACTTGTTCATCGCCGTTCATGAGGAAGGCCTGCGCCTGATCACGCAATCGGTGGAGGAAGCTCTGGTCGGGGTCGAGGCGCCGTGGGCGCGTTTGGAGACGGCCTGCGTCGCTCATCTCGAAGCCTTGCTGACGGGCAGCGTCATACTCCAAGCCGTCATGCGCGACCTGCCGCAGAACTTCGATGCAGGGGCCTGGCGCCAGATCACCGGCTTTCGCGACGCTTACGAGGCCATCTTCGCCGGCCTACTGGATGACCTCCGGCTGCCGCAGGGCACAAACCGCCATGACCTCCGCCTGATGCTGCTGGGCGCCATGAACTGGTCGTTCAACTGGTACCGACCGGGCCGCCAGACGCCCGAGGCGCTGGCCCGGCGCTATGTCGGCTTTCTCAAAACCCAGCTTTACGTCGACGAATGAGGCAGGCGAAACGCACCGTCGAGTATTACCGCAAGGAATTGCTGGGCGGAAACCGCGTTGCTTTGGCACGGGCCATTACGGCGGTCGAGAACAACCGCGCCGACGCCCGTAACGTCTTTCAGGCCATCAACGGCCATGGCGGCAACGCCCACGTCATCGGCATCACCGGCGCGCCGGGCGCCGGCAAGTCAACCCTGGTCAATGCTGCGATACACGAACTCAGACAGCGCGGTCGCAAGATCGGGGTCATCGCCATCGACCCCACAAGCCCGTTCAGCGGCGGCGCCATTCTGGGCGACCGCATCCGCATGTCCGAACACGGCGCCGACGAAGACGTCTTCGTCCGCTCCCTCGCGGCGCGGGGGCACCTGGGCGGGCTGTCGCGGGCGACCGCGCGCGTGGTCGACGTCATGGACGCGGCCGGCTGCGATGTCGTGATCGTCGAAACCGTCGGGACAGGGCAATCGGAAGTCGAAATCATGGAAATCGCACAAACCGTTTTGGTCGTTTGCGCGCCTGGGCTTGGCGACGATATTCAGGCGGTTAAGGCGGGCATTCTCGAAATCGCCGATGTCCTGGTCGTCAACAAGGCCGACATGGCCGGCGCCGAACGCACGGTCGGACAATTGCGAGATGCCATCTCGCTGGGGCCAAAATCGGACTGGGCCGTTCCGGTTCTCAAGACCGCCGCCACGACGGGCGAGGGCGTCTCCGAGCTGGTCGATGAAACCGAGCGGCATCTGTCGGAAATCGATGCCGACGAAAGGCGCAATGCAGCCCTCATCCGCATGCGGGCGCTGATCGCTTCCTCCGCCGTTTATTACCTGCGGAAATGGCTCGATGATCTGCAATCGGCCGAAGTCGACGAGCTTTGCCGCAACGTTTTGTCGGGAGAGGTTGACCTCGACGAAGCGGTAATGTCGGCGCTGCGGGCGCTGTCGGACAAGCGCACGACCTAAAGCGGTTTCCGCTTTTCATTTGATCGATTGTAGGAATATTCTCCCATCGGGCGGGGATTTGTTTCCGAATTCATCGTCGACGCCGAAATTCCGGCCCAAATCCTTCCATAATTGTATTTGTCAATATAACCACAAAAGGGAGTAGATATTCCTATGACCCGGGAACGGTCTTTCACAAAAATCGAAACACTCATCGTCGACAGCCGGAGCGAGTATACGCACTACGGCGACGTCGATCTTTTTCTTGATGGCGCCGACGCCGGCACACGGCAAATCACACCGGAATCAATGGCGGCCAAATTGTTGGCCGACGCGGTTATTCATCTGGCCAAGTTGAATGCGGCATTTGGGGTAGCCCTGATCTCCGACCACGATGATATCCTCAACCATCTGAACATTTTTCTGGCGCCGCTGATGTCCGGTGGTGAGAGTTATCTAAAGGAAGCGGACTCCCCCAACGACGTATTCTTCAACATGCTTGAAGGGGATGCGCACCCCGCCGACGGCTTGTCGGAATCGACGGGCGCGGTACCCGACATTGCGACGAACAACTGCTTCATTCACGCGTCCAGTCCGACGGAAGGCGTTGTCGTCAGTAGGGCCTCAGCCGCATACCTCATGCTGGTCATCTTGCTCGACACCGCCGACATCCGGTATGCCGTGGGCGGGAAAGTGAAACTCGATACCGAACAAATGTTCCGGTGTTTTTCTCATTTGTTAAGGCTATTAGGCGACCTCGACATCGGCGAAGGCGACGCTGAGCCCGGTGAAGATAAGATGCGGAAGTTGGTTTTCGTGGCCGGACTGAAACGGCTGAGTGCCGACGGCATCGCACGGGACACGTTGGAATCCGGCGATTTACCGGTAATCCATTAGGGCTTACTCAATCCGGGCGATCACCAGGTTGCCGAAACCGTCCACCGTGCCCGTCAGGCCGGGTTCGATGAATATCGTGGTGTCGGGTTGCTCCAGCAGCGCCGGGCCTTCAACCACGGCGCCGACCGGCAACGTCAAGCGCTCGAAAATGCCGGCTTCCTGCCAGCCGCCTTCTACCCAGACTTGCCTCGCGCCGAGCCGGGCATCTTCTATCGTCGCACCGCCGGTCGGCGCCAGGATGGCAAGGTCGAACTTGGACCGCCGTCCGATCACTGAAACCCTTAAGTTCAAAACGCGGATGGCGATGTCTTCCAGCGGTCTGCCGTAGACCTGGGCATAGCGCGCCACGAAAGCCTCTCCGATCATCTCCCGGGTCACGCCGGTGGAGCCGCCCTCGTAACTGATCGGCAAGGGGACGTCTACGGTGTGGGTTTGACCGAGATAGGACATGTCCAGTTCGAAGGTGCTATCGATGCCGCCGAACGTCACGCCGGCCTCCTGCAGCAACGTCATGCCCTGCCCCGCCAGTTCGGCCATGCGGTGGTCGAGGTGATCGACATCCAATTGGTCCAGCATACCGTTCAGGGTCTGGACGAAATCGTGACGCATGTCGGCGATGGTACAGCCCAGTGCGCTGGTCACGCCTGGATAACGCGGTACCAGAGCGCTTTTGAGGCCGACCTCCTTGATCAAGGCTCCGGCATGCAGCGCGCCGCCGCCGCCGAACGGCATGGCGGCGAAATCGCCGGGATTGTGGCCGCGCTCTATGGAGACCAGGCGAATGGCCCCTGCCATGCGCGAGTTGGCGACGCGGATCACCGCTTCCGCCGCCGCCATCACCTCCAGGCCCAAAGGCTTGCCGACATGCTCCGCGATCGCCGACTTGGCCGCCTCGACATCCAGACGATCGAGTTTGCCGCCAATCGGCCGATCCGCGTTGATGCGCCCCAACACCAGGTTGGCGTCCGTCACCGTCGGGCGGTCGTTGCCCAGACCGTAGCAGACCGGTCCGGGATCGGAGCCCGCCGATTCGGGCCCGATCTGGAGCAATCCGCCCCGGTCGACCCAGGCAATTGAACCGCCGCCGGCGCCGATGGTGGTGATTTCGATCATCGGCGTGCGCACCACCATGCCGAAATCGATCGCCGTCTGGGCGCTCAGCGCGCTTTCTCCCGCGGCCACCAGGGAGACGTCGAAACTGGTTCCGCCCATGTCGCAGGTTATGACGTTGGGAAAGCCCGCCGCGCCCGCAATGTGGGCACTGGCGATGACGCCGGCGGCGGGACCGGAGAGTGCGGTCCGGATCGGCAACCGTCTTGCGGTATCGACCGACATGACGCCGCCGTTGGATTGCACGATCAGCACCTGGCCCTCGAACCCGTCCTCGCCCAGCGCTGTCTCCAGACGGTGCAGATAATTGCCGATGGGCGGCTGGAGATATGCGTTCAAGGTCGCGGTCGAAGTCCGCTCGAACTCACGGATCTCCGGCAGAATTTCGGAGGAGGCGACGATATGGTCGTTGGGCCAGACCTCCCGTACGGCGGCGGAGGCACTGGCTTCATTGGCCGTGTTGGCGTAGGCATTGATGAAGACGATGCAGACGCTCTCGACGCCGGCTGCGAGCAATTGTTTTGCCGCCGCCTTGACCTCGGCCGGATCGACGGCGGCATGCACCGTGCCGTCGGCCAGGGTGCGTTCGGCCACCTCGAGGCGCAGATCACGGGGCACGACCGGTTCGAACTGGCCCCACAGTCCCCAGGTGTTTGGCCGGTCGCGCCGGCGCATTTCCAGGGCATCGCGAAATCCGGCCGTCGTGATAATGCCGGTTCGGGCGCCTTTTCTTTCCAGCAGTGCGTTGGTGCCGACGGTAGTGCCGTGGACGACCGTGGCGATCTCGCCAAAGCCATCGACGCCCGACCGGATTCCTTCGATAAACCCGACCGACTGATCGGGCCGTGTCGAGGGCACTTTGGCGACGTCACAGCGCCCGGTCGCCTCATCGAGGAAAAACACATCGGTGAAGGTACCGCCGACATCGACGCCGACAACGTACTTCGAGTTTTCGCTCATTGCGCGGCCTCGCGGCGCAGGGCTCGCGTCGCCGCGTCATCGACTTCGCCGTCGGACGTCAGGGCGACGCCATAGTCGTCGGCCGCGCCGTCAACGCTGACGTAACCCAATTTCACGTCGCGGGCCACGGCCGCCGGGTCGCGCGTCATCGCCGGTCCGTAACCGCCCCCGCCGGGCGTTTCGAGATGAAGATGCTGGCCTTTGGAGATCTTGATGCCGACCATCTTGGAGGCCATCGGCGGTTCCGCCTGACCCTCATCGGTCTCGTAGAAGAAGCGATTGATGGCGCCGCTGCCGCCGCCCTCGATACCGGGCGGAGCGTAGCGGCCGCGTTCGCCGAACAGAAAGACGTCGGCGTCTTCCTCCAGCAACTCGATTTCGTAAATCGCGCCCAAGCCGCCGCGATGACGGCCCGGACCGCCGCTGTCGGGTCTGAGCGCCCATTGGGTGAAGAACATCGGGTAGGCCGCTTCGAGAATTTCGATGGGGGGGATGGTCGCCGTTGAAATGGGGGCGTTGCCGTGGTTGAGGCCATCACCTTCCGGGTGCCCGCCGTGACCCCCACCGAAAAAGCTGAACATGACCCAGCGCCGCCCGTCGCGCCGGTGCCCGGCCAGCGACAAGGCGTTGATGGTGCCGTAGGCGCAACCATTTGAGCGTTCGGGCGCAGCCTGCGCCACGGCGCCGAAAACAACGTCGATAATGCGCAGGATGGTCTCGGTATAGCCACCGACAGGCTTGGGCGCCTTAACCGACAGCAGGGTGTCGTCCGGGATGATGATAGCGATGGGCTGCAGCACGCCGGCGTTGGCCGGAACCTCGGTGAAGACGTGCTTCAGCGCGACATAGACGGACGCCACCGCCGTCGAGCGCGCGATGTTAACCGGGCCGGCGCAAGCTGCGGACGAACGCGAAAAATCCAACGTCATTTCCTCGCCGGCGATGGTCAGGTCGAGGGCGATCTTGAGGGGCTCGTCGACAATGCCGTCGTTGTCCAGCCAGTCGTCGCAGGAATAGGTGCCGTCCGGCAACTCGGAAATGTTGGCGCGCATCAGGCGGGTGGCGCGCGCCTGTAGTTCTACCAAGGCCTCGCTGACGGTCGCGTCGCCGTATTCGTCCAGCAGCGCCGAGAGACGTTTTTCGCCAAGTTCCAGAGCGTTGATCTGGCCGTTGAGGTCGCCGTAGAGGCTCCCGGGCTGACGCGAATTGGCCTGCATGATGTCGACGATGTCCTGGCGGAAGTTGCCCGCCTCGAACAGCTTCACGGGCGGGATCAGCATGCCCTCCTGGAAACTTTCTGTCGCCGCCGGATTGTAGTTGCCCGGCACGTTGCCGCCGACGTCGTGCC
>CAYOAD010000030.1:0-24245 GCA_964401845.1 uncultured Rhodospirillaceae bacterium | reverse complement strand
ATTCATGGCCCCCATCTGGAAGTTCATGGCGGGCGGCTTCGGCAAGATCCCGCGCCTCATCGTCATGATTGCGGTGCCGCTGATCGCCGGCTGGCAGATGTATGACCTGGTGGTGCCGAAAACCGAATTGCCCTCCAGTCTGCGTATCCAGCATCCGTCCTCAAACTTCCCCAAGAGCTTCGAGGAAAAGAAGAACCCGTTCTCGGCGCCCTCCGACGCTGACGTAGCGGCGTTCATCGAACAGGCCAAGGAAGGCGAGATCGCCTTCATCGAGCAGGTCCAGGGCGACATCGACCGCTGGCTGGAGGAAGGCGACGCGGAACATCCGCTGGAAGCCCTGCCCGCCGCACCCGTCAAGAAACTGCTGACCGAATTGGAAGAGGGCGAAATTTCGCCCGAGACCGGCCGGGCCGCCCTGATCGAGAAGAACCTCTTCGAGGGCCGGGCGCTTTACGCCATGAACTGCCGCCCCTGCCACGGCGACAGCGTTGCCGGTGACGGACCCATGGCCGACGGCTTCAAGCTTCGCCCCATCAACTTCGCCGACAACGGCACCATCGAAACCATTGTCGAGGGCTACACCTTCTGGCGCGTCGCCAACGGCGGGCCGGGCCTGCCGACCGAGGCGACCCCCTGGGACTCGGCCATGCCGGAATGGAAGCTCAGCCTCACGGAGGAACAACGTTGGAAGATCATCATGGCTGAATACGACCTGGCGGACAAAACGCCGCGCATTCCGGAGGCGCACTGATGATCACGTTGCGTATCAAGTACCTGATCACCGGCGCCGCTGTCGCGTTTGCCGTCGGCGCGGCGGCGTGGACCGGCGCGGAGGCTAAATCCGTCCCCGCCAATCCCATGCCGGAAGCGACCGAGGAATTCGTCGAACAGGGTCGGGTCATCTACATCCGGCGCTGCTCCATGTGCCACGGCCTGCTGGGCGACGGCGAAGGTCCGGCAGCCGAGTTTATGGACCCGCGTCCACGCGACTTCACGCTCGGCACTTTCAAGTTCCGCACGACACAGAGCGGCGAGTTGCCGACCGATAATGATCTTTTCCGCACCGTCAGCCGCGGTCTGCCCGGCACCGGCATGCAGTCCTTCGACAGCGATCTGATCAAGACGGGTCTCTCGGAAGAAGCACGCTGGCAGGTCATCGCCTACATCAAGACCTTCGCCCCTGAATTCGACGACGAGGAACTGGATCCGATCAAGACCGGCAAGCTGGTCGACCTGCCCAAGGAGCGCGCGCCATTCAACGACGACACCGTCGCCAAGGGCAAGGCCGTTTTCGAGCGCGCCAAGTGCTGGGAATGCCACGGCAAGGAAGGCCGCGGCAATGGCCAGAAGGCCTTCGACCGCAAGGATGACTGGGGCTTCCCCATCCGCATCCGCAACGTGACGCATCCCTGGAAGATCAAGGGCGGCACCGAGGTTGAAGACATCTACATGCGCTTTTCCAGCGGTATCAACGGCACGCCCATGCCCTCGTTCGTCAAGGCGCTGAGCGAGGAAGACCGCTGGTACCTCGCCAACTTCATCAAGTCGCTCCAACATAAATTGACCGAACACCAGGTGCTAAGTGCCCTCAAGATCGAGGGCGACCTGCCCGAGAGCGCCGACGATCCCGCCTGGAACGCCGCCCCGCCCATGGACGTCCGCCTGACCGGCCAGGTCATCGGCGCGCCGCGCTGGCAGAACCCCAGCATCGAAATGGTCACCATGAAAGCGCTGACCAACGGCACGGACATCGCGTTTCGCCTGATCTGGGACGACGCCTTCGAGGACAAGACTCACAACGAGGAGTTGGAACTCGACACCAAGGAAATCTCGGCCGTCGGCAATTTCGGCTCCTACGTTGCCGCTAATGACATGATCCCTCGCAAGCTAGAGGCCTTTCGCGACGCGGTCGCCATGCAGTTCCCCGCCAAGGAAACGACGGGCGCCGAGAAGCCGCATTTCTTCCGGGGCGGCGGTTCCTCGCCGGTCAACTTGTGGCACTGGAAGGCCGACAGCGGCGCCGAGGAAGCAGTGGCGCGCGGCTGGCGGCAGAACATAAAGCCTCAGAAGGAAGACCAACAGCAGATCGCCTCAAGCGGCGTCTGGGCCGACGGCCAGTGGAAAGTCGTGATGAAGCGGCCGCTCAGGACCGAGGACCGCAATGACGTGCAATTCCGCCCCGGCATCTTCACGCCGATGGCGCTCAACGCCTGGGACGGATCCAACGGCGAACACGGTCTGATCATGTCGCTCAGCACCTGGTACTACGTCTTCATCGAGGCCCCCACCCCGATGAGCGTCTACATCTACAGCGTTATCGCCGTCCTCGTGATCGGCGCATTCGGCGTCTGGATGGCGCGGCGCGCGGGCGCGCGTCAATCCGGCACGGCGTCGTAACTCAAGGAGAATGGATATGAACTTAAAACTAAGTGTCATCGCGGGCGCGGCGGTCTTGCTGCTGACGCCCGCCGGCGCCTGGGCCGACGCGGCCGCCGGCAAGGCGGCCTTCGAAGCCAACAAGTGCACCGAGTGCCATTACACCGACGGCCCGGCGAAGGAAAAGACCATCGAGGACCAGCTCGCCAAAAAGGGCCCGGAACTCTGGTACGCCGGTTCCAAGTTCAACGAGAAATGGCTGGCCGGCTGGCTGAAAAAGCCGGAGCCGATCCGTCCCCTGGCGTTCAATTCCTGGGATGCGAACAAGGGTGACCACCCCAAGTTGGCGGGTGACGACGCCAAGAACATCACGGCATTCCTGATGTCGCTGACCAGTGACGCTGTGAAGAAGGTCAAGCTCAAGGCCAAGAAAGGCGGCAAGGGCAAGCTCATCTTCACCAAGAAAATGCCGTGCTCCGGTTGCCACCAGTACCCAACCAAGAAAAAGGGCATCAAGGGCGGCCTCAGCGGTCCCAGTCTGGTCGGCGCGGCCAAGCGCCTCAACCCCAACTGGATCATGGCCTACATGACCGATCCCCAGGTCTTCAAGCCCGTGAAGATGATGCCCGTGTTCGCCGGCATCCTTCGCGAGAAGGATCTGAAGAACGTGACGCAGTTCGTCATGAGCTTCAAGTAATCGAGCAACGGAGGAACCGAACCATGAAAAAGCTATTCGTGACGGCGGCTTCGCTGCTAGCTCTCAGCGCCCTGACCGCAGGCTCAGCCACTGCGGCCGACGCAGAAAAGATCTACAAATTCTATTGCGCCCAGTGCCACGGCCTGACCGGCGGCGGCGACGGTCCCAACGTGACCAAGGATTTCCCGGTCACGCCGCGCGCCTTCAGCAACGCCAAGGAAATGTCGAAGCTTTCGGACGCCGACGTCAAGAACGCCATCATCGACGGCGGTCCGGCGGTGAGCAAATCACCGATGATGCCGCCCTGGGGCAAGACGTTGTCGGGCGAGGAAGTCGACGCGCTGGTCGGTCACCTGCGCAAGCTCTGCGCCTGCGAAGGCAAGAAGGGCTAGGGCGTCGTCAGATTACGTAGAACCAGAGAATGGCGACGATGACCACGACATTGATGGCGGCTCCGGCGAAGACGACGCCGTTGAAGATTTTTCGCTTGGCACTCATGGCCGCAAATTATGGCCTGGGCGTCCCGCCGTCAACGCTCATCGTCAACCGTTCGGCCGACACCGACTAAGGGCGGGAATTTAACCATGAATGCACCCAACGACACCGACGGCGGCCTGATGCAGTGGGCGGGACCGGCTCTCTTTACCGCCGTTCTGATCGGCATCGCAGTGTTCTTCTGGTGGTTCCTCTAGGCGCGAATTAGGAAAGATTGATCGATGAAGCAAAGCGTTGTGCCGTTTCTGGTGGCCTTGGTGGCCTTCGGCGCTCTGTTCCTGGCCCTGGACTATGCGGTGATGGGGGCTCAGGGGCTCTCTCTCGTGTTTCACGGTTAGGCCGGGGGAGATCCATGAGTAAGTTCATCAGAATTATTGGTCTGGCGCTGCTGGTTGCGGCGGCCGCCTGGCTGACCGGTGAGTTCATCGGCAGCGGCGCCCCGGCCTACGCCGAGGAGGCCGTGCAAGCCGCGGCGGACGGCGCCACGGCGACTGAGGGCGAGGCCGGCAGTTATCAGCCCGCGCCCAAACTCACGCGCGCCGATTATCCAACCATCGCCGGCGTCAACGGCCGCGTCGTCGTCTGGCTGGCGGCGCAGCTTCATCTCTGGTTCGCCGCCTTCGTCCTGGCCGTGCCGATTTTCGTCTTCATCATCGAAGCGGTCGGCATGGGCACACGCGACAAGCGCTATGACGATATGGCCTACGAATTCATCAAGGTCAGCATCACGGCCTATTCGCTGACCGCCATTCGCGGCGGCCTGCTGGCGTTCAGCCTGCTGCTCTTCTATCCCCACCTCTTTCAGTACCTGTCGACCATCTTCAAGGGCTCGATGTTCTGGTACGCCTTCCTGTTCTTCGCCGAAAGCGCCTGCCTGTATATCTACTATTACGGCTGGCACTGGCTGCAGGGCGGCTTCCGCAAGTGGACGCATCTGACGTTGGGCCTGATGCTCAACGCCGTCGGCACCGTGCTGATGCTGCTGGCCAATGCCTGGCTGACCTTCATGATGAGCCCCGCGGGGGTTGACCCCGCCGGCGTCTTTCTGGGCGACGAATGGGCGGCCATCCATAACTACCTCTGGAATCCCATCAACTTGCACCGCGTCATCGCCAACGTCGCTTACGGCGGTTCCATCGTCGGCGCCTATGCCGCATTCAAGTTCCTCAGCGCGGAACGGCGGGAGGACCGGGCGCACTACGACTGGATGGGCTACAACGCCAACTTCATAGCCATCTGCGCCCTCCTGCCGCTGCCCTTCGCCGGCTACTACCTGACGGCCGAGATCTATGCCTACAGCCAGCAGATGGGCATCACCCTGATGGGCGGTGTCTTCGCCTGGTTGTTCATCATCCAGGCGGTCCTGATCGGCACCTTGTTCCTTTCGGCCAACTATTACCTCTGGTGCGGCATGGGTCGGTCCGACGGGGCGGAGCGCTACAACCCGTACATCAAGTACATCGCCATCGTCATCGTCGGCGCCTTCCTGGTCTGGTTCACGCCGCATACGCTGGTGCTGACCAACGCCGAACTGAAATCGCTCGGCGGGCCGTACCACAAGTACCTCGGCCCCCTCGGCATCATGCCCGCGAAGAATACGGCAGTGAACATCATGATTTTGTTCACCGCGCTGAGCTTCCTCTACTACCGCCGGGCCAACAAGGTGGCGACGGTGGCCTGGGTGAAGATGGGCAACGCCGCCCAACTGGCTTTGTTCACGACCGGTATCGTCAACATCATGATAATGGGCGTCTACTACGGCTATTTCACCAACACGGTTTACAAGGTGGCCGCCTCCATCCCGCAGGTGCTGACAACGCTGATTATCATCGTCATCTCCATCTCGTTGGATTCGGTGATGTACCGCGGCTCGAAGGAGGTTGCACCGCTCAATTGGGGCCGCGTCTCGGACCGCTCCCAATACGCCCTCTTCCTGCTGGCCGTGTCGTTCACCTGGCTGATGGGCCTAATGGGATACATCCGTTCCGGCATCCGCCAGCACTGGCATGTCGTCGACGTGATGCGGGACAACTCCGCCGACGCCTTCACGCCTACCTTGGGTTACGCCGCCAATGTCGTTTCCGTGGGCGTCGTGATCTTCCTCGGCATGGTCATCTTTGTCTTCTGGCTCAGTCAGATCAGCGGACGCCGGACCGACGCCGCCAGTTACTGGCAGCGGGGGTAAGGCGATGAAGCACTTCCTCAAAGTCGTCGTCTTCTCCGTCTTCGTCGTGGCCGCATTCGCCGGTTATGCCAACTGGGGCATCCCGCAGATCACGCCGGCCCCACCGCCGACGGAAGAGAAGATTGACCTCAGCGCCATGACGATGGACCAGTTCGTGGCGTTGGGCGACCGTATAGTTCAGGGCAAGGGCACCTGTACGCTCTGTCACAATTCGCTGGGCCGCGCGCCGATGCTGGAGAACCTTGGAGAGCTCACCAAGCAGCGTCTGGCCGACGAACGCTATGAGGGCGAGGCAGACGACGTCGAGAGCTATCTCATGGAATCGATGGTCAAGCCGTCGGCCTATGTCGTCGCGGGCTTCGGCAAGGCCGGCAGCAATGACACGGTGAGCCCCATGCCCGACGTTTCCACCGGTAGCATCGGCCTTTCGGATGTCGAGATGGCCGCCGTCATCGCCTACCTGCAGGAATCGAGCGGTGTCGACGTGACGGTCGAAATCCCCTCCGACGCCGAACCTGTCGAAGAAGAGGAAGAGGCCGAGCAGCGCGAGCCATTTGAGAATGTCGAGGACATCCTCAGCGAATATTCCTGCGGCGCCTGCCACAAGATCGGCGAGGAAGAAGGCGATGTCGGACCTGACCTCCGCACCATCGGCGCCAAGTTCAACCGCGAATACCTGCGCCGCGCGCTCCTTGATCCCAACGCCGACGTAAACGCGCCGTACGAGCCCGACACCATGCCGGCCGAACTTGGAACCCAGCTCTATGCCAAGGAACTTGAAATGCTCGTCGATTACCTGGCGAACCTGAAGTAGGGGCGGCGAGATGCGTATACCCAAACTTCTGCAAGCCGTCCTCGTCACCGCCGGCGTCTACGGCGCCTTCCGCCTGGTCTTCGACGTGGCGCTGGATCACGTGATCCCGGCCAGCCTTTTGGCGATGTACATGTTCTTCGTCATCGCCGGCGTCTTCATGGTCTTCACCTTCACCGAAAAGGGCACGGAGGAACTGGTCGCGCCGATCAAGGCTCTGGTGGAAGACCCCTCGAAGAAGCTGATCCGGAACATCGTGTTTGCCATCGTGCCGCTGGCCGCGGGTTATTACGGCTACAGCCAGATGCTGCCGAGCTTCGAGGCGCCACTGGAACTGCGCTCGATCCATCCGGCCCCGCCGTCGTCGGTGAAGGCCTTCGGTAAGCGCTTCAACCTGACGACCCTGGAGAACCCCTACCGCAAGCTCGAGAAGGAGGATCCCGAGAAGTTTGCCGAACTGGTGAATGAAGGGGCCGCCGTCTATATCGAGAACTGCCAGTATTGCCACGGCGACAAGCTGGACGGCAAAGGACCCTATGCCGCAGGTCTGAACCCGACGCCGCTCAACTTCCAGGACGTCGGAACCATCGCGCAGTTGCAGGAATCCTTCCTGTTCTGGCGCATCGCCACTGGCGGTCCGGGTCTGCCCAAGGAGGCGGCGCCCTGGATTTCCTCCATGCCGGTCTGGCAGGACTTTCTCACCGAGGACGAGATCTGGAAGGTTATCCTGTTCCTCTACGACTACACGGGCCATCGCCCACGTTCGTGGGGGCACGAGTAATGGTTATGCGTCGTTTGATGGCGACCGCATTCGCCGCAGCTCTGAGCATTGCAGCGACCGCCGAGGCGAAGCCGGGCGATGCCGAGAAAGGCGAGGCGGTCTACCTCAAGCGTTGCGTTATGTGCCACGGCGAGGACGGCGACGGCGACGGTCCGGCGGCCGAACGTCTCAATCCGACGCCGCGCGATTTCACCTCCGGGCTTTACAAGATAAAGACCTCGGCGTTCGAGGAAGACTACGCCAACGATGACGACGTCTTCCGCATGATCCGCGACGGCATGCCGGGCACGGCGATGCCGGGCTGGGGTGACATGCTGTCCGAACAGGACATGTGGGATCTGGTGGCCTACCTCAACGTTTTCGCCGAAATCGAAGAGCCCCCGGAGGCCCAGATCGACTTTGGTAAGCAGATCGAAAGTTCGGCCGACAGCATCGCCAAGGGCGACAAGTTGTTCCATGACGGCGATAGGTGTTCGGAATGTCACGGCAAATCGGGCCGCGGCGTCGCCATCAAGAAGCTGAAGGACGACAACGGCTTTCGCACCTGGCCGCGCAATTTGACCAAGCCCTGGACTTTCCGTGCCTCCAACTCGCCGAAGGACATCTACGCCCGCATTGCGACCGGAATTCCCGGTACCCAGATGCCGAGCTTCGCGGACCCCAAGAGCACCAAAAAACTCTCGATCGAGGAACGCTGGCATGTCGCCAACTACGTGGCGTCGCTGGGGTCGCAAGGCAAGGCGGTCGATAGCGCCAAGACGGTGATCAGGGCCGTCAAGGCGGAAGGCGGCGTACCCACGGCGACGGACGATGCCAAATGGCAGACGGCCGGCGTCTCGACGTTCTACCTGGTGCCGCAGATCATCGCGGAGGAGCGCTTCTTCACGCCGTCCAACGACACGATCTCGGTGCGGGCACTCTACGACGACAAGAACATTGCCATGCTGCTGGAGTGGGATGACCGCACCAAGAGCATTCCGGGAGATGAAGACGCCGCCAAGATTGCCGAGGACGAGCTCAGCGAGGACGCCGTCGCCGTGCAGTTCCCGGCAACCATTCCGGACGGCATGGAGAAGCCCTACTTCGTGTTCGGCGACGCCAATCATCCGGTCAACATCTGGAAGTGGTCGAGCGGTACCACGGACGACGCCGAAACCGTTTCGCTGATGGACGCCACAGGCATCGAGAACCAGGAGGAGCGCGATTCCGCGGCCTCGGGGCTCACCGCCAAGGCGACTTACACGGACGGGACCTGGCGCGTCGTCATGACCCGGCCGCTGGCGACGGAAGCGGCGGATCAGGACCTGCAATTCGAGGAAGGCCGTTTCGTGCCCGTGGCGTTTTTCGCCTGGGATGGCAGCAATGCCGAGGCCGACACCAGCCACACGCTGACGACCTGGTACTGGCTCTTGCTGGAACCACCCTCGAGCCTGACGCCCTACATCGTCGGTCTGGTCATCGCGCTGCTTATCCTGCTGGGCGAGGTCTGGTGGGCGCGCGGCGCGGCAGCCAAGGGCCGTGCGCCAGAGGAGGCTTGAGGCGAAATGGTGGAATGGGTGGAAGAAAAACACAGGAAGGGCGCCAAAACCAAGATGTTCGGCGCCGGCCTGCTGTTTCTGGGGGCGCTCAACAGCATGTTGTCGTGGCGCGGCGGCTTCGCCGTCAGTGGCTTCAGCGCATCACTCTTGGCTGTGGGCGTAGTTTTGTTGGTGGTGGGCGCCATTCGCGGCGGTCAAAACGGAAAATCGATATCGGAGAATTGAGATGACGATCCAGGAAATTGCACCCCATGACGAGCGCGACGCGCAGGCCGGGACGGTCTCGCCGTTCAAGAGAATTCTCGTGGCGCTCGATGCCTCGGTCCACGCCGACCGGGCGCTCGCCGAAGCGTTGCGGCTGGCCGGCCCCTGCGACGGCGTCATCACGGGCATCCACGCCTACGCCGCCCAGCTTCACGACCGCCGCTTCCGCCAGATGGAAGGCGGCCTGCCCGACCGCTACAAGGTCGAGGAGGAAATGGAATATCAGCGCGATGTCCATGATTCGCTGATAACCAAAGGGCTCGACATCATCAGCGACAGCTACCACGACGTGGCACAAGTCGTTTGTGACGAAGCCGAGCTGGAATACCGCCGCCTAAGCCCCGAGGGTAAGAACTACGCCCGCCTGATCGACGCCGTCGAGGACGGCGATTTTCAGGTTCTGGCGCTGGGTTCAATCGGCCTCGGCGCGGTGCCGGGCAGCGTCGTCGGTACAGTCTGCGAACGCGTCGTCAGGCGCAGCACGGTCAACACGCTGGTCATCCGCGACGCCGAACGCGCCATCGGCGACGGTCCCATCGTGGTCGGCCTGGATGGTTCGGAAAAATCCTACGGTGCCTTGATGACGGCTTTCGAAATGGGCCGCCAGTTGGGCGTCGAGGTTCACGCCGTCGCGGCCTACGATCCCTATTACCATTACGTCGCCTTCAACAAGATCGCCGACGTGCTGAGCGACGAAGCCGGCAAGGTGTTCCGCTTCAAGGAGCAGGAACAGCTGCACGAGGAACTGATCGACGACGGTATCGCCAAGATCTACCAGTCCCACCTTGACGTCGCCGAACGCATCGCCAAAGAGGAGGGTGTCGAGCTCACCTGTGTCTTGCTCGACGGCAAGCCCTTCAAGGCGATCCGGGATTACCTGGAGAAGGTCAATGCCAGCCTGGTGATGGTGGGCAAGGTCGGCGTCCATGCCGATGCCCGCCTCGATATCGGCGGCACATCGGAGAATCTCCTGCGTATCGCGCCCTGCCACGTCTGGCTGGGCCAGACCGAATATGTCGCGGACTTCGAAGTCGTGGCCGACGAGACCATCTCCTGGAGCAAGGAAGCCGAGGATTTCCTCTCCCGCGCGCCCGAGTTCGCCCGCAACATCGCGCGCAAGGCCGTGGTGCGCCACGCTCAGGAAACCGGTCACACGTTCATCACCAAGAGCATCGTCGAGGAGGTCTCCAACAAGCTGATGCCGCGCGGCTGCCCGGCGCACAAGGACAACAAGGACGGCGATACGCCCGTCACCTGGTCCGATGCGGCGATGAAGCTGGTGGGCGACGCGGGCGGTCAGACCATCGGCAACGGCATCATGCTGCGGGCGGAGAAAAAGGCCCGCCGAGAGGGTGCAGCCGAAGTCCTCCCCGAGCACGTCACACCCTTCCTGGATGATAACGCGACCAAGTCCATGACCTGGGCCGCCGCCGCTCTTGCCCGACTATCCCGGGTTCCCGAAGGCGTGCGCGACCCGGTGCGCGAGCGCATCGAGGCCATCGCCGTCGAGCGCGGCTCAAACGAGGTGACGATGGAGATCGCCGAGGAAGGCTTCGCCGAGGGCAAGAAAGCCATGCACGCCGCCATGTTCGAGGGCGGCCACAAGAAGACCGTGGACGATTAGGGCCGGCCGATGAGTGCCCCTGTCGAACCCCCGTTCATCGTCGCGTTGAACCTGACGCGGCGCTGCAACCTGGCGTGTGAGCACTGTTACCTCGACGCCGGTACGCGGCTGGACGGTGAAAACGGTGAGCTCACTACCGACGAGGTCAAGGTGCTGATCGACGACATCGCGCGGCTCAGCGAGGAGACCATGGTGGTGTTCACCGGCGGTGAGCCGCTGTTGCGGCGTGATCTCGATGATCTGGTCGCCCATGCCGCCTCGCGCGGCCTGATGCCGGTGCTCGGCACCAACGGCGTTCTGATAACCGATGACCGCGCCGCCCGCCTGCGCCAGGCCGGCGTTCAGGGGGTGGGCATCAGCATCGATTCCCTCGATCCCGATTTCCACGACGGATTCCGGGGCGCGCCCGGTTCCTGGCTCAAATCGATGTCGGCCATCGACGCTTGCCGGCGCAACGATCTGCGCTTCCAAATCCATTACTCGGTGACCGACGACAACGCCCATGAATTGGATGACATGATCGCCTTCGCCAAGGAAAGCGGCGCCTTCGTTCTGAACGTCTTCTTCCTGGTGTGCACGGGACGCGGTGAGAAGGTGACGAACATTTCGCTGGAAACCTATGAGCGGACTTTGCGGCGCATCACCGAGGCCGCCCACGACGAAAAGGGCCTGATGGTCCGGGCCAAGTGCGCGCCGCATTTCAAACGCATGGCGCTGGAGCTCGATCCGGCCTGGCCGGTGACGGCGGCGCACGGCTACGAAGCCGGCGGCTGTCTTGCGGGCACGCGCTACGCCCGCGTCACGCCGGAAGGCGACGTCACGCCGTGCCCCTATATGGAAGGCTCCGTCGGTTCGATCCGCGATTCGGACTTTGCCGATATCTGGCACGACCCTGACGCTTTCGCGGCGTTGCGGGCGCCCAAGCTTGAAGGCCGGTGCGGCGCCTGCGAGTATTCCAAGCTTTGCGGCGGCTGCCGGGCTCGGCCTTTCGCCCGCGACGGCAACGTGATGGGTGAGGATTTCCTGTGCGGCTATCAGCCCGAAGGCGGCGCCGTCATCGAACCCCTCTCGGCGATCGAGGCCGAGCTCCCGTGGTCGCCCGAGGCCGAGGACTGGCTCAAGCGCGTACCGCCTTTCGTCCGTAAGTTCGTGCGCCGACGGGCCGAGGAACACGTGCGTAAACAGGGCGGCAACGAGGTCACGGCGGAGATCATGGGCAATCTCGCGCGCGAACGCTTCAAGGACCGCGGCATGACCATGCCGTCCTTCCTGGAGGATGTCGTCGATGGCCCCTCCAAGCGGGAGGGCCGCGGCGCATGACGTTGGATGTCGCCATCATCGGCGGGGGCGTATCCGGTCTGGCGGCGGCCCACCGGCTCAACGAGAACGGCTTTTCCGTGACCGTTCTGGAGCGTCAGACCCGCGCCGGCGGTAACGCCGTTTCCGAACGCATCGGCGGGTTCCTGATGGAGCACGGCCCGAGTTCGGTCAACGCCGCCATGCCCCACGCCCTGGAACTTCAGGCGGAACTCGGGCTGGACGGCCGTCGCCGCGAGTTGGGCGAGGGCGTGCGCAACCGCTACCTGCTGGGTGACGGTGAATTGAACCGTATCTCCGTCCACGCCCTTGGTTTTCTGACGTCGAACTACCTCTCGCCCCTGGCGCGTCTGCGTGTCCTGTGCGAGGCGTTTGTGCCGTCCGGTGCGGATAACCCCGATGAGACCGTCGCCGAATACTGGTCGCGGCGATTCGGCGCGGAATTCGCGGAGCGCGTGATCGACCCGCTGGTCGGCGGGCTGTTCGCGGCCAAGGCGGATGACCTTTCCATGGCGGCGGTCTTTCCCATACTATTGGAGATGGAGCAGAAGCACGGTTCGATTATCCGCGGCGTCATCAAGAACAAGGTCTCTGGGGGCAACATGCCGGGCCGAAGGCTCTATTCCTGGCGCGACGGCATCGGCAGCCTGCCGCGCGCATTGTCCGTCAAACTCGGACCCCTGGTCAGAACAGGCGTTACGGTGCGCTCCATCCGCCGCGAACGCGACGGTTACGCGATCGACGCCGGTGAGACCGGTTGCATCCGCGCCCGGGCCGTGATCGTCGCGACCCAGCCTCATGTCACGGCCGGTTTGCTTGAGGACGTTGATCCAACCGCCGCCACGGCCGCCGCCGCCATCAAGGCGCCGCCGGTTGCCGTCGTATTCTTCGGTTACCGCCGCGCGCAGGTGTCCCACCCGCTGGACGGTCTGGGTTACCTCAGCCCGGTCAGCGAAGGCCGCTCGGTCTCCGGCGCGCTGTTTGCCTCCACCATGTTCGAGGACCGCGCGCCGGAAGGGCATGTGGCTCTATCCGCCTACATCGGTGGTTCCCGCGCCCCCGATCTCGCGGGCATCTCCGCCGACGATTTGATGGCGGAAGCGCGGGCCGAGTACGCCGACGTCCTGGGTGTGCGTGGCGATTCCGTCGTCAGCCGGGTGCGGCAATGGCCCTTGGGCATCCCCCAGGCCGGCGTTGGACACACCTCGCTGGTCAATGATTTGTGTTCGATGTCCGATCGCGCCCCTGGCATGTTTGTCACGGGCAATTATCTTAACGGCCCGTCGGTCGCGGCCTGCGTCGCGGAGGCTGAGCGCACCGCGAACGAAGTCACTGCTTCACTTGACGAGACGCGCGGCCTCTCGCCCCGAGATGCGGCCCAGGGTGACGGCGGTCAAAAGGCCGTTGCAGGATAAATAGCCCCGGCCGTCCGGGCCCGACACGCCCCGAGCCGCGCCGCCGCCGGCGAACAGGTTGGGCAGGGGCTCGCCCTTTTCCGACAAAACCCGAGCACATTGATCGACCGCCAACCCCCCTTGGGTTTGAAGCAACGCGCCCGTGACGCGAATGGCGTTGTAGGGCGGGGACAGCCCTTTCGCCTTCGACAACGCCGCCTTCAATTCGCCCGGCGGCAGGCCGCAACTCTCCGCAAGAGCCGCAGCGTCGCCGCCGCCGCGCACTGCACCCAGGTCCGCGAGATGACGGTAATCGGCGAATTTCATCGCGCCTTCATGGAGGCGATGGTCGATCACCGCCCACGCCTGGGCGTCCGGCTGGGCGACGACGGCAGCGGCGGTTTCGGACGATCCCTCACTTTCGTTGGCGAACCGGCGGCCTTGGTTGTTAACGAGAATGCCGCCGCCGTTCATCAGCGACCAGGAGACGATCGCTGCATGGGGGACGGCGACGGAGCCATGGCCCTGATAGGCCCCCATGTCGGCCATCGCCGCACCCAGTTCCGAGCCCCAGCGTACGGCGTCGCCCCGGTTGCCCTCGTGCCCGTAGTAAACCGCTCCCGCCATTTCAGGTATGTATTTCTCGACAAGCGCCGGGTCGCCGCCGAAGCCGCAGCAGGCCAGCACCAGAGCGCCGACCCCAAGATTTTCGGCGCTTCCATCCGGACGGTTGTATTGCAGGCCGGTTATCGTACCGCCCTTATTAAACAGATCCGTGACCCGGGCACTGGTGATGATATCAATGCCCGCTGCTCGCACGGCGCGGGCCAGGTCGTCGGACAAATCTTCGCCCAAGCGGGATGGCGGCGCATGGGTGCGCTGAACGCTGTGGCCGGGGTGGGGTGGCCCATTGACCAGTTCCAGGGTAAGGCCGTGCCGGCCGGTCAGCCAGTCAAGAGCAGGCCCGCTTTCGCCGCAGATTGCCTCCAGCATTTCCGCGTCGGCCCGGCCGTTTGCCTTGCGTTGGATATCGGCCGCCATCAGGGCCGGGCTGTCGTCCTCGATGCCGGCGGACTTTTGCATCGACGTATTGCAGGCCGGGATCATGCCCGAAGACATGGCGGTGGATCCGCGTGGTAAGGGATCGCGCTCCAGGACGACGACCTCGGCCCCTTCGTCCCGGGCGGCGAGGGCCGCGGTCAATCCGCAGGCGCCGGCGCCGATTACGGCGACGGGAACGACGGCGTCAAACGACCTCACCCGACGGCGGCGTCCTTGAGTTCTTCGACGTTGTCGACGCGCGGGGCTTGGCCGCGCAGGACGGAATTATCCTCGAACAGCGTGCGCTGGTCGATCGGCGCGGGGTTGAGCCAGTCCTCTTCGTTGAACTGGCCGCTTTGGCCATAGGCGTTAATCGCATTCTGGTAGCAGGTGAGGTTGATGTCCTCCTCCGCGATGCCGCGTTCGGCCATCAGGTTAGCGGTTTTCGGCACGGCCATGGGATCGGAGACGCCCCAGTCGGCGCTGGAATCAACGATGATCCGTTCCGAGCCGTACTGGCGCACAACCTCGACCATGCGCTCATGTCCCATCTTGGTCTGGGGATAGAGCGTGAAGGCGGCCCAGAAACCCCGCTCCAGCGTTTCGCGCACGGTCTCCTCGTTGTTGTGGTCGACGATCACGTGTTCCGGCGGCAGGCCGTGCTCCAGGCAGACATCCATGGAGCGGCTGGTGCCCTTCTTCTTGTCGCGGTGCGGGGTGTGGATCATCACCAGCATCTCCAGTTCGCGGGCGAGTTCCAGCTGGGCGCGGAAATACTTGTCCTCGGCTTCGGATTGTTCGTCGTAGCCGATCTCCCCGACGGCGACGACGCCCTCCTTCAGCAAGAAGCGCGGCAGCACGTCCATGACTTCCTCCGCCAGCGCCTCGTTGTTGGCTTCCTTGGAGTTGAGACCAATGGTGCAGTAGTGCGCGATGCCGAATTGGGCGGCGCGGAAGCGCTCCCAACCGACAAGCGAGGCATAATAGTCGATAAAGCTGCCGACATGGGTGCGCGGCTGGCCCAGCCAGAAGGCGGGCTCGATCACCGCGACGACGCCGGCGGCGGCCATGGCTTCATAGTCGTCCGTCGTGCGGGCGCTCATGTGAATATGCGGATCGATTACCTTCCTCATGGCTAAGCCCCTATTACTATTATGGATTTTCCATATCCCGGGAAACAGTTTCCCAGGAAATCCGTCCCTCTTCAACGTCTCTCAACAATTCTTGATGGTCCTCCAGCAGGGAGACCGCCGAGGCGTGACTGCTTTCCCGAAGCGCCAGGACCGCCGCTTGGCGCTCGGCCGGCACTTCACTGGCCAACGGGCGCTTGAGGTCTTCGATGAGGTTTTCATCCACATATGGCGCCACCATGCGCCAAAGTTCCGGTGTGATGACGCGACTCGCCGCCCAGCGTTCGTGTGCATAATCGACCAGCGTGGCCGCCAGTTCTTCGTTGCGGCGTTCATCGAGCCCCCTGATCGGCGCCAACGCACTGCCGACGAAGATGGCCTTGAGGACCATCTGATTCCAAGCGTTCCGGTCGAAATTTTCGGCGGCATAAGGGTTGCGGTGGGCGACGGCCTCGAACACCGCCTTCATGTTGGTCCGCGCGCCTTCGCGGGCGCGGTCGACGTAGCGCGTTTGTTCGGGATAGATCGGCAGGCCCTGATAAAAAACAATGAGTTCGCGCACGTCCGCCGTCGTGCAGAGCTGATCGAGCCGGCGGTTGAAGACCTCTCCGTCCGCCATCGACGTCAGCATCAGCGCCAGACGGGCCGCCTGATCGGTGCTCCAGCCCGACGGGTCCCACCCAGGACGCACAGCCTCGGCGGCTTCGAGATCTTCCGCCGTGAGGGCAAGATCGTTTTTACCTATTTTTCGTGGCACAAGACTGACGGCCATATAGAGGTCGCGGTCGATCTCGGACTGGCCGAGCTTTTCAAGCTGCGCGCCAAACCACGCCTTGGCGTCGCCCTCAAGCTGCCGGTCAAGCCAGTGACAGAGCAGATCGCGGGGCGTTTGTACGGTATCCTTCATGGCACAACCACTATACCGCCAGTTCCGTTCGAACCCATTGCAGTTCACGGACAATTGCGCTGACCACGTCGACGTTGCGGTATTCCTCCGGCAGCACGTCCCAGGTGTAGGTTTCTACTTCGAGGTGATCTGAGATCGGGTTCTCCCGGTGCAGGGCCAGCACCTCGCGAATGAAGTTTTGGGTGGTCGCGAAGGCGCCCATGTCGTCAAGAAAGATGGGCACGTGAAAATGAACGCGCCATTCGTGGTGCGCAGCGCCCGCCGCCTGGGCGGTGAAGGCGTCAGGCAGGTCGACGAAGCGCTCAAGGCCTTCGGCGCCGGCGGCGACGGTCTGGTGCAGATAGACCTCATCGGCGAAGGGGCGTAGCAGATCGACGGTGCCGGCGTCGACGCCCGAGAACCGGAGGCCCGCGCTGATCTGCATCTTGCCCACCCGGACATCGGCATTGCGCAGTTTGGCGATGGCGTCGGCCGGATCTTCGAATTCCACGGCGGCGTGGCAGAGGTCCAGACACACCCCCAGGTGCCGGTGCAGGGCGGTCTCCGCCTCAGCCGTATCGAGGTCGGTCAGTTCCGCCAATTGCGTCGCCGCGGCGGTTGAATGGAGATGATCGCGGAAAAACGCGACGGTTTCGTCGATGGTTTCGAGATGACAGCAGGGTTCCGGTTCCAGGGTGAGGATGATCGTCTTACCGGTCTTGCGCCGGACTTCGACCAGGTGGGCGGCATGGCGGATCATATTGTCCGCCATGGCGGCGATATCGTCAGCGGTTCGGATCTCCGCCTTGAAGCCGCCCGGCACGGTGGAGACGCTGCCGTCCAGGCTGTCGTCGCCGGGCAGGATATCGGCCAGGATATCGGCCAAGCGATTGGTGTAGTCGAGCCGTTCGGGGGTCCGCCAGTCGGGCAGATAGACGTTCTCCTTGACCGGCGTGCCGTGGAACTCGCCATAGGGAAATCCGTTCAGGGTAAAGACGTAGAGCCCCTCGGCACGGAGAAAATCCTTGAACGCGGCGCGCGCCTCGTCCTTTGCCAACTCCCGAGCGGCGATGGCCGAGAGCCGTAATCCCACACCTAGATCGGCATCGGGCGTGAGGCTTGCCTTCGCCTCGGGCAGATACTTTTCGAGATTGGTCCGCACTTCCGCCCAGGTCTCGCCTGGATGAATATTGGTGCAATAGGTGAGATGAGCGTATTCGGCCGGATCAAGTTTCATGCTCGATCCGCTTTCCTAGTTCTCGAAGCCTTTGCTCATGATCCAGGCGGTAATCGCCATGCGCTGCTTCTTGTTATATTTCTTGTTCCACGGCGGCATGCCACGGAATCCCTTGGTGATCCGGCTGTAGACAAAATCCGGCTTGTACTTTGAGGGTTTCAGCTTGGGCGCCTTGCCGGGGTAAGCCTTGGGACCATGGCACCGGGCACATTGTTTGACCCACATTTTCTTGCCGCTGGCAATGTTGCCGGGATCGTTCATGAACTCGTCGGTGAACGCCACATCGGCCGCCCGCGCGGAGCCAATCCCTGTCGATAGAGCGCCGATCGCGATGACGGCCAACAGGGCCAATACCGATACACTTCGCAACACTTCGTTCTCCTGAAAAAAGAGCACCCAGCCCCCTTCCCGCAAGGGGAAAAGAGCTGGGCGATTGGTGCTTTATGCCGTCCTTAGGGGACGATCTTATAGATTTTGTCGAGACCGCCGGCCGGTCCACCGGGCACGGGGCCAGTCAGGTCGGTCGCCATGACGTAGATTTCGCCAGAACTATCCTGGCCGAACGACATGACGTAGGAGTTCCAGTTGGGCATGTTGGTGACATTGACGTCTTCCATGGTCCACTTGTCGCCCGTCATCTTGGCGACGAAGAGCTGGCCGTCCTTGAAGGCGAAATTCTTCGACCAATCGCCGAAGAAGTACATGCCGTCCCAGGCCTTGTGAGCGCCGCGATAGACGTAACCGCCTGTGATCGAGATGCCCTTGCAGCCGTCCGGGTTGGCCGAGCAGTTGTTGTATTCGAGGACCGGTGCAATCATGCCGCTCGAATCACAGCTTGCCGGCGTGTCGTTGGGCGCCTGATAGTTGAAGCAATGGTTGGCTTCCATCGTGCGCCAACCGTAGTTGCCGCCCTTCTGGATGACGTCGACTTCCTCAAACTTGTTCTGACCGACGTCAGCGCAGATAAACGCATTGTCGCCGCCCATGTCGAACGAGCAACGCCAGGCATTGCGGAAGCCGTACGCCCAAATCTCGTCCAAGGCCTGATCGTTTCCGACGAAGGGGTTGTCGGCCGGGATTTTGTAGCCTTCGACGGAATTGACGTCGACGCGAAGGATTTTACCGAGTTTGGAACCGAGATCTTGGCCATTGCCCATCACCGGGTTGTGGCCGAGGCCGTAGTCGTTGGCGAAACCGCCGTCACCGGTGGTGATGTAGAGCATGCCGTCCGGGCCGAAGCCAATCCAATGGCCGTTGTGGTTGAACTGCGGCCAGTCGATTACGGAGATCACCCGGGAATAGCCGGCGTCCGCCTTGTTGGGGTCACTCGCCGAAACGCGGTGCTCGGCGACGACGTTCTTGTGATCGAAGAACAACAGATTTGCGAGATTTGGAGTACCGTGGATCGGCACCGAATAGGAGACGTAGAACAAGCCGTTGTTCTTGTAATCGGGATGGAACGCCAGACCCAACAGTCCGCGTTCGTCGAACTCCGGCGTCAGCGGTATGATTTTTTCCTTGATATCGAGGAAGGTGTCCATCTTTCCGTCGGGGTGCAGAACCTTGACGACGCCGGTCTGCTCGATGATGAAACGGCGCGGGTCCCCCGGCGGCGACGTCAACAGCAACGGATGCTGCAGTCCGGACGCAACCTCTTCCAATTTAACGTCCAACGCCGAGGCGCTGGTGCTGACCAGTGCGGTCATGGCTACGCCGACCGCAGCCAATCCAAGTTTCTTAAACATGCATCTCTCCCCTACTTATATTCTGTCACAAGAAGGGTCGGGCGCTGGGCTCGAAGCAGCGCATCCCTTCACCGGATTATGTGTCGAGCCTTCCGAAGGCCGTTGAGGCGACGTGGCCAGCGAAAATCGAAAAGTCGTATCGAATTGCAGGATTGTGAGCGCACAAATAGAGGTTCATCCGCCGAAGCGAATGCGCCGCAATCGATCTGAAAGGAGATCTCGCCCCCAATAGATCCAGCCTCCCTGCAATGCCGATCCATGGGCGTATCGCCTCCCGGATCAGTTCTTTTTGTTGCTTGGGATGGATTCCACACGGTTCATGCAGTAGCGTCAACCATTAATAGTCATACAAATACCCTGGAACGTCCCACATTCGCGTTAGACGGGACATCGTTGAGCGAAAATCCGGATCAGGGAACGAAGCAAAAGGCCGAAATGAACGACGACGCGATCGGAAATCGTAAGCTGGATCATATCGATCTGGCGTTGAATGACGGGGTAAAAACGCGGCCGGATGCCGGTTGGGACGGCGTCCGTCTGGTGCCTGCGGCGTTGCCGGGCATCGACATCGACGACGTCGACTTGAGCCTCGAATTTCTGGATTTCCAACTTGCCGCGCCCCTGTTCATCGCGGGCATGACCGGCGGCCACGCCGATGTCGAGGTCGTCAATGCCCGATTGGCCACGGCGGCGGAGGCCTGCGGCGTGGCCCTTGGCGTCGGCAGCCAGCGCGCCGCGCTGGGCGATCCCGAACTCGTCCAGTCCTATGCCGTAACGCGCCAGAAAGCGCCCAACGCCTTCATTTGCGGCAACATCGGCATCTCCCAGATTGTCGATCCCGTCTGCGGCATCGATACCCTGAAACGGTTGATCGACATGGTCGAGGCGAATGCGCTCGCCGTCCACATCAATGTCCTGCAGGAACTGATCCAGCCCGAAGGCGAAATTGAATTGAGCCGCGCCTGGTCCTCTCTGGAGGAGACGGTCAAGGCTGCGCCGGTGCCGGTCATCGTCAAGGAAACGGGCTGTGGCGTCGATGGGGTGACGGCGAAGCGGTTGGCGGAAATCGGCGTTGCCGCCGTCGATACCGGCGGCACCGGCGGCACCAGTTTCGTGCGCATCGAAGGCGTTCGAGCCGGCCGCGCCGGCGAGGAAAAGGGCGCCCGTCTGGCCGATACTTTCGCGAACTGGGGATTGTCGACGGTGCAATCGCTGCTTGAGGTCCGGGACGCCGGCATACCCGTCATCGCGACGGGCGGCGTCGCCAACGGTCTGCACGCCGCCAAGGCGCTGGCCCTGGGTGCGGCGCTGGCGGGGGTCGGCCGCGCCATGCTGGCGGCCGCCATGGTCGGATCCGAAGAGACCGTCACGGAATTGACGACACTGATCGAAGAACTGCGCATTACGCTTTTGCTGTCGGATTGCCGAGGCCTCGAGGCATTCCGAAAGCGCGAAGCAATTTTGGAATTTTGACAGGACGGGTATCGGGGGCATTCATGCGGTCGACGGTGGTTATCAATGTGGTCGGTTTGACGCCGGCGCTGGTGGGGGAACATACGCCCAACCTCAAGAAACTGGCCGACCGGGGCGGCCTGCAGGCCCTGCATACGGTGACGCCGGCGGTGACATGCGCTGCGCAGGCGACGTATCTGACGGGTGTCACACCCAGCGAACACGGTATCGTCGGTAACGGCTGGTTCTTCCGCGATCTTTCGGAAATCTGGTTCTGGCGCCAATCGAACAAGCTGGTGCAAGGCGAATGGGTCTGGGAGGCGGCGCGCAAGCGCGATCCTGGTTTTACCTGCGCCAACATGTTCTGGTGGTACAACATGTACCTAAGCGCCGATGTCGGCGTCACGCCCAGGCCGATGTATCCCGCCGACGGCCGCAAAATCCCCGATTGCTACGCCAAACCCTCCGAATTGAGGGATGAATTGACGGCCAAACTCGGCGCCTTCCCGCTTTTTAAGTTCTGGGGGCCGGCCACGGATATCTCTTCCAGCCAGTGGATTGGGGACGCCACGCGCCACGTCATGGACACTCGCGCGCCGACGTTGACGCTGGTCTACCTGCCGCACCTCGATTACAACCTCCAGCGTCTGGGACCGGACCATCCCGACATCGCCAAGGACCTGGCCGAGGTTGACGCCGTCTGCGGCCAGATCATTGACCGGGCGGTCCAGGACGACGCCCGCGTAGCCGTGCTGTCGGAATACGGTATCACGCCGGTCACCCGCCCCATCCACATCAACCGGGCCTTGCGGGAAGCCGGGCATATTGCGGTGCGGGTCGAGATGGAAAGGGAACTCCTCGACCCCGGCGCCAGCAGCGCCTTCGCCGTCACGGACCATCAGGTGGCGCACATCTACGTGCAGAATCCCGCCGATATTCCGGCGGTCAAATCGCTGATCGACGGGCTGCCCGGCGTCGAGAAGGTGTTGGACGGCGAGACCAAGGCGTCCGCTGGCCTGGACCACGATCGCGCCGGGGAACTGGTGGCGGTGTCGGACGCCGACAGCTGGTTCACCTACTACTACTGGCTCGACGACGCCCGCTGCCCCGATTTCGCGCGCACGGTCGAGATTCACCGGAAACCCGGTTACGACCCGGTGGAACTGTTTCTCGATCCCGCCCTGCCGTTCCCCAAGCTCAGCGTTATCTGGCGGTTGGTCAAGAAGATCCTGGGCTTCCGCACGCTGATGGACGTCATTCCGCTGGATGCCTCGCTGGTGAAAGGCTCGCACGGCCGGCCCACCGACCGCGACGAGGACGGACCGGTCTTCATCACCTCCGAGGCCGCCCTGGCGCCGTCGGCGCCGTTGAAGGCGACCGAGGTCAAAGACCTCATCCTGCGCCACATATTCGACTGATTAGGGTGTTTCAAGTTTTCCTTGAAACACTGGGGTCGTTAACACATTGCACATCAGCGAAAATATGAGACTGGGCGTTTCCGTTTAAACGGAAACCGCTCTAGTTTCAGGCGCCGAGCGGCACCGCCGTCTCGTATTTCGCGGTCTCCAGGATGAAGCTGGTGCGGTAGGCCTGAACAATGGGTTCCGAGCCGAATGCCCCTTGAGCGAAGTCGTGATAATCCTCGATGCTGGCGGCGGCGACGATGGCGATGAAATCGTTCTCGCCGGCAATGGCGTAACACTGCTGTACCTCCGGCATGGCATTGAGCCGGTTGGTGAACGTCTGCAGGTACTCGGTCTTGGGCGCCGACATGTTGATGGTGACGACAGCCATCACGTGTTTTTGGATTTTGCGCCGGTCGACCAGCGCCACCATCTTCGAAATGACGCCGGAGCGGCGGAGACGGGCAACGCGTTTGGCACAGGACGAGGTCGATAGACCAACCTCGGCCCCAAGTTCCGCATTGGTCAGCAGGCAATCCTTCTGCAGCAGCGTCAGCAACTTGGTATCGAGCGCGTCGAGTTGAGCCTCCATGAGTGAATTCCTCGTATCACACAAGATTTTGAGAAAATTACGCACAAAATTAACAAATAACAATCCAAATTGCGGATATTTTTGAAAAATTCGACAACATTTGTATCGGAGCAGGAGTATTCTTTTTCGGGTAATCCGGCGACAGCGAGGAGCAAACAGGTGGACACCCGGCCGAACCGAACCGTACTTGACCGTGCGGCCAAATCACTTATCCGCTACGGCGCGACGTTCACGCCGTTCGAAGTCACTCGTGCCGAGGGCGCTTACGTTTTCGACCAGGCCGGACGGGGCATCCTCGATTTTACTTCCGGGCAAATGAGTTCGATCCTCGGGCACAGCCACCCCGAGATCGTCGAGGTTGTGCGGGAGAGTATCGGCAATCTCGATCACCTGTTCAGCGGCATGTTGTCGGCGCCGGTTCTCGATCTGGCCGAGACGCTGGGCGAGATCACCCCGCCGGGCCTCGACCGCGTCATGCTGCTGAGCACGGGCGGCGAATCGAACGACGCCGCCATCCGTATGGCCAAGCTCTACACGGGTGGTCATGAAGTCGTCGGGTTCAGCAAATCATGGCACGGTATGACGGGTGCTGCCTCGGCGGCGACCTATGCCGCCGGCCGTCAGGGCAGCGTCCAGACGCCCGTCGGATCGCTGGCCATCAATCCGCCCGATTTCTACCGTCCGACATTCGGCGACGCGGCAAATTACGACTGGCGGGCCGAATTGGATTACGGATTTGAACTGGTCGACCGTCAATCGGTCGGTTCCCTTGCTGCCTTTATCGGCGAGCCCATTCTCAGCGCCGGCGGCATCATCGATCTACCGGAAGGATATCTCGCCGCCCTGAAAGCGCACTGTGAAGCGCGCGGCATGCTTTTGATCCTGGATGAGGCGCAAACCGGCGTCGGGCGAACGGGCGACATGTTCGGTTTTGAGCGCGACGGAACGGTGCCGGACATCCTGACGCTGTCCAAAACGTTGGGCGCCGGCTTGCCGCTGTCGGCGGTGCTGACCAGCGAGGAGATCGAAGCACAATGCCATGAAAAGGGGTTCCTGTTTTATACCACGCACGTCTCCGATCCGCTGCCCGCGGCCGTCGGCCTCAAGGTGTTGGAAATCGTCGTGCGCGACCGCCTGGCGGCACGGGCGATGGAGATGGGCAACCGCTTGAGACAGGGCCTGCGCGAAATGGCGGCGCATCATGAGTGCGTCGGCGACATCCGCGGACGCGGTCTGCTGTGCGGCATGGAAATCGTCCACGACCGCGAGACCAAGAC
>CAYOAD010000029.1:0-24551 GCA_964401845.1 uncultured Rhodospirillaceae bacterium | reverse complement strand
GGGCGCCGCAAGTGTTTGTATCACGAACTCGGTCACACCCTGGGTCTGCCGTTCCATCCCAAGGCGTTTTCGGTTCTCAATTATGAATCGGCGACCGACGGTCACACCGATCTCGATCGGAAACTCTTGGCATTGCTGTATCATCGCTCCGTCTGGCCCGGTATGCCGCGCGACGCGGTGCTTGAAACGGTCAGGAAGCTGGTTGCGCGCTAATGGCGGGTGACAAGATTCGCATCATGATTGTTGCCGGCGAACCTTCGGGCGATGCCTTGGGCGGGCCGTTGATGGCGGCGCTCAAGGAACGCCTGAGCGGCGACGTCGAATTTCTGGGCGTCGGCGGCGAGGCCATGAGCGGGCAGGGATTGCAGAGCTTGTTTCCGATCTCCGATATCGCGGTGATGGGACTGGCGGAAATCCTGCCCCGGCTCGGTTTGATCCTGCGCCGGCTGCGCCAGACGGTTGATCTTGCGCTGAGCGAAAAACCGGACGTACTGATCACAATCGACGCGCCCGGTTTCAATTTCCGCCTGGGCCGGAAGCTTCGCGGGCATGGCATACCCATCGTGCACTATGTGGCACCCACGGTTTGGGCCTGGAAGCCGGGACGCGCCAAGAAAATTGCGGGCTTTCTTGATCATCTTCTGGCCGTTTTGCCGTTCGAACCGCCTTATTTCGAGGCCGAGGGCCTGTCATGCACATTTGTCGGCCACACGGCTGTGAGCGCTGCAGTCGGCGACGGCAAGGCATTCCGGGTGGCCCACGGCATTCCGGCGGACGCTCTGGTCCTCGGGATCCTCCCCGGCAGCCGGCAGGGCGAAATTTCGAGACTGCTGCCGGTATTCAGGGAAACGGCGACGCGGCTGGCCGCAAGCCATCCCAACCTTCATCTCGTGTCGGTAACCCTCTCGCACCTGCAAGACACAGTGCGCGCCGGACTGGGTAGCGGCGATACCCCGCTCACCATTGTCGGGGCGGACGAGAAGGCGTCCGCCTTCGCCGCCATGAACGGCGCTTTGGCCGCGTCCGGCACAGTCGCGCTTGAGCTTTCGCTGGCCGCCGTCCCCGTGGTGGTGGCGTACCGCATGAACCCCCTGACCATGGCCATCGTCCGCCGCATGGCCCAGGTCGACATGGTGTCTCTGACCAATCTCGTGCTTGAACGCGAGGTCATACCGGAGTTCCTGCAGGAGCGATGCACGCCCGGCAATCTCACGCCCGCCGTCGAAAAGATTCTGGTTGATGAACAGGTGCGCAGCGCGCAAATTGAAGCCGGGCGTCAAGTCGCGGCTGCCTTGGGGGCAGGGGGTTTGCCGCCAGCCGAGCGCGCCGCCGACGTCGTCCTGCAAGTACTCGAGACCAAATCCAGATTTTCGCCACAACAGAAGAGAGCTCCGCAGCCATGACTGACAGCGCCATCGACACCACCGGTTTTCGCTACCTGCACACCATGATCCGGGTGAAAGACTTGGAAAAATCCAAGGATTTCTATACCCGCCACCTCGGCATGAAGGTTTTGCGGGAAAAGGAATTTCCGGGCGGCAAGTTCACCCTTTGCTTCGTCGGCTACGGCGATGAGGAGAGCAACACGGTGGTGGAACTGACTTACAACTGGGTTCAGGAAGCGCCTTACGATATCGGCGACGGGTTCGGCCATCTCGCCATCGCCGTACCCGATATCTACGGCACCTGCGAGCAGTTGGCCGCCGAAGGCGTGCCCATTCCCCGACCCGCCGGCCCCATGAAGCACGGCACCCGCGCCATCGCCTTCATCGAAGATCCCGACGGCTACAAGGTCGAACTGGTCGAACGGGATTAGCGGTTAGGCGTAAGTCCAGTAGACCGCCGCCCCGACGAGGACGGCCAGCGCCGCCCACCGCACGCTGCGGCGGCGCCACAGCGGTGGGCGGTTGTCGTTAATGATGGGAAGGTCGGCGAAGCGGGCGCGGGAGCCGCGCCGGCCCGGCTGGTCATTGGCCGGTACCGGCAGCTTTCGCCCCAGGGCCGTTCGCTGAAACACCGCGCTGCCGCCTGACCCCTAGCGCTCGCCGACCGGCACAAAAGTGCGCTGGTCCGCGCCGGTATAAAGTTGCCGCGGCCGGCCGATCTTCTGGGTCGGATCGACGATCATTTCCTTCCATTGCGCCACCCAGCCGACCGTGCGGGCCAGGGCGAACAGCACCGTGAACATCGACGTCGGGAAGCCCATGGCGCGCAAGATAATGCCGGAATAGAAATCGACGTTGGGGTAGAGCTTCTTCTCGATGAAGTACTCGTCCTCCAGGGCGATGCGCTCCAGCTCCATGGCCAGCGCCAGCAGCGGCTCGTCCCGGATGCCCAATTCGTCGAGCACCTCGTGGCAGCTTTGGCGCAGCACCGTCGCGCGCGGGTCGTGGTTTTTGTAGACGCGGTGGCCGAAGCCCATCAGGCGGAACGGATCGTCCTTGTCCTTGGCTTTCTGGACGAATTCGGGAATACGGTCGAGGGAACCGATTTCCTCGAGCATTTCCAGCACCGCTTCGTTGGCGCCGCCGTGGGCCGGTCCCCACAGGCAGGCGATGCCGGCGGCGATACAGGCGAACGGATTGGCGCCCGATGACCCTGCCAGGCGGACGGTCGAGGTCGAGGCGTTCTGTTCGTGATCGGCGTGCAGGATGAAGATCTTGTCCATGGCGCGGGCCAGAACGGGGCTTACTTCATAGTCCTCCGCCAGCACCTTGAACATCATGCGCAGGAAATTTTCGGCGTAGTTCAGGTTGTTGCGGGGGTAGATGAAGGGCTGGCCGATGGAATACTTGTAGGCCATGGCCGCGATGGTCGGCATCTTGGCGATCATGCGATGCGAGGCGACCATGCGCTGGTGTTCGTCGCTGATATCCGTGCTGTCATGGTAGAATGCGCTGAGCGCCCCGACAACGCCGCACATGATGGCCATGGGATGCGCATCGCGTCGGAAACCGCGGAAGAACTGCGTCAACTGCTCGTGGATCATTGAGTGATAGGTGATGTCGTGCTCGAACTTCTCCTTCTGCGCCTGGGTCGGCAGCTCGCCGTCGAGCAACAGGTAACAGACCTCAAGAAAATCACTGTTTTCGGCCAGTTCGTCGATGGCATAGCCGCGATACAGCAGCACGCCTTCGTCGCCGTCGATGTAGGTGATGGCGGATTCACAGCTTGCCGTCGAGACAAACCCCGGGTCGAAGGTGAAGTGACCGGTTTCGCCATATAGTTTCCGAATGTCCACGACATTCGGTCCGACGGAACCACCGAGAACGGGGAGATCGATGGTTCGACCCGTTGCATTGTCGGTGAGCGTCATGGACGCAGCGGTTTCTTCCTGTACCTTTTCCGAGGCCATAGATATTCCTTCCTGGATTACCAAAAATTTGTAGGCGCTAAATGGGAACCGGGGGGCAAGCGCCGGTTTTACCGATTATACGACTGTTTGCCGTCTGGGGGAAATCACTCGTCCCCATGTGTGCCGCCATTAGACAGCGAATTCGTTGCGTCAGCAATGCGACCCAGTGTCTCATCCCGACCCAGAATTTCCAGAACATCGAAGATTCCGGGCGAAGTGGTGCGCCCTGTCAGCGCCGCACGCAAAGGCTGGGCGACCTTGCCAAGCTTCATCTCCTCCGATTCGGCAAAAGCCCGCATTCCGGCCTCGATAACATCGTGCGACCAACCTTCCCAGGCTTGTGCCTGCTGGAGGAAACGGCTCAACACTCCGAGCGCTTCTTCGGTCAGTAGACCGGCTGCCTTGTCATCCATTTCAAGCGGGCGTTCTTCAATCAAAAATAGTGAATTTTCAACAAGTTCCAGTATTGTTTTCGCACGTTCCTTTAAGTGCGGCAGTGCGGCCATGACGCGCGATGACTGGAGGTCGGAAAGCGTGCCCCCGGCTGCTTCCGCCAGTGCCCCGGCGATCAGCCCGAACAGCTCGGTATCCGGCGTCTCCTTGAGGTACTGGCTGTTGAAGCTGTCGAGTTTCTTGAAGTCGAAACGAGAGGGCGATTTGCCCAGACCGTCGGAATCGAACCAGTCAATGGCCTGTTCCGTGCTGATGTGTTCGTCATCGCCGTGACTCCAGCCCAACCGTAGCAGGTGGTTGCGCATGGCGGCGGGCAGATAACCCATATCGCGGTAGGCCTCGACCCCAAGCGCGCCGTGGCGTTTGGACAATTTTGCGCCGTCTGCGCCGTGAATCAGCGGAATATGGCCGAAAACCGGGATATCCCAGCCCAAGGCGTTGTATATCTGGCTCTGACGGGCGGCATTGTTGAGGTGGTCGTCGCCCCTGATGATATGGCTGATGCCCATGTCGTGGTCGTCAACCACCACCGACAGCATGTAGGTCGGCGTGCCGTCCGCCCGCAGCAGCACCATGTCGTCCAGCTGATCGTGCTTGAAACGCACGTCGCCCTGCACGAGATCCTTGATCACGGTCTCACCGGCACGGGGTGCTTTCAAACGAACTACGGGCGGCACCCCCTCGGGTGCCTCGGCCGGATCGCGGTCGCGCCAACGTCCGTCATAGAGCGTCGAGCGGCCCTCGGAGCGGGCTTTTTCCCTCATTTCCGCGAGTTCTTCGGGCGAGCAGTAGCAGTGATAAGCATTGCCCGCCGCCAGCAGTTCCTTGGCTACCTCGGCATGGCGGTCCGCGCGTTGGGACTGGTAGACGACTTCGTCATCGCAGTCGAGACCCAGCCACTCAAGCCCGTCGAGGATGGCCTGCGTGGCCTCCGGCGTGGAGCGCTTGCGGTCGGTATCCTCGATGCGCAGGCGAAATTTGCCGCCGTGGTGACGGGCATAAAGCCAGTTGAACAGCGCCGTCCGGGCGCCTCCGATGTGGAGAAAGCCCGTCGGCGACGGGGCGAAGCGGGTGACGACGCTCATGGTTACTTTCATTGATGATTTCGGGGCGGGTTTGGGCTGGCACTGTTTAGCACATCAAGGGCGTGAATACCTAGGCCCGTCGGCAAAACGCGCTCAAATCCGTGCATTACCCCAAGCGGAATTTGTGAGTGGGGAACCTGGATTAGTGTCCGAACGCGCCAGAGATGACAGGCTATCCGGTCGGCGATCGCTTGCGGCCTTTGTCGGGGCGTTGAACCTCCGCCTGGCGGACGAGCAGGAAAGGCGCGTGCTGTGGCTGCCGGTCTTTCTCGGCATCGGCGTTGCCGCCTATTTCGCCCTGCCGGTGGAACCGCCCAATTGGGCTGCACCGGTGGGTTTGGGGCTGGGCATCATGCTCTTGTGGCTCGGCTGGCGCAGCCCCGTCCGGATCATCGTCGCATCCGCTTTCGTGGCGCTGTCACTGGGCTTCTCGGCAGCTCAATGGCGGGCTCAGTCGATTGCCGCTCCGGTGATCGAGAAGCGCCTGGGGGCCGTCTTGTTGGAAGGCGTCGCGTCCTCGGTGGAGCGGCGCACAAAGGGCATTCGCATTGTCGTCTCCAAGCCCGAAATCAGCCGCTTGGCGCGACCGAAGTGGCCCGCAAGCGTGCGCATAACGGTGCGGACGGGCGGTGGAGAAAGCATCACCGCCGGCGACCGTATCCGCTTGCGCGCCGTCCTCATGCCGCCGCCCGATGCTTCGCTGCCCGGCGGGTTCGATTTCGTCCGTTATGCCTGGTTCAAGCGCATCGGTGGTGTCGGCTACGCGGTTTCCCGGCCGGAGATCGTCATGTCGGGCGCCCGGAGTGGTTTCGGATATGCCGTGGAAGCCCTGCGCCAGGACATCACCAGCCGGATCCTGGCGGCGTTGGAAGGTCGGCGGGGCGCTGTCGCGGCGGCCTTGATGACGGGCGAACGAGGGGCTATCCCCGAAACCGTGCTCCAAGCCATGCGGGATGCCGGATTGGCCCACCTTTTGGCGATTTCCGGACTGCATATCGGCTTGCTGGCCGCCATCCTCTTTTTCGTCATCCGGGCGGTATTGGCGCTAATCGAACCCATTGCACTGCGCCATCCTGTCAAGAAATGGGCGGCCGCGGCAGCCCTGCTCGGCGCGTTGGCCTACCTCGTCCTGACGGGTTCCACGGTGCCGACGCAGCGGGCCTTCCTCATGACCGGTTTGGTGCTCGTCGCAGTGATGCTCGACCGCCGGGCCTTGTCCATGGGATTGGTGGCCTGGGCCGCCGCCGCCGTCCTGGTGATCGCCCCGGAAAGCCTGCTCGGTCCCAGTTTCCAGATGTCGTTTGCCGCCGTCGTCGCCCTGATCGCGGTTTATGAGATCGCCCGCGGTCCGTTCGGCGGCTGGCGCAGCGACGGCGGCACGGCCCGCCGTATGGGGCTTTACGTAGCGGGCGTCGCCCTCACAACGGTGGTGGCCAGTACGGCAACGGGACCGTTCGCCGTCTACCATTTCGGACGCTTTGCTGTCTACGGACTGGCGGCAAACCTGATTGCCGTTCCCGCCATGGCGATGTGGATCATGCCCTGCGCCATTGCCGCTTTCGCGCTGATGCCGCTGGGTCTCGAAGGCCTGGCCCTGGCGCCCATGGGCTGGGGCATCGAGGCGGTATTGCGGGTGGCCGAAACCGTCGCGGCCTGGCCAGGTGCTGTGCAACTGCTGCCAGCCACGCCCGACGCTTCGATCGCGGCCATCGCCTTGGGTGGATTGTGGTTGTGTCTCTGGTCCGGCAAATGGCGGTTATGGGGATTTGCCCCAATGTTGGCCGGTTTGCTTTTCTACACCGCTGCGGACCGTCCCGATGTGCTGGTTGGTCCGCGTGGCGAAACCTTTGCGGTCGCCGAGATCGACGGACAACTGCGGATTTCGCGACAACGAGAAAGCCATCTGACGGGGGAATGGCTGGAATCGCGCGGACAGAAAACGCCGCTCTCGTGGCCGTGGTTGGATTCAAATTTGAGCAAGCGTCTGGTCTGCGATGATTTCGGCTGCCTCTACCGTGCCAAGGGCCAAACGGTCGCGCTTATCCGCCAGGTCGATGCGGTGGGGGAGGACTGCGCCGTCGCCGATGTCGTCATCAGCGCCGTGCCCTTGCGCCGGCGCTGCAAGGGCCCCGCGTTCACGGTCGATCGGTTCGACCTGTGGCGCGAGGGCGCCCATGCCGTGTGGTTGGGAGAAGACGGGACGGCCCGGGTTCGCTCGGTCGCCGACGAACGCGGTCAGCGCCTGTGGTCACCGCCAAAATCGAAATCCAGGCCTAGGCGAACAAACGGATCACGGTAGCGATCAGTATTGCCGCATCAACCCGGCGAGCTTGCCCTGCACCTTGACCCGGTCAGGGCCGAAGATGCGGGTTTCATAAGCCTCGTTGGCGGCCTCCAGGGCGATGGAGTTGCCTTTGCGGCGTATGCGCTTGAGCGTTACTTCCTGATCGTCCACCAGTGCCACGACGATGGCGCCGCTTTCGGCGGTGTCGCCGCGTTCGATAATGACGGTGTCACCGTCAAATATACCGACCTCGATCATTGAATCGCCGGCCACCGTCAGGGCGTAGTATTCGCCCCGGCCCAGCATCGCCCCCGGCACCTCGACATTGTTGGACTGATCGCGCAGGGCCTCAATGGGCGTGCCCGCGGCGATCTGGCCGTAGAGCGGCAAAGAAACAACCTCCGGGCTGGCTTCCACATGAGTGCTGTGGGCGCCGAAATCGGCTTCGATAATGTTGGGGGAGAATGTCTTCTCTTCCGGTGCGGAAGCGGTCGCCGCGGCGGCGGAATCGGGAAGTTTGAGAACTTCCAGCGCGCGGGCCCGGTGGGGCAGGCGGCGGATGAAGCCCCGTTCCTCCAGTCCGGTGATCAGGCGGTGAATGCCCGACTTGGACTTCAATCCCAAGGCGGCCTTCATTTCATCGAACGAGGGGGAGAGCCCCTTTTCCGTCAGATAGCCGTTGATGAATGTGAGAAGTTCGTGTTGCTTCCGCGTCAGCATGGCCCCTCGCAGGTATCTATCCGAAACACCGAATTTCTGAGTTTTCCCCAGATATTGTGTCTGAGGAACAAAACCAAAACATATGTATGTTCTAGTTTAGTTCTCATTGCCCGTCAAGAGGGTTTCGGGCCTATTCAGTAACCCAGATGGCTCAACACGACGACGTCGATCGTGGTGCCGTCGGCAACGGCCGGCGCGAAGGGCGGGCGGATGATCAGGCAGTCGGCGGCGGCGAGGCGGGAAAGCATGCTGCTGTCCTGCTTGGCGAAGGCCGTGACGGTGAGATTGCCGGCATCGTCGCGGGCGAGGCGGGCGCGCAGGTAATCCTCGCGCTGGTCGTTTTCGCCGAGATCGCCCGTCAGGATTGCCGGGGTGGTTTCCAGCACCGGATCCTCGGCGCCCAGCAAGGCGGCAAGGGCGGGCTTCAGGTAAACCAGCGCGCATATCAGGGCCGAGACCGGATTGCCCGGAAGGCCCAGCATGGGCACGCCGTTGAAATCGCCGAAGATCAGCGGTTTGCCCGGCCGCATGGCGATGCGCCAGAAATCGACGCTGAGCCCGGTGTCGCCCAGCACTTTCTGGATGAGATCGTGATCGCCCACCGAGGCGCCGCCGACGGTAACAAGAAGATCGGCGCCACGTGCGCCTTCGGCCATGGTTTTGAGCGAATCCTCGTCGTCCTTGGCGATGCCGAGATCAATGGCCTCGCCGCCGCAGGCCGCGATCATAGCGCACAGGCCGATATTGTTGGAGCTGATGATCTGGTTGGGCCCCAACGCCTCGCCGGGCATGACAAGTTCGTCGCCGGTGGCAAGGACCGCGACGCGGGGTTTGCGCCGCACCCGCACCCAGGGCACGTTCATGGCCGCGGCGTACGCGATATCGCGCGCATTCATGACCCGCCCCGCCGTGAGGCCGGTATCGCCGGCGGCGAAGTCGAGGCCGGCGGGGCGGATGTAGCGCCCTTCGCCGGAACTTTCCGTCACCGTCACCCGGTCGCCGTCGCGGCTCGTGTCCTCCTGGATGACGATGGCGTCCGCGCCGTCGGGCACGGGGCCGCCAGTGAAGATGCGAACGGCCTCGCCCGGTTTGACGACGCCGGGATAGGCGCCGCCCGCCGGGGCTTCGCCGACGACGCTGAGCGTTGCCGGGACTTCCACCACGTCGGCGGCGATCACGGCGTAGCCGTCCATGGCCGAGACGGCGCTGGGCGGCTGGGTGACGCGGGCGGTGACGTCCTCGGCCAGCACGCGGTGGAGGCTGTCGGCCAGCGCCACGGTTTCGACGGCAACCGGCTGCATGGCGTCGAGAATTCGCGCCCGCGCATCGGCAACGGGCATCAGGGCAGGGGCTTCGGGCATGGCTCTAATCCGCGTCCCGGTTGAACTCGCCGGACTTGCCGCCGGATTTGTGCAGCAGGCGGACATCTGAGACTGTCATCGCCCGGTCGACCGCCTTGCACATGTCGTAGACAGTCAAGGCCGCGACGGTGGCCGCCGTCAGCGCTTCCATCTCCACGCCCGTCCGACCTTTTAGTTTACAGGTCGCCTCGATTTCAACGGCGTTGCGTTCGGGCACGCAAACCAAATCCACCGTTACTTTCGTGAGTGCCAGGGGATGGCAGAGCGGTATCAGATCGGCGGTCTTCTTGGCGGCCATGATGCCGGCGAGGCGGGCCACGCCCAGCACGTCGCCCTTGCCGATGTCGCCTTGCTGGATCAGCGCCAGGGTTTCGGCCTCCATTGTGACCGTGGCGCCGGCCCGTGCGATGCGCTCGGTTTCGCCTTTGTCGGAGACGTCGACCATGTGGGCCTTGCCCTGGTCGTCGAAATGGCTGAAGCCGCTCAAAGGTACTCTCCTCAACTATCCGGTCGCTGCCGCCGCCGGCGCAGCCAACAGCGCTGCCGTCGCCGACGCCACGTCGTCCTGGCGCATCAGCGATTCGCCGATCAGGAAACAATCGGCGCCTGCCTTGCTCATACGCGATAGATCGGCCGGCGTAAACAGCCCGCTTTCGGCCACCGCCAGGGCATCGGCCGGGAGACGCGGCAGCAAGGCCTCAGCCGTGGCGATAGCGACCTCCAACGTCTTGAGATTGCGGTTGTTGATGCCGATCAGCCGGCTTCGCAATTCCACGAGTGCCGTTTCAAGTTCCGCGGCGTCATGGATCTCCACCAGCACGTCCATGTTCCAGTCGACCGCTGCACTTTCGATTTCCTTGGCCTGGACCACGTCCAGGGCCGCCACGATCAGCAGGATACAATCCGCCCCCAGCGCGCGGGCCTCGGCGATCTGATAGGGATCGACCATAAAATCCTTGCGCAGCACGGGAAGCGACACGGCGGCTCTTGCGGCGATGAGGTACTCATCGGCGCCCTGGAAATAGGGCGCGTCGGTGAGAACCGAAAGGCAGCTTGCGCCGCCGGCTTCATAGGCGCGCGCCAGCGCGGGAGGGTCGAAATCCGGCCGGATCAGCCCCTTGGACGGCGAAGCTTTCTTGATTTCGGCGATCAGGGCGTAGCGGCCCGCGGCAACCGTTTGTTCGAGCGACGCGCGGAAGCCGCGCAAGGCAGGCGCCGCTTTGGCGGCGCTTTCGATTTCCACCTGCGGCCAGGCCCGTTTGCAGGCGGCGACGTGGTTGCGCTTGTCGGCGCAGATGCGGGCGAGGACGTCACTCATTCCGCGCCGTCTTCCTCATCCTCGGGATCGGGCAGAACTTCGTGGCTGATTTCGATCAGCTGTTCGAGCGCCTGGCGGGCCCTGCCGGAATCGATCGACTCGGCTGCCATATCCGCTCCCTCGCGCAGGTCGGCGGCCCGCCCGGCCGTGATCAGCGTCGCCGCCGAATTAAGCATGACGATGTCGCGGTAGGCGCTTTCATGGCCGTCCAGCAGCGCGTTCAGCGCCAAGGCGTTGGTTTCGGCGTCGCCGCCCTTGAGGTCGGCTGGGTCACCGAAGGGCAGGCCGGCGTCCTCGGGTGAGATTTCGAACGTGCGGATCTCGCCATCCTTCAGTTCAGCCACATGGGTCGTGCCGGTGGTGGTGATCTCGTCGAGGCCGTCGGAGCCATGGATGATCCAGACGTGCTCCGATCCCAGGTTTCTCAGCACCTCGGCCAACGGCTCCACCCAGTCCAACGAAAAGACGCCGATCATCTGGCGTGTCACGCCCGCGGGGTTCGATAACGGGCCCAGGAGATTGAAGATCGTGCGGGTCGCCAGTTCAACACGCGTGCCGCCGACGTGCCGCATGGCGCCGTGGTGGCGCGGCGCCATCATGAAGCAGATGCCGGCTTCCGCCAGCGCTTTCTCGACCAAAATCATGTCGTAGTCGAGGTTGACGCCCAGCGCCGTCAGCACATCGGCCGAACCTGACTTCGAGGAGGCCGCCTTGTTGCCGTGCTTGGCGACCGGCACGCCGCAACCGGCGACGACGAAACCCGAAGCGGTGGAAATGTTGTAGGTGCCGGACGAATCGCCGCCAGTGCCGACGACGTCGACCGCGTCGGCCGGGGCGTTGATGCGCACCATCTTGTCGCGCATGGTCATGACGCCGCCGCTGATCTCGTCGACGGTTTCGCCGCGCAGGCGCAGCGCCATGAGAAACGCACCCATTTGCGACGGCGTCGCGTCGCCGGACATCATGATGTCGAAGGCCAGGCGCGACTGCTCGACGCTCAACGTTTGCCCCGTCGCCACGATGGCGATGGTCGATTTGAGGTCCGAAGGTCTGTCCGTCATGCCCATTTCCCCATTTCGACGTTCAACGGTGCGACTTCTTTGATCTTGTCTAATCCCGCGAGGCGGAGAAAGTTGGCCAGCATGCGGTGTCCGAACTGCGACGCGATGCTTTCGGGGTGGAACTGGACGCCGTGCACCGCGTACTCCCTGTGGCGCAGACCCATGATAACGCCGTCCTCGCTTTCAGCCGAGATCTCCAGGCAGTCCGGCAAACCGCCGCGTTCCACCGTCAGGGAATGGTAGCGGGTGGCCTGAAAATCCTGCCCGACATCTTCGAATACCCCGATCCCATCGTGATGTACGCGGCTCACCTTGCCGTGCATCATTTTGGGTGCCCGGACGACACGGCCGCCGAAGGCCTGACCGATGGTCTGATGGCCCAGGCAAACGCCGAAAACCGGTACCTTTCCCGCTGCCTTCTCGACCAGATCGAGGCAGATCCCCGCTTTGTCGGGATCGCACGGACCCGGCGATATGACAATGCCCGCCGGCGAGGCCGACAGCACTTCGTCAACCGTGACCCGGTCGTTGCGGTGCACGACGACGTCCGCGCCCAGTTCACCGAGGTAGTGGACAAGGTTATATGCGAAGCTATCGTAGTTATCGATTAACGTTATCATTCAATTGCTTACGAGAACTTTATAAAGCGCAATCGCAACAATTGCCGCGAGCGCCACCCCACCAAGGGGTGCAGGAAACAGGTCTCATCCCCCCGCGTCAAGTCCCGCTTCAAACCAGCACCCTGATCGGAACAGCTTCAAACCTTGACCTTCTAGTAACTGGAAGCCTATATGTTGGTGTATGACTGATGTAATCGAAGCACCGGAAGCACCGGAAAATAGCGACGCTCAACAGCCTTTGGCCGAATTGGACACCATCGTTCTGCCCGTTCGAGGCATGACCTGTGCGTCGTGTTCGACGCGGCTGGAGAAGGCGCTTGGAAAAACGCCCGGAGTCGGGCGTGCCAGTGTCAACCTTGCCGCAGAGCAGGCGGAAATCGAATTCGACCACGACGCCACGACGCCGTTGGACCTGACGGGCGTGGTCGCCCGCACCGGATTCGAAGTGCCGCTTGAGGCCACGGAAATTCATGTCACGGGGATGACCTGCGCCAGCTGCGTCGGTCGCGTCGAAAAAGCACTTTCTTCACTGGACGGCACAGAAGAGGTTCAGGTCAATCTGGCGACCGAGATCGCCACGGTAAGCGCACCTGCGGGCGCCATCGGGCCCAGCCAACTGGTTTCAGCCATCGAGGCGGCGGGTTACGGCGCCGAAATCAAGACCAGCGATGCCGCCCGCGAGACCGCCTTGGCTGAGGAAGCGGAGAGCCGCGTCAGGCGCGAAATGTGGTCGGTCGTGGCGGCGGCGGCCTTGAGCACACCATTGGTTTTACAGATGATCGGCATGATGCTGGGCTTGGGCTGGCACCTGCCGGCCTGGGGTGAACTGTTGCTCGCGACGCCCGTACAGTTCGTACTGGGCCGGCGGTTCTATGTCGCCGCTTTCAAGGCGCTGAAGGCCGGTTCCGGCAATATGGACTTGCTGGTGGCGCTGGGCACCTCGGCTGCCTACGGTTTCAGTATTTACCAGATGAGCATCGGCGGGCCGCTCTATTTCGAAGCGGCGGCTGTGATCATCACCCTGGTGCTGCTGGGCAAATGGCTGGAAACCCGGGCCAAGCGCAGCACCACGGACGCCATCCGGGCTCTGGTCAGCCTGCGGCCTGAAACGGCGACGGTTCTGCGCGAAGGCCGGGAAATGGAAATTGCCATCGATGCCGTGGTCAACGGCGATATCGTGGTCGTCAAGCCCGGTGAACGCATCGCCGTCGACGGTGTCGTCGTAACAGGCCAAAGCGCCGTTGACGAAGCACTGCTGACCGGCGAGAGCCTGCCGGTGGCCAAAGCGCCGGACGATACCGTGATCGGCGGCGCCATCAACGGTACGGGATCACTCCAAATTCGCGCCACAGCGGTGGGGGCGGCATCCACCTTGGCCCGCATCATCAAGCTGGTGGAAGGTGCGCAGGCCAGCAAGGCGCCGGTGCAGAAACTCGTGGATCGTGTCAGCGCCGTTTTCGTGCCGGCGGTGATCGCCGCCGCCGTCGTCACGCTTGCCGCCTGGTGGCTACTGACGGGCGATTTCGCCCAAGCTCTTATCGCCGCCGTTTCAGTGCTCGTAATCGCCTGTCCCTGTGCCTTGGGGCTGGCGACGCCGACCGCCATCATGGTCGGCACTGGCGCGGCGGCCCGGGCGGGTATTCTGATAAAGGATGCGCTGGCTCTCGAACTGGCGCACCGCGCTGACGTCATCGTCCTCGACAAGACCGGCACTTTGACGGAAGGCCATCCCGCGGTAACCGAGATCGTTGCGGATAATGAAATTGACCTCCTTGCGCTTACTGCCTCCGCGCAGCGCGCCAGCGAGCACCCATTGGCCCGCGCCGTTTTGGAAGCGGCGGCGGAGAAAGGGCTCGAATTGCTTACGGTCGAGGATTTCCAGAGCGTCACCGGTAAAGGCCTTACGGCGCGTGTCGACGGGCGCAAAATCATCATCGGCAATCGTCTGATGATGACGGACTCGGGTGTCGATCTTGCGGGCTTTGACGGCCAGGCGACGGAACTGGAAAGCTCTGGCCGCACTGTCATGTGGACGGCGAGGGACGATACGCTGCTAGGGCTGATCGCGGTGGCCGACCCGGTTAAGGAAACCGCGCCTGCCGCCATCGAACGGCTCCGCGCCGCCGGGGTCCGAACAGTCATGATGACGGGGGACAATGCCCGCACAGCTGCCGTTGTGGCGGAGGCGGTCGGAGTCGACCAGGTGATCGCCGAGGTTTTGCCACAAGACAAGGCGGCGGAAGTGGAGCGTCTAAAAGGCGAAGGCCACGTCGTCGCCATGGTCGGCGACGGCATAAACGATGCGCCCGCCCTGGCCGCCGCCGATATTGGCATCGCCATGGGAACCGGCACCGACGTCGCCATGCAGACGGCCGGAATCACGCTGATGCGCGGCGATCCCATGTTGCTGGCCGACGCCATGGCGGTGTCGCACACGACCTACAACAAGATCCGGCAAAATCTGTTCTGGGCGTTCATTTACAACGTCATCGGCATTCCGTTGGCGGCGCTGGGCTTCCTCAGTCCGTTGATCGCCGGCGCCGCGATGGCGTTCTCGAGCGTCAGCGTGGTTTCGAATTCCCTGTTGCTGCGGCGCTGGCGCGCCCGCGTTTGATGGAGATTTGACATGAACATCGGTGAAGCCGCCGCCCGTTCCGGCGTTGCGCCCAAAAACATCCGTTATTACGAAAGCATTGGCCTGGTCGGCCCCGCCAAACGTGCGGCCAACGGCTATCGCGCTTATGACGAAACGGACATCCGCATGCTGGGCTTCGTCAACCGGGCGCGCGGCCTGGGATTTACCGTTGCCCAGGTCGGTGAGCTTCTGTCACTTTACCGGGACCGCGGACGGGCCAGCGCCGACGTCAAGAAGCTGGCGCTGCAGCGCATTGACGACATCGACCGCAAAGTCGAGGAACTGTTGAGCATGAAACGGACCCTGAACCACCTGACGGAGCGCTGCCACGGCGACGACAGGCCGGATTGCCCCATCCTCGACGACCTTATCGGCCGGGAAAATTCAGAATTGGGAAACGAAACCTTAACGGACGCGGCGGAATAGTGCGCAGATGCTGCATCTAGCCACGCGCCCCTTGGGTTATGCCGTCGTCGGCGGCCTGGCGCTCGTCCTCGGCCTGGGGAGCGGGGCGGTCATCGGATATTTCCTCAAGGACGACGCCAAATCCGAAAAGGTCGAGCCGCAGAAACATGCGGTTGTGGTGATCGGCAAGAAGCCCGAAGACATTGCCATCCCTATTCCGCCGGCGCCCAAGATCGCGGAAGACGAGGCGGCGGAGAACTCGGAAACCGTTCCCGTGCCACCGAGTTCAACCGTTTCCGAGTTGCCCGCCCGTGAACCGGGCGATGCCCTGGCCTATGCGGCCCCCGAAAGCGTCGGCGTGAACGAGCGGGATTTCGGCGAACAGATCGATCTCGAGGCCGAGGCCTGGGAGCGCCATGCCGTGACGGTGCCGGATCCGGCCGGCAAGCCGATGATCGCTATCGTGATCGACGATCTGGGTATGAACCGGCGCAACACGGTGCGGGCGATCCGGCTACCCGGCCCGCTGACAATGGCTTTCCTGACCTACGCCGAGGATCTCGAACAGCAAACGGATGCCGCGCGCGCGGCCGGCCACGAACTGATGGTGCACTTTCCCATGGAGCCCAAGGACCATCATTTCGATACCGGGCCCAACGCTTTGACCAATGACCTGGATGATGACGAAATCCGCCGCCGCCTGCGCTGGGGGCTCGAACGTTTCGAGGGCTACGTCGGCTTCAACAACCATATGGGCAGCGCCTTTACCAGCAACGAACGCGGCATGGCGATCGTGATGGAGGAGGTGCGACGGCGCGGTCTTTTGTATATCGATTCGCTGACCACCAGCAGATCCATGGCGGCCGGGCTGGCCGCTCAGAACGGCGTTCCGTTCGCCGCCCGCGACATCTTTATCGACAACCACATTGCCCCCGAAGAGATTGCCAAGCAGCTTGCCAAGGTCGAAACGGTGGCCCGGCGCAAGGGCTACGCCATCGCCATCGGTCATCCCCACACAAATACGATCAAGGCGGTGGAGGCCTGGCTCCCCAAACTTGAAGAAGCCGGCTTTGCCCTGGTGCCCGTCAGCACCGTTATAAAACACCGCCGGTCCATGTAGTTCGTTAGTTCATTCAGGAGTTCGAAAATGACCACCTATCTCGTCGACGGCATGACCTGCCAAGGCTGCGTCAACGCCGTCACCAACGCGATCAAGAACAAAGTCGCAGACGCCGACGTGTCAGTTGAACTGGAAGCCGGCAAGGTAAATGTCACGGGCGGCGAGCAGCACATAATCGCCGCCGCCATTGAAGACGCCGGGTTCGAGTTCAAGGGTCTGGGCTAAAAAAGTTCAGCCCACCGACGTCCCGGCGCGTGACGCGAACCGGATCGCTTCCTCGGCCGCCCGCACCAGCGCCTTTGCCTTGTTGACGCACTCCTGGTACTCGGACTGGGGATCGCTGTCGGCGACGACGCCGGCGCCGGCCTGGACGTACATGGTGCCGTCCTTGACCAGGGCGGTGCGCAGTACGATGCAGGTGTCCATGGTGCCGTTGGCGGCGAAGTAACCCACCGCGCCGGCGTAAATGCCGCGGCGTTCCTTCTCCAATTCGTCGATGATTTCCATCGCCCGGACCTTGGGCGCGCCGCTCACGGTGCCGGCCGGGAAGCCGCCGATCAGGGCGTCGATGGCGTCGTGTTCGGGGTCGATGTCGCCCTCGACGTTGGAAACGATGTGCATGACGTGGGAGTAGCGTTCCACCTTGGTCTGTTCCGTGACCTTGACGCTGCCGATTTTGGCCACCCGGCCGACGTCGTTGCGGCCTAAATCAAGGAGCATGAGGTGCTCGGCCAGTTCTTTGGGATCGGCCAGCAGATCGGTGGCCAGGGCCTCGTCCTCTTCCGGCGTTTCGCCCCTGGGTCGGGTCCCGGCCAAGGGACGGATGGTGACTTTGTCGTCGCGCAGGCGCACCAGGATTTCCGGGCTCGATCCCACCACCGAAAAATCCCCGAAGTTCTGGAAAAACAGGAAAGGCGCGGGATTGGTGCGGCGCAGCGCCCGGTAAAGCGCAAACGGCGGTAGGTTGAAGGGGACGCGGAAGCGCATCGAAGGCACGACCTGGAAGATATCGCCGGCAGCGATGTATTCCTTGGCCTTCTCCACCATCGCGCAATATTCGTCGCGCGTGGTGTTGGAAATCGGTTCCGGCGCCTCATGGTCGCGCGACGTGCGTTCCCGGGCGTAATGCAGGCTGCGTTCCATATCGGCGACGATGTCGGCAAGGCGTTCGCGGGCCAGGGCGTACGCGGCCTTGGCGCCGACACCCTCCGCCGGACGCACAGGCGTGATCACCGTGAAAAGATCGTTCACTGAATCGAAGATCGCCATGATCGTCGGCCGCATGAATATGCCGTCGGGAATGCCCAGGGCGTCGGGGTTTGCGTCCGGAATGTTTTCCATCAGACGCACCATGTCGTAGGACATGTAGCCGACCACGCCGGCCGCCATGGGGGGCAGGTCGACCGGCATGTCGTCGATGCGCGATTCCTCGACCAAGGCCCGCAGGCTGTCGAGTGCGGGTTCCTCGCAGGGCGTAAAATCCTCGGCGTCGAAGCGGGCGTTGCGGTTAATCTCAGCCTCGTTTCCGGAACAGCGCCACAAGATGTCGGGCTTCAATCCGATAATGGAATAGCGGGCCCGAACGGCGCCGCCCTCGACCGATTCCAACAGGAAACTGTTGGCCAGGCCGTCCGCCAGCTTGAGCATGGCGGAAACCGGCGTTTCCAGGTCGGCCACAAGGGTGGTGGAGACGACCTGGGGTTGCCCCGCGTCGTAGGATTTCTGGAAATCTTCGAAGTCGGGGACGACGGCCATGACGGGACGTTAGTAAAGCTGGTCGAGGATGTGGCGGTTGATCACGATCTCATGCCGGTTTTGCAGCGCCATACGGTATTGGGCCAGAAGATCGGCATGGACGCCTGAGCGGAGTTGTCGGGTCAACGCCTTCAGGTCGGCTTCGGCTGCCAGGGGATTTGCCGCCGTTACCTTTTTCAGGCGGGCAACGACGTGAGCCGTACCAGTGGGATTGGGTGCGCTGGTGAATTCGCCGATCTTCAGTTTGAAAAGATTGGCAAGCAACGTATGGGAAACACCCTCTTCGCCGGCGGTCGAAAAGCGCGTCATATCCTTGGACGTCGTCATTTCAGCGCCGAATTCTTTTGCCCGGGCCGCCAAATCGGAGCCGCCTTTTAGCGCTTCGATCATTGCTTCGGCCTTCTTGGCCGCGGCATCTGCGCGCTGGGCCACCTTCCAGTCGGCAGTCACAGCCTCGCGCACTTTGTCCAGCGGCCTCAGGGCGGGTGGCGTAATGCCGTCGACCCGCACTATGAAGTAGCTGCCGGATTGGGTTTCGTTCAGCAGGGGATCGGATCCTTCCTCGGTTTCAAATGCCGTCGGAAGGAATTCAGCCAACTTCGGGACGTCCGAGTTTTTGCCGTTTTCGTCGAGACCCTGGGCATCCACCGCCTGGGTAGTCTGAATCTTCAAGGCGAAGCGCTGGGCCGCGTCTTCCAGTGAGGCACCCCCCGCCAATTCGTCCTCGAGCCTGGCCGAAAGATCGTAGAGACCATCCGCCGCACCGCGCAACTGGATTTCACGCCTGAGATCCGTACTAACGGTGTCCAAGACCTTGACGCTGCCCGGCTGAATATCGTTCACCCGGTAGATATGCCAGCCGAACAGGCTATTTACCGGGGCCGTGACGGCGCCTTTCTCTGCGGCGAAGGCGGCCTCGCGCGTTTCTTCCGGCAGATCCGTGTTCAGGCGCAAGCCGAGGCTTGTATTATCGCCCTGGATGTTCTCCTTGGCCTTGGCGACCTCCTTGAAGTCGGCTCCTTCGGCAAGACGTCTGTGGGCGGCTAGGGCTTGGTCCTCCTCGGCAAACAGAAGCTGATCTAGATCGCGCCGTTCTAGCACCGTGAACTCATCAAGGCGGTTTTCGTATTCCTCCTTGATCTGGTCCTCGGTGACCGCGATGTCATCCGCCAGATCCTCGGGTGCCAGAACCACCCAGGTAAGGGCGCGGTATTCGGGCGCGGTATAGCGGGGTTTGTTGTCCTGGTGATGTTTGGCCAATGCCGCTTCATCCGGCGCCGGGATATTGTTGATCGAGGAATTCTCGATCACCACGAGCTCCGCCACGCGCTTTTCGTTGCGATAGCGGTATACGGCGGCGGCTTGGGCCTTGGGTGCGACGGCGCCCCCGGTGACGGCGCCCAACAGCTGTTCGCGCAGCATGTCGCGGCGCGTCAGAAACTCATAGTAAGTGGGCGACATGCCTGCATTGCGCAGGACGCCCTCATACTGGAAGCGGTCGAAATTGCCGCGGTCGTCCTTGAAGGCAGGGTTGTTTCGGATGTCGGCGGCGACGACGCTATCCGGGACTGCCAGCGAAAAGTCGGTCACGCCCTGGTCGTAAAGTGCGCGTGTGATCAGACGCTGAAGCACGGCTTCGGGCAATCCCAGTTGCCGCGCCCGCTCGGTATCGATCTGGCCGCCAAACTGCGCTGAAAGGCGGCGAACTTCGCGCTGGTATTCATCGTTGAATTCGTTTGGCGAAATTTCAAGTTCGCCAACTGTCGCGACGTTATTGCCGCCGAAGTTGGAAAAGGTGTCCCGTCCGATGCCCCAGATCGCGAAACTCACGACCAAAAGGCCCAGCAGGCCCTTGACGACCCACGACCCCGTACCTCTGCGTAAGGCTTCCAGCATGCCTTGTTAGCTCCTCGCCAAAAAAGATCCAACCGAGGGGGACCGCGTTTGCATGTTCGCCGCCGATTGCGGGCGGCATCATAGGGGCCGCCTCGGTTCGCTGCAACACGCAAACCGCGCCGTTTCCGAACACGATAACGTGGGCGGATATGGCTATTTCCGACGGCATTTGCTACACAACGCGGACATCTTAAACAGCCCACGATTGAAAGGTCCGTCATGACGTCCACCCCACGCTCTCTCGTCGCCGGTAATTGGAAAATGAATGGTCTGCGGGAGGCCGGGCGGGAGCTGGCCGCGGGAATCGCCGAAGCGCAACGCAATGCCGCTCCCGTGGCCTGCGACGTCCTGATCTGTCCGCCGGCGCACTTGCTGGTCGAGGCGGGAGCGGCGCTTGCCGGCGGTACCGTCGCCCTCGGGGCACAGGACTGCCACGCGGTGGAGGGCGGCGCGCACACCGGCGATGTCTCAGCTGAAATGATTGCCGACTGCGGAGCTGCCTATGTCATCGTCGGTCACTCCGAACGCCGTACCGATCACGGCGAAAGCGACGCCGACGTCCGCGTCAAAGCCGAAGCGGGCTGGCGCGCAGGCCTGATCTCAATCGTCTGCATCGGGGAAACCGAGGCCGAGCGTGATGCCGGCGACGCGCTGGAGGTCGTGGAAAAGCAGATCGCGGAGTCTGTGCCCGATGGCGCGACGGCGACCAACACCGTCGTGGCTTACGAACCCGTCTGGGCCATCGGCACCGGCCGGACGCCGACGACGGACGACATCGCGGAAGTCCATGACCGGCTGCGGGAATTGTTGGTGGCGCGGTTTGGTGAGGAGGGCGGCGGTATGCGCCTGCTGTACGGCGGTTCGATGAAGCCGGAGAATGCCGTCGCCATCATGGCCGTGGGGAACGTCAATGGCGGATTAATCGGCGGCGCCGCGCTCAAACCCGAGACTTTCTGGCCGATCGTTGAAGCTGCGGGCTAATTCCCGGCGTTTGGCCGGCGCGAGGCTGCGAGCCGGCAATTATTCCCGAACCCAACTCTGCACTGGAAATTGGCACCGGGGAGGTATATATACGCCTCGGCGCGGCAAATTCGCCGTTCCCCCTGATTTGAACTGAAGGCTAACGGGCGATGATTTCCATTATTCTCGTCATTCATTTGATGCTGGCGGTCGCGATGATCGTCACCGTGCTGCTGCAGCGCTCCGAGGGCGGCGCCCTGGGTATCGGCGGTAGCGGCGGCGGTGGCGCCGGCGGCGGCTTGATGACCGGACGTGGCGCGGCCAATCTGCTGACGCGCACGACGGCGTTCCTGGCGGCGGGTTTTTTCGCGACGAGCATTCTTTTGGCGTTATTGGCCGGCGATCACCGGGAAGCGACGTCGGTGATCGACCAGGCGCCGGCTGCAGAAGAGCCGGCTCAACCGGCGGGGCCATCGGTGCCCAGCCAGTAAAGGCGAAAAAAACTCCGAGGCGGCAAATTTGCCGCCTCTTTTAATTTGTGAGGGCGTGAAGTTGATGTATTGTTACCGTCCATGACGCGGTTCATTTTTATCACCGGCGGCGTGGTTTCCTCCCTCGGAAAGGGACTCGCCTCCGCGGCACTGGGTTCCCTCCTGCAAGCCAGAGGCTACAAGGTCCGCCTCCGAAAACTCGACCCTTACATCAACGTTGATCCCGGCACGATGAACCCCTACGAGCACGGGGAAGTCTTCGTCACGGATGACGGCGCCGAAACCGATCTCGACCTCGGGCACTACGAACGCTTTACCGGCGTGGCGGCGCGACAGTCCGACAACGTCACCACGGGACGCATATACCAGACCATCATCGAGAAGGAGCGGCGCGGCGATTACCTCGGGGCGACCGTCCAGGTCATCCCGCACGTCACCAACGCCATCAAGGACTTCGTGCTCTCGGACGTTGAGGGGCACGACTTCGTGTTGTGTGAGATCGGCGGCACGGTGGGCGATATAGAGGCCCTGCCTTTCTTCGAAGCCATCCGTCAGTTGAGCAACGACTTGGGACGCGAACGCGCAGCCTTCGTACATCTGACACTGGTGCCGTTCATCCCCTCGGCGCATGAATTGAAGACCAAGCCGACCCAGCACTCGGTCAAGGAATTGCGCAGCATCGGCATTCAACCCGATCTCCTCCTCTGCCGTTGCGACCGCGACATCCCCGCCAAGGAACGGCGCAAGATGGGACTATTTTGCAACGTGCGCGAGGAAGCCGTGATCCAGGCATTGGATGTGCGCAGCATCTACGAGGTGCCGCTGAGCTACCATGCCGAGGGTTTCGACGTGCAGGTACTGAAGACGTTCGGCATTACTGACGCGCCGGAACCCGATCTCTCGCGCTGGCAGGACATCGTCGACCGCGTTGTGCAGCCCGAAGGCGAGGTTAAGATCGCCGTCATCGGCAAATACACCGGCCTCAAGGATGCCTATAAATCGCTCGATGAGGCGTTGACCCACGGTGGCATCTCCAACCGGGTCGGCGTGGACGTTCAGTGGATGGAATCAGAGATATTCGAAGATCCCGAACGGCTCCACGAGCTTGAAGGCGTCCACGGCATCCTGGTACCGGGCGGCTTCGGCGAGCGCGGCTCGGAAGGCAAGATCGCTGCCGCCAAGCTGGCGCGCGAAAAGAGCATTCCCTATTTCGGCATTTGCTTCGGCATGCAGATGGCGGTGATCGAGGCGGCCCGCCACATGGCCGGCATCGAGGGGGCGAGTTCAACAGAGTTTGGCGAAACCGACGAACCGGTGGTCGGCCTGATGACCGAATGGACGCGCGGCAATGAACTGGAAACACGCGACGCCGACACCGATCTCGGCGGCACCATGCGTCTCGGCGCTTACGATTGCACGCTGGCGGAAGGCAGTCGCGTCCAACACGTTTATGCCGAGCGCGACATCAGCGAACGCCACCGCCACCGCTACGAGGTGAATATCAACTACCGGGAGAAGCTCGAAGGAGCGGGCCTGGTGTTCTCCGGCCTTTCGCCCGACGGCGTGCTGCCGGAAATCGTCGAGCATCCCGCCCATCCCTGGTTCATCGGCGTACAGTTTCATCCGGAACTCAAATCCAAACCGTTCGAGCCACACCCGCTGTTCGCCTCGTTTATCGAAGCGGCGGTCAAGCAATCAAGGCTGGTGTAAGCGATGACGGCCCCCCGACACGTCAATATCGGCAATGCCAAAGTCGGCAACGATCTGCCGATAACGCTGATCGCCGGGCCTTGCGCCATGGAAAGCCGGGACCTGGCGATGTCGACGGCGGGCGAACTCAAACGTATGACCGACGAACTCGGCATCGGCCTGATTTACAAATCCTCATTCGACAAGGCGAACCGCAGCAGTGCGTCGAGCGGCAGGGGTATCGGACTTGAAGCCTCGTTACCGATCTTCGAAGAGGTAAAATCCGAATTCGGTTGCCCAGTGCTGACGGACGTTCACTCCGCCGAACAATGCGCAGCGGTCGCCGACGTCGTGGACGTGCTGCAGATCCCTGCGTTTCTGTGCCGCCAGACCGATCTGTTACTGGCGGCCGCGGCGACCGGTAGGGCGGTCAACATCAAGAAGGGTCAATTCCTGGCGCCTTGGGACATGAAGAACGTCGCCGCCAAGGTCACCGGCGCGGGTAACGACAACGTATTGCTGACGGAACGCGGCACCAGCTTCGGCTACAACACGCTGGTTTCCGACATGCGCGGCCTGCCGACCCTGGCGGAGACCGGCCATCCGGTGATCTTCGACGCGACGCATTCAGTTCAACAACCGGGCGGGCAGGGGACAACCACCGGCGGCGAGCGGCATTTCGTACCGGTTCTGGCCCGCGCGGCCGTGGCGGTCGGGGTCGCCGGCGTCTTCATGGAGACCCATCCCGATCCCGACAACGCCCCCTCCGACGGCCCCAACATGGTGCCCTTGTCGGAAATGCCGGCATTGCTGGCCCAACTCATGGACTTCGACCGCGTTGCCAAGTCGTAACGCGCCTTATACAAACCTAGCGACAAACTTGTTCAAACCTGGAGAGACCGTCAGATGACAGCCATCATCGACATTCATGGCCGTGAAATCCTCGATTCGCGCGGCAACCCCACCGTCGAGGTCGACGTCGAACTGGAGACCGGCTGCATCGGCCGCGCCGCGGTACCGTCCGGCGCCTCGACCGGCCAGTTCGAAGCCCATGAACTGCGTGACGGCGGCAAGCGCTATGGTGGCAAGGGCGTGCAGAACGCCATTGAAGCCGTCAACGGCGAGATTTTCGATGCGCTTTCCGGCATGGACGCCGAGGAACAGGAAGTCATCGACCGGGCCATGCTGGATCTCGACGGCACCGACAACAAGCAGCGCCTCGGCGCTAACGCCATTCTCGGCGTCAGCCTCGCCACGGCAAAGGCGGCGGCGCTGGAGGCCGGTCTGCCGCTTTATGCTTATGTCGGCGGCGTCAATGCCCGCACCTTGCCGGTGCCCATGAT
>CAYOAD010000028.1:0-24884 GCA_964401845.1 uncultured Rhodospirillaceae bacterium | reverse complement strand
GGATTTCACAATTATCCCAAAGTCGGGTTGCCGGAGGAATATGCCCAGGCTTTGGAAACCGGACTTTGGGATAATTGTGAAATCCTGCCGGCCGGCGAAACGGCGGAGCGCGGTATTCCCCTGGCGCCGCCGCCCGTCCTATGGTCGGCCGCGGACAAACATCGTTCCGCCGCCGCCTGACGGGACCCAAACCCAAGCATCGGGCCGAAACGGCTGCTTGACGGCGAGCCCAGGCAGGATTATATCTCCGTCAACGTCGTGGTGATTTGAGCCGGCCGGCTTGCAGCCACGTTAATCATACCGCTAAAAGGCCGGGGCAAATTGAACCCTGGCCAGAGGCCGGGGTTTTTTTATGCCGGAGGACCGGATCATGAACACAGACGTCGACCAAAGCACCTGGCGGCAGGCCACGCGCCTCGTCCGGGGCGCGACCACGCGCAGTTCCCATGGGGAAACCAGCGAAGCGCTGTACATGACGTCAGGCTACGTTTACGACAGTGCCGACGCCGCCGAAGCCCGCTTCAAGGGCGACGCCGAGGGCTTCATCTATTCGCGCTACGCCAACCCGACCGTGGCGATGTTCGAAGAACGCATGGCGCTGCTCGAAGGTGCCGAAGCCGCCGCGGCGACCGCCAGCGGCATGGCCGCCGTCAATGCCGCCCTGGCCTGCCAGTTGAAAGCCGGTGACCGGGTGGTGGCGTCGCGCGCCTTGTTCGGATCATCGCTCTACCTGCTGGAGGATCTGTTTCCCCGCTTCGGCGTCGATGTGACCCTGGTTGACGGCATCGATCTCGACCAATGGCGCCAGGCTCTGGCCCCCGGCGCGGCTTGCGTCCTGATCGAAACGCCCTCCAATCCCACGCTTGAGATCATCGATCTCGAGGCGGTCTGCGAAATGTCACATGAGGCCGGCGCCCGGGTCATCGTCGATAACGTTTTCGCCACCCCCGTCCTGCAAAAACCCATGGATTTCGGCGCCGACATCGTCGTCTATTCCGCCACGAAACACATTGACGGCCAGGGCCGCTGCCTCGGCGGCGTCATCTTGGCCGACCACGAGTTTATCAACGATCTCATCGGCCCATACCTGAAGCACACCGGACCGAGCCTCAGCCCATTCAACGCCTGGACCCTGTTGAAGGGGCTGGAGACTCTCGACCTCAGGGTTCGCCGCCAAAGCGAGAACGCGGTCAAAGTGGCGAATTTCCTGGCTGAACACACAAACACAGGCCGCGTCCTCTACCCCGGCCGGGAAGACCATCCGCAATATGAACTGGCAGCAAAATACATGGATGCCGGCAGCAATCTGGTGTCGTTCGACGTAATCGACAACCAGGGCCACGAGAACAAGGAGGCAGCGTTCGCCTTCCTCAACGCGCTGCAGCTTGTGGATATATCGAACAATCTGGGCGATGCAAAAAGCCTGATCACCCATCCCGAAACCACGACGCACCAGCGTCTGACGCAGGAAGCTCGCTCGCATCTCGGTATCGGCCCCGGACTGGTCCGTCTGTCCGTCGGGTTGGAGGATCCGGACGACCTGATCGCGGACATTGGGGACGCCTTGTCGAAGATATGAAATAATCCGTCGTTTTTCTGGACAAAAGCCGCCCGAAGCACGATATTTTTGTCGCGACGCGCGAGGCACGAAACTCTTGGCGCTAAGCAGACAAATTTGCGGATCCGTAACGCTATCGAAACGAACAAAGATGTACTCAGAAACCACGCGATCCATTCAGGTAACGGTCGAGCCCGCCTATCTGGACGAACAATCGGAGCCGGACGAAGACCGCTATGTCTGGTCCTACTCCATCCGGATCGAAAATCGGGGCGCCGAGACGGTGCAGTTGCGCCACCGCTACTGGCACATCACTGATGCGCGCGGCAGAACGCAAGAAGTCCACGGTGCCGGCGTTATCGGCGAGCAGCCCGTGCTGAAACCGGGCGAGACCTTCGAGTACACCAGCGGCACGCCGCTGCCGACGCCGTCGGGCATCATGTTGGGCTCTTACGAGATGGAAACCAGAACGGGCGAGATGTTCGACGTCAAGGTGCCGCCGTTCTCCCTCGACCGTCCCCATGAATTCCAGCTGCGGCACTAGAAACTCGGTCGTTTCAAACTCAATCTGACAGGAGCTGGCTTTGGGCAAACCGAGCCGCGAGGAAGCCGAAAATGCCGTCCGCACCCTGATCCGGTGGGCCGGTGACGATCCCGAGCGCGAGGGGCTGGACGGCACGCCCAACCGTGTCGTGCGGGCCTACGAGGAACATTTCGCGGGCTACGCCGATGATCCGCTCGAGTACCTCAAACGGACGTTCGAGGAGGTCAACGGCTACGACGAAATGGTCGTGCTGCGCGATATCCGCTTCGAATCCCACTGCGAGCACCACATGCTGCCCATCATCGGCGTGGCGCACGTCGCCTACCTGCCGCAAAAGCGCGTGGTCGGCATCAGCAAGCTGGTACGCCTGGTCGAGGTTTACGCCAAACGGCTGCAAATCCAGGAAAAGATGACGGCGCAAATCGCCGAATCGCTCAACGACGTACTGGCGCCAAAGGGGGTCGGCGTGGTGGTGGAGGCGGCTCATCAGTGCATGACGACACGCGGCGTCAACAAGCCCGGCGTGACCATGGTGACCAGCCATATGCTCGGGCTATTCCGCAGCGATCCCAAAACCCGGCGGGAATTCCTCGCCATCATCAATAGCCCCAAGGGCACCTACGCCAACGTCTAGCCCGACGCGCGCGCGTGGACATTGGGCCCGGCCCGGTCAATAATCCGCTGCAATTTGAAGATGGCTCCGAATTCCAGGCGTAAACCGGGTCGTAGAACTTGATCGAATTTCGGCCACTCTTTTTTATCTGCGGCATCCTGCTGACGATGCTCGGCGTGGCGATGCTGATTCCTGCCGTCGCCGATGCCGTGACGGACAACCCCGACTGGGCGGTATTTCTGGCGTCCGCTTTTGTCACGCTGTTCGCAGGCGGCGCGCTGATCCTGACGACACGCGAAAAGTTTCGCGCCCTGGTGGTTCGCCAGGCCTTCGTACTGACCACGCTGGCCTGGATCATGCTGGCTGCTTTCGCCGCCCTGCCCTTCGCCTTTTCCAATCTGGGCCTGAGCTACACAGACGCCTTTTTCGAGGCAATGTCGGGCATCACGACCACCGGCTCGACCGTTATCACCGGGCTCGATAGCGCACCGCCGGGCATCCTGTTGTGGCGGGCGCTGCTGCAGTGGCTCGGCGGCATCGGCATCATCGTCATGGCCATCGCCGTCCTGCCCATGCTGCAGGTCGGCGGCATGCAGCTCTTCCGCATGGAATCTTCAGACGCCTCGGACAAGGCGTTTCCCCGCGCGGCGCAGATCTCGGCGGCGACGGCCATCATCTATTTCGTACTGACGGCGGTCTGCGCCGCCGCCATGTGGGGCGCCGGCATGACGCCGTTCGAGGCCGCCGCCCACAGCATGACGACCATCGCCACGGGCGGTTTTTCGACCTCCGACGCCTCCATCGGCCATTTCGATTCGGCGGCGCTCGACTGGATCATCATCGTCTTCATGATCATGGGCAGCCTGCCGTTCGTGCTTTACCTCTCGGTCGTGCGCGGCAATCCGAGGGCGCTTTGGATGGACACCCAGGTGCGCTGGTTTTTCGCCATCGTGGTGGCTGCCATCGTCATGATTGTGCTTTGGCTGGTCGCCGCCAGCGATCTGGACATCCTCGCCGCCATCCGCCAATCAACCTTCAACGTGATTTCCATCATCACGGGCACGGGGTACGCCACGGCCGACTACAACGCCTGGGGCGCCTTGCCGGTGACGGCTTTCTTCTTCTTCATGTTCATCGGCGGCTGCGCCGGGTCGACCTCCTGCGGCATCAAGATTTTCCGCTACCAGGTTTTGTTCGCCACCGCCCGCATCCAGTTTCGCCGCCTGTGGCAGCCCCACGGCGTCTTTACGCCGCTCTATAACCGCCGGCCCATTCCGGAATCGGTGATCGACGCCGTCATGAGCTTCTTCTTCCTGTTCGCCCTGACGTTCGGCATTTTGGCCCTGGCCCTGACGCTGATCGGCCTCGACTTCACCACCGCCGTTTCAGGGGCCGCGACGGCCATCGCCAACGTCGGCCCGGCGCTGGGCGATATTATCGGGCCGACCGGCACGTTCGCGACGCTGCCGGATGCTGCGAAATGGGTCTTAAGCGCGGGGATGCTGTTGGGGCGGCTGGAACTGCTAACCGTCCTGGTGCTGTTCACGCCGGCGTTCTGGCGCGGTTGAAACCTACTCGGCGGGCGCTCGCGTTCGAGTATCCGCCTTATCCCGTCCGATGAGCCTGCCGAAGTCGGCCTGAGCCGCCAGCAAGGCCGGCACGACGACGAGGACCAGCGCCGTCGCCACACCCAAACCGAAAACGATGGTGATGGCCATGGGGATCATGAATTGAGCCTGAAGGCTGGTTTCGAACATCAGGGGCAGCAGACCGCCGATGGTCGTCAGCGAGGTCAGCAGCACCGCGCGCAGGCGATCCTTGGCGCCGCCAATGATGGCCTCCTCCCAGGTTTCGCCGTGAACAAGCCGTTCCTCGATGACGCTGACCAGGATGATCGAATTGTTGACCAGGATCCCCGCCAAGCCCAGCAAGGCGACCAAACTGAGTATGCTGAGGTCGAAGCCCATGACGAGATGACCGATGACGGCCCCGACAAGGCCGAACGGAATAATCGCCATGACCACGAGGGGCCGGACGTAGCTTGCGAACACCCAGGCCAGGATGAGGTAAATGGCGCCGAGGCCCATCAAGGCGCCGGTCCTCATTTCGCCCAGCGTCTGCGCCTGTTCCTCCGATTTGCCGCGGAACACGTAGTCGAGCCCATGACGCCCCGTGATCTCCGCCAGTCCGGCATCTTCCAAGGCGGTAAGGGTTGCAGCTGAACTAGTGACGTTTTCGTCAATCTCCGCGGTGACCGCCACTTCGCGCTCGCCGTCTTCCCGGCGGATACGGGCGAAGCCCCGGCTCTCCCTGATGTTCACGACCTCGCTCAGGGGCACTTCTGTGCCGTTCGGCGCACGTAGGTAAAGATCGCGCAGGGTGCCACCGCCGGCTTCGCCGCGGGGGAACTGTACCCGCACGACCACTTCCTCGTCACCCCGTGCAAAACGCTTGGCGATATGGCCTTCGAAAGCGTCGCGCACCTGCCGTCCGACGCTTTGCGTCGTAAAGCCCAGCGCCTTACCGCGTGACGACACCTTGAGGATGACCTCGCGCTTTCCGAACGGCAGGTCGTCCTCAATATCGCTGACGCCGGGGAAGCGCGCTAACAATGCCTTGACATCATCCGACGCGGCCTTGAGGGCGGCGGTCGTGCCGCCAGTCAGGCGAACGTCGATCTCTTTCCCGGGTGGTCCGTGCGACGGCGCCGACAGGGATACCCGGTCGATCCCGGGCAGGGGCACAACTTCCTCGCGCCAGGCTTCGATGAATTCCGATGTCGTCACGGGGCGCCGGTCGGACGGAACCAGTTCGACATGGATGCCTCCGAGATGAACGCCTGTCCGGCCGGCGAATTCGCGGGCAACGGAATGACCCACCACGGCGAAGTTGGAATTGATCAGCCCGCCCTTGCCGTTGCTCAGCTTGGCCTCGGCCCGCCGCATCCCGGCCTCAAGATCGTGGATCATGCGTTCCGTCTGGCTGCGCGGACTGCCGGGCGCGAATATGACGTTGGCGAAGATGTTGTCGCCCTCCGGCGCCGGGAAGAAATTGAAGCCGACCCGCCCGCCTGCCAGCAATCCGGCGCTGAGGATGAGGAAAGCCAGCGCTGCGGACAAGGTAACGTAGCGCCAACGCACGCACAGGGTGACGAACCTGACGAACCAACCATCGCGGAGCCGGTTGAAGCGGGTGTCGAACCAGGTTCTGAACCTCGAGGCCCCCTCGCCGGCTTGCGGCAAGGCTTCCCGCAAGTGGCCCGGTAGGACGAGAAAACACTCCAGCAGGCTGGCAACCAGCACGGAAACGACGACGAACGGGATGGCGGAAATAACCTGGCCGATTATGTCGCCAATCATGAAAATTGGCAGGAATGCAGCAATGGTCGTCAGGGAAGAACTCATGACCGGCGCCAGCATGCGGACGGCGCCGCTCTCCGCCGCATCTATCGGGCCGAGGCCCTGGGCGCGCCGGGTGGCAGCGTGTTCGCCCACGACGATAGCGTCATCGACGATGATCCCCAGCGTCATGATCAGCGCAAACAGACTGATCATGTTGATGGTCTGGCCGGTGAACAGCATCGCGCCCATGGTCGCCATCATGGCGACAGGAATGCCGACGGCGACCCAGAAAGCCAGGCGGCCACTGAGAAACAGGAACAAAACGCCCAATACGAGGATCAGACCGCCGCCGCCGTTCCACAGCAGCAGTTTGATACGGTCGTCGATGAGAGCGGCCTGGACGTCGTAATGGTTGAGGATCATATGAGGCGGCAGCGTCGGCCGCAATTCCGCCAAATACGTCTCTACGATCTCGGCCTGCTCCAGGGCATCGGCGCTGGTGGCCCGCTGGATGTGGAGGCCGATCGCGGGGACGCCATCCTGGAGCGTGGAGACGCCGTGAAATTCAAACGCGTCCGAGATGTTGGCGATATCCTTGAGAAAGATCTTTTCACCGTTGTCGAGCGAGCGGATTTCGATGTCGGCGATGGCATCCGCGCGTTTGGCAAGTCCGATGCTGCGGATCTGCGCCTCAAACTGTCCTTCCATGGTTCCGGACGGCAGATCCTGAGAGGTTGTGCGGATCTTGTCACCGATATCGCGGAGTTGGAGATTCAGGCGACGCAGCGTTTTGGGTTCGACCTCGACCCAGATTTCCTCCTTGCGGGCACCGGTCAGCGCGACCTGGGCAATGCCGCGCGCCAGGAGATCGTCCCGGATACGCTTGGCCGTGGCTTTCAGGGCGGCTTCGGAAAACGGTCCCGAAATGGACAGCCTGGAAATCGTGTCGTAACGCACGGCCCGGGCGACAACCGGTTTTTCGCTGTCCTCCGGCAATGTCGTGATGCGGCCAACGGCGCTTTCGACGTTCGACAGGGCGGCCTGCATGTCGGCGCCGGAGTCAAACTCGATGACGATGATGGCCAGGCCCTCGCGCGCCGTCGACGTCACCCGTTTTACCGAATCGATGAAACGTACTTCGGGAACGATGGGCGCGATGATGTTGCCTTCGACATCCTCCGCGGACGCACCCGACCAAGTCACGCTGATGCTGATGAAATCGAGACCGATCGTGGGGAAGAACTGGGTATTCATCCGCGCCAGCGAAAAGACCCCGATACCGATCATCATCAGCATCAAGAGGTTCGAGGCGTTGCGGTGACGGACAAAGAGCCCGATGAGGTCCTTGAGGAACATCGGCGCTACCGGAGCTCGACCTTGAGGCCGGGACCGATTTCGGCGAAACGGGTCGTGACGGCGCGGTCGCCGTTGCTCAATGCCCCGCGCACCAGCACGTCATCGCCGACGCGGCCGACGACTTCGACCTCGCGGGCCTCGAGCCGGCCTTCAACAGCGACGTAAACGATGGTCTCGTGCAGGGCGCTTTCGTTGAGGCGCGCGACGCCGGCAAATTTCCGGTCGCGCAGCACGACCTCGACGAAGGCGCCAGGGCGAATGGGCTGATCGGGGCCGCTGCCCTGGAGGCGCGCATAAAGGTCGACACCGCCGCTGGCCGCATCGATGCGCGCGCCCGCCCGCTCGACAGTGGCCTTGTATTCGAATTCCCGCTCGCCGGCCCGCCACATGACGCGGGCCTCGCGGCCCTCGATGCCGCCGCCGGAGACGAGGCGGCCGTACTGGTCGTCCGACACGTGGATGCGGACTTCCAGCCGCCCGGCGTCGATCAGCTTGGCGATGGGGTCGTTGAGCGACAGGCGACGCCCCCGATCCGCCGCCTTGTTCAGCAGATAACCGTCGAACGGGGCGACAAGTTTCGTCCGTTGGAGGTCGCGTTCGGCCCGTCGTACGCCGACTTCCAACTGCTTGATCTTGGAGGACTGCTGAGCCAATTGCGCCACGTAAGCCGTCAACATGTTCTGCCGCGTCGACACCAGTTGGGTCTGACGGCTTTCGGCAATACGGGCGTCGTCCAGACGCTTTTCCGAAACGGCGCCCCGCTTTTGCAGTTTCTTGATTCGTGCCAGATCGCGCTTGGTCAGGTCCAACTGCGCTTTGTCTTCAACCAGACCGTCGCTTTCCGACTTGCGCCGGGCCTCGATTTCGTCGCGCCGGGCCCGCGCCTCGGCCAATTGGGCCGTCCGCTCGTCCAGCGCGGCGCGATAATCGAAGGGATCGATTTCCAACAGAAGTTCGCCCGCTTTCACAGTGCCGCCTTCAGCGAAGTTCTTGCCGACCTTGAGCACCGGCCCGACCACCAAAGCCCGCAGTTCCGCTTCGCGGCCCGCCACGACCTGCCCAAACAATTTCATCTCAGGCTGCAGGTCGGCCACCTCGACGACTTCCGCCGCGACCGTCCAGACCTTTTCGGAAGGCGCTTCCGGAATTATCTCGGTACGCGTCGCCCAGAGCGAAAATGCGCTCAGCACCGCCAACGCCAAGACGCCGAGAGGCAGGATTATTTTCATGGAGCTTCGCATTATTTTCGTCCTAGGGCCCGGCGGTGGTGTCCGGCGTCGGCAAATTCAAAAGCCGCAGAACCGATTTGACCGTCGCGGCGACCAACGTTTCGGCGTTCTCGGGGGAATACTCCTCCCAACCCATGCGGGAGAGAATGACGGGCCGCATGAGGCTGAGTTTCATCACTTGAGCAGTAACAGAGAGACCCAGCAACTTCACTTCCGCATCGTTCATTTCACCGCCGGTGGCAGCGGCAACCAAGCCCGTGATGGCGTCCTGGGCGGGGTTGATATGACCATCCATCACCAGGGAAAACGCCGCCGTTGGATGATGCAGCTCCCGCACCACCAGTTTCACCGGGGCCATCGGAAAATCCGTGCTTGTCAGGGCGGTAAAAAAGGCGCGGACAAACCCGGCGGCGACCAGGGCGAGCGCCGCTTTGTCCCGGCCTGCGGCCCCGACCGCCCGGCCAAGCGTTTCGATGACCCGTTTCCTGCGCGGCGCCAGTTCCGCCAAGGCGTGGCGGATCGCCGCCTCGTAAAGACCTTTCTTGCCGCCAAAATGGTAGGTAATGGCCGACAGGTTGACGCCGGCCGCCGTGGCGAGTTCGCGCGTGGAGACGCCGTTCAGACCCTTTTCCGCGAACATATCCATTGCGCTGTCCAACAGCCGCGCCCGGCCTTCGGCTTCGCTGCCATTGCGCGGGCGGCCCCGCCGTATCGGCGTTTGCGGGTCCGGCGAGGACTCGGAATTAATTAGGTCGTTCGTTTGAACCATAATGTCCATATAAGTCCGGAAATTGGATTTTTCAACCGGAAACCGGATACCCTCTATGGACGGTTTGGATGCCGCCCAGTATCGTGCGCCCGAACTCAACCAGGATGTCCTGACCTACCATGCCTTCACAATCCTATTCGCCGGTGGCCATGATCGAACGCCTCGTGGCGTTCGACACCACCAGCCGTAATTCCAACCTGGAACTGATCCATTTCGTCCGGGATTACCTCGGCGCCCATGACGTCGACTGCGAGATCATCCACAACGACGACGGCGCCAAGGCCAATCTCTACGCGACGCTGGGACCGAAGCGGGAGGGCGGGGTGGTTCTGTCGGGCCACACCGACGTCGTGCCGGTTGACGGCCAGGACTGGCACACCGACCCCTTCGCCATGGCGGAGAAGGACGGCAAACTCTTTGGCCGCGGCACCGCCGACATGAAAAGCTTCCTGGCCGTCGCCCTCTCGCTGGTGCCGGACATTCTGAAGCGCCGCCTGGACGTGCCCATTCATCTGGCCCTATCCTACGACGAAGAAGTCGGCTGCATCGGCGCCCACGATCTTGTACCGAGCATCACCGTTCCCGGCGCCAAGCCGCAGGCCATCATCGTCGGCGAACCCACCGGCATGAAAGTCGTCAACGCCCACAAGGGCATCAATTCGTTCTACACCACGGTGACCGGCCTGGAAGGTCATTCCAGCGCCACCCATCAGGGCGTCAACGCCATCATGTTCGCCGCCGAACTGATCGCCTTCCTCGGTCGTCTGGCGGAAGAACTAAAAGACAACGCCGATCCCGAAAGCCGTTTCGATCCGCCCTACACGACCGTGCAGGTCGGCGTCATTGAGGGCGGCACGGCGCTCAATATCATCCCCCGGGAATGCCAGTTCGTCTGGGAGTTCCGCAATGTGCCCGAGGACGACCCCAACGCCTTGCTGGCGCGGGTCAATGAATTCGCCGAAACCGAACTGCTGCCCCGCATGCGCCGGGTTTCGGAGGACGTGGGCATCGTCACCGATTACCGGGCGCAGGTGCGCGGCCTGGTGCCCGAAGACGGCTCACCTGCAGAAACGCTGGTCCTGGCGCTGGCCGGCAGCAACCGGACCTATGCTGTTTCCTACGGCACCGAAGCCGGCATCTTCCAGCAGGCGGGCGTGCCGACGGTGATCTGCGGTCCTGGTGACATCGGCCAGGCCCACAAACCGAACGAATTCATCACGCTGTCGCAGGTTGACGAATGCACGGCATTTATCGGACGCTTGGTCGACCATTTGGCCGTTGACTAGGGGCGATGACACGTCATGCCGGAATTGCCGATAGATATCGAAGCGGCGTTCGAGGCGATCGCAACCGACGAGGACCGGACCCGGCGCCTGCTGATCCCGTGTTTCGGCGAATTCTACGCGGCACTCATTCGCGCCATCCCCTTCGAGACGGAGGACGAATTCTCGCTTGTCGAGCTCGGCTCGGGCAACGGGATGCTGGCGGCATTGGTCCTGTATTTCTTTCCCCGCGCCAGGCTCACGCTGATCGACCGGGACGACGCGGCAATCGAGGCCTCACGCCTCAGACTGGCCGGCCACGCGGAACGGATAAGCTTGTTTCATTTGGATTACGCCCGCGAGGACCCGACGGAACGGTACGATCTGGCGCTGTCGGCGCTGTCGTTGCACCACAACTCCAACCTCGACAAACGCGCGCTCATGCGCACGATTTACGCCACTCTGGTCCAGGGCGGCAGCTTCATCATCGCCGACCGCGTGTCGGGCACGACGGTCGATCTCGAGGACCACTACTGGCGGGTGTGGGAAGAGGAAGTCCGTGCGCTGGGCGCCGCCCAAGAGGACATCCGGCGCAGCCTCGAACACCGCGACGATGACATACTGGCAACGCTGGAAACCCACCTGACGGCAATGGACGCACCGGGTTTTCGCAACCTCGATATCTATTACAAGTCGATGATGTTCGCCGTGTTCGGCGGACAGCGCCCCCAGTACTAGGCCTTGGTCACTTCAGGTCACCGCCCATGAATTTCCGTACATTGGCTTCCAGCGTTCGATCAAGGTCGGTCATCAGCGCCGAGGTCAAATCGAAAAATATCTGGTCGAGCTCGTTGGGCGGGACCTCCTCGGGCACGGTTCGCGTTCGCGCGACCCGCGCTTCGGCTTTGGATTCGACAAACCCCCTGGCCGACCGGACTTCAACGGCCACGTCCAGCACGCCGACGTATTTTGCCGCCTGCTCCTTGTAGAAGAGGCCTTTGACGCCATCTTTAACTTTCAGCGCCTGGCCGACCACGCTCGCCTCGCGGATGATGATCCGGACCGACCGTTCGCCGCCCACCGCCCTGATGCGGTCGGTTATCCAGCGCCGGATCGCCAGTTCAGGCACAAGCGGGAATTCATGCTCGACATTGGGCGACTTGAAAGGTGCCGCGTAGTCGTCAACGACTTCAATTGTCGCGGCATCGAATTTTAACGGTGAGACGTGGTTCCAGGTCAGATCCGGGAAGGTCGGCGCCGGCGCCGGCGTTTCGCACGAAGCCAGGAACAAGGATGCCAGACCGACGATCAGGAGACGGGAAGGGGAAATTTTCAAATTCATGCCGAGACTTCTGCAGAAGAAATGTGGCGGCATGATGACGCCGCCGGCGACCGAGTTCAAGTGCGGTGGAACTAACCGGCGCGCCGGCGCGCTTCGATATCTTCCTGGGAAAAGGCGTGTTCGGCATTGCAGAACTGACAGGTCGAGGTGACCACGCCGTCCACCACCATGTCGGTCAGTTCCTCGGCCGAGAACGTCGCGAGGACATTGATCATGCGCTCCCGGCTGCAGCTGCAGCGCGCTTCCAGCGGGACCGGCTGGTAGACTCTGATGCCGTCCTCGTGGAACAGGCGATACAGCAAAGACCCCCCGGCGAGATCCGCGTCGAGAAATTCGTCCGGCTGCGCGCTGCCCAGCAGGACCAACGCGCGCCGCCAATCGTCTTCGGCCTCATCTTCGCCGCGGCCGTCGGCGGGCGCTCCCGCCAGACGTTCCAACATCAGCGCGCCCGCGCGCCAACTTCCATCAATGCGGCCGACCTCAAGCCGCACGGCGGCGGCAAGTTGTTCGGACTGGCGCAAATACTCGTGAGCGCAATCTGCCAAAGTCGCACCTTCCAGGCCGACGACGCCCTGGTAGGTCTCGGTATCGGCGCCCTGATCGACGGTGAAGGCCAGGTGACCGCTGCCGAGCAGTCTCGGCACCGGGCCGGAAATCGCCGCTTCCGCCTCCGCCGCGGTCACCGCGTCGGCATCAAAACGGGCATAACCTCTTAGTGCGCCGTCCGTGGTGAAATCGGCGATCATCAGGCCGACCGGCCCCTGGCTCGAGGTCTGTAGGGTGAAACGGCCTTCGAACTTGAAGGTGCCGGCTATAACGGTCGCCAGCGTCAGGGCCTCGCCCAATAGCGTCGCCACGGCATCGGGATAGTCGTGTGCAGTCAGGATCTTATCGAGCGATGGACCCAGCCGCGTCAGGCGCCCGCGAAGATCAACGTTCTCGAACCGGAAGGGCAGGATGATGTCATCATCCCGGCCTTGCGTTGCCGCCGCCGCCGTTACCTCGTGGTTCATCCTCTTTTCCGCCAGCTGGTTGTCAGGCGCCGAAACACCAGGCCAGAACGCCCTTTTGGGCGTGCACGCGGTTTTCCGCTTCGTCCCAAACGACGGAATGGGGTCCGTCTATCACCGCATCGGTCACTTCCTCGCCGCGATGGGCGGGCAGACAATGCAGGAACAGGGCATCGGGCTTGGCGAGACTCATGAGGCGTTCGTTAACCTGATAGGGCTTGAGCAGGTTGTGCCGCGTCTCCGCCTGATCGTCACCCATCGACACCCAGGTGTCGGCGATGACGCCGTCGGCGCCGGCCACCGCCGCCTCCACGTCTTCGGTCAAGGTGACCTTCGCGCCAAGCTCCCTCGCCCACTCGAGAACGTGAGCGGGCGGCGCCAACTGATCAGGGCAGGCAAGTCGCAGTTCGAAGCCGAGCTTGGCCGCGGCGTGCACCCACGACACGGCCATGTTGTTGCCGTCGCCGCACCAGGTCATGACTTTGCCGGTGATGGATCCGCGGTGCTCCTCCACCGTGAGGACGTCCGCCATCACTTGGCAGGGATGGGTGTTGTCGGTCAGGCCGTTGATCACGGGGACCGTCGCATATTCCGCCATCTCCAGCAGCTTGTCGTGGGCCGTGGTGCGGATCATGATAGCGTCGACGTAGCGTGAGAGCACCCGGGCAGTGTCGGCAACCGTTTCGCCCCGGCCCAACTGGGTATCGCGGCTGGACAGCATCAATGCCGTACCGCCCAACTGGCGGATCGCTACCTCAAAGGAGACCCGTGTCCGGGTCGATGGCTTTTCGAAGACCATGGCAAGCAGCCGGCCGTCGAGCGGGCGGCCGGCGTCGGGCACCCCGCGCGGCAGCCCTTCGCGGGCCGACTTCAGTGACCCCGAACGCGCCAATATGTTGCGCAAGTCGGCCTCGTTCAGGGCGTCGATATCGAGGAAGTGGCGGGGCTCGCTCATCGGCTTATTCCGAGGTCGCGCCATCCAACTTGGCGCAAGCGTTTTCCAGGGCCGTCATCGCTTCGTCCACCTGGGTTTCCTCGATCACCAGCGGCGGGATCAGGCGCAAGACGTTGTCGCCGGCCGGAACGGTCAGGACACCCTCGGCCCGCAAGGCGTCCACCAGATCGGTGTTGGTCACCTTGCATTTCAGGCCGATCAGCAGACCTTGGCCGCGCACTTCTTCGATCACATCGGGATGGGCGTCGGCGATGCCGGCAAGTTTTTGCGTCATCAAACCCGCGATGCGACCGACGTGATCGAAAAAGCCGTCCTCCAGCATGACGTCCAGCACGGCATTGGCCGCCGCCACCGCCAGCGGATTGCCGCCGAAGGTCGAACCGTGCGTGCCGGGCGTCATGCCCCTGGCCGCTTCGGCGGTCGCCAGGCAGGCGCCGATCGGCATGCCGTTGCCCAACGCCTTGGCCAGCGCCATGATGTCGGGGGCAACCCCCTCCCACTCATGGGCGAACAGCGTGCCTGTCCGGCCCATGCCGGTCTGAACCTCGTCGAAGATCAACAGAATACCGGCGTCGTCCGCGATCTTACGGAGGCTCTTGAAGTAGCTGGGCGACATCACCCGAACGCCACCTTCGCCCTGTACAGGCTCGACGATAATTGCGGCGGTTTCCGGCCCGATCGCGGCCTTGACGGCGTCGGCGTCACCGGCGGCCACCTGATCGAAGCCTTCGACCACGGGACCGAATCCTTCGAGGTGTTTCTCCTGGCCACCGGCGGCGAGCGTCGCCAGCGTGCGGCCGTGAAACGCGCCCTCGATGGTAATAATGCGATAGCGACCCGGTTCGCCGCCCGCCGAATGGTACTTCCGCGCCATTTTGATGCAGGCTTCCATCGCCTCCGCACCGGAGTTGCAGAAGAAGACGGTATCGGCGAAGGAATTGTCAACCAGGCGCTGGGCCAGGCGCTCCTGTCCGGGAATTCGGTAGAGATTTGAGGTATGCCAGAGCTTGCCCGCCTGCTCCGTCAGAGCGGCGACGACGTGGGGGTGCGCGTGACCCAACGAGGTCACGGCGATGCCGGTCGTGAAGTCGAGAAAACGGTTTCCGTCCCCGTCAAACAGGTAAGGACCCTCACCGCTCTCAAACGCCACTTCGACCCGGCCATAGGTCGGCATTACTTCTGAAATCACGTGCTCTCTCCGAAAATCCAGGGCCGCCGCCGCAATTCGGCGGCATCCAAAATCATACCCTCGGGAAAGCGGCGCAGTATGGTTTTCCGCGGGTCCCGTGTCAACGTCGGGAATTGGGTTCAGGCCTTGATCTTGTATCCGCGCTGGAAGAGTTGGTAGACCACGCCCGCCAAGACGACGTTGATCACGAGCATAACCAGGGCGCCGACGACGGGAGAGCCGTCGGAGCGGTCGATAAACCCGTAGCGGAAGCCGTCGATCATATAGAAGAAGGGATCGATTTGGCTGAGGGTGTACCAGATGCCGGGCAGCCGCTCGACGGAATAGAAGGTGCCCGACAGGAAAGCCAGCGGCGTAATGACGAAGTTGGTGATCACGGCCATACGGTCGAATTTCTCAGCCCACAGGCCGACCAGCATGCCCAGCATCGACAGCATCAGCGATCCGGCAACGGCGAAATAGACGATCGCCCAGACGTGATGGATTTCTATCGGCGCGAAAAGCGACATAGCGATCAGCACGAACAGGCCGACGGCGACGCCCCGCGTGACACCGCCCAGGGCAAAAGCCAAAACCAACTCAGCCGCCGACAGCGGCGGCATCAGCACGTCGACGATGTTGCCTTGAATCTTCCCTATCATCAGGGTCGACGAGGTGTTGGCGAACGAATTCTGCACGATCGCCATCATCACAAGGCCGGGCGCCAGAAATTGCAGGAACGGCATACCGCCGACGGTGCGCACGGCGCCGCCCAACGCCAGCGAGAAAATCGCCAGGAACAGCAGCGAGGTCACCATGGGCGCGAACAGCGTCTGGCCCCAGACCTTAATGAACCGCTGTACTTCCTTGGCGTATAGCGTCCACAAGCCGATCCAGTTGACCATGCCGATCGGGCGCACGAGCAAGGGTGAAGGCATTGGCTGGTTCAAGCTCATCGGGTTCCCGTTCGAACGGTTTCAGAAGGCAGGGGCGTGGACTGTTATCTAGGTTGGCGCACGCCGATCACAAGGTCTTTACAAGCCATCGCCGCCGTCGCCACCGTCGTCGGCGTCGGCATGAGCGAGAGCTCTCTCCACTTTCTTGGCCGGCGCGGCATCCGCCTTTTCCGCTTTCGGCTTGACCGGACCATCTTGAGCAACGCGCAGCGCCGGTGCGTCTCCCTGCTTGTCCTCGCCGAAATAGATCGTCTGATGCGGATAGGGAATTTCGATGCCGCGTTCGTCGAAACGCTTTTTCACCAGGCCGTTGAAGGCTCGCTTGATGCGCCACTGGCTGCCCGGTTTGGTCTTGAGGCGGGCCCGCACGACGACGGCCGAATCGTCCAGCCGGTCGACGCCATCGATCGCTATGGGCTCCAGAATGTCGCTGCCGACCTCGGGATCGTCCTGCAATTCCGCGCCGATATCCTGTAGCAGATCGGCCACCTCGTCCGTGTTTTCACGGTAGGCAACCCCCACCTCCGCCACGTGATAGGCGAAGTCCTTGGTCATGTTGGTGACCGTATCGACGGTGCTGAAGGGGATGGTATGCACCGTGCCGCGCGTGTCACGCAGGCGGATGGTGCGGATCGTCATCGCCTCGACCGTGCCGGAAAGACCGCCGACTGTGACGAAATCGCCCACGGCGATGCTGTCCTCGAACAGGATGAAGGCGCCGGTGATGATGTCCTTCACCAGGGTTTGCGCACCGAAACCGACGGCCAGGCCGACGACGCCGGCGCCGGCCAGCAGCGGCCCGATGTTGACGCCGAACTCGCTCAGGGTCGTGAGGATGGCCATCGTTAGGATCACGATCAGCAGCGCGTTCTTTAAGAGCGGCAGCAGGGTCCGCGCCCGGGCGCTGCGTACGACCTGCTCGCCGCTGTCGTCGGTCTTTTCCAGATAGACGGTGATTATGGTGCTGACGACCTCCCAAACGATCACGGCGAACGCCAGGACGACAAAGATGTTGAGGGCGCGCGACACGACGAGGCGGCCGAAATCGCTCGACAACCAGGCACCGACATCGACCTGCCAGCTCTGCAGCAGGAGCATGGCGGCGACGATGTAGATCAATACCGAAACGATATTGCGCGCCATCGGCAGATAGCGGTTGGCGCGGACCTCGAGCACGGGATAGCGCGCCCGCATTCTGTCGGATACCCGAAAGCCCCGCTCCAGCCCGCGCAGCGTCAACAAGCGGGCGCCCCAGGCCGCCAACAGAACGATGACGCTGCCCACTGTGCCCTCGGCGACAAAGGCGAAACCGCCTTTGATTTCCAGCGCCCAAATGAAGTAGGCGGCGGCAACGTAAAGGGCGGCGAAGACATGCCAGATTTCCGCCGTCCGCCGCCGCGCCGCCGCCAGGAACCGGTTTGCGTCGGCTTTTTCCGCGCCGTCCTTCAGCGCGGCGGCCACGGCGTCGCGGATCTGCAGGATCAAGATCAGCAGCAGCAGAGCTTCTGCCAGGCCAAGAACCTTGGTCAGCGCAACGTATCCGCCTGTCGGCAAGCCAAGCGTCAATCCGATCTGGACGATAAAGAAGCCGTAGACCGGCACGTTGACCAGGCGCCGCAGCCAGACGTAGGCGTAAGCGGACGTTTCGTCGGCCATCTCGAACAGACGCAGGGACGGACTGAACGGCGTCAGCACCGCCCGTCCCACCGTCAGGACCGCCCGGCTGACGACAACGGCATGAACCGCCGCCAATACGACCACGTGGACAATATGATCCGGTCCGCTGAGGGCAAGGGCGGCATATGCCGTCGCCATGATGCCGGCGAGCGGCACGAACTCCAGGAAGGTGCGGGCGGTCAATAGCGGCAGGCGGATGAAAAGCGACGCCGGCTCACGGTTTTCCAGGGCGCGCTTGGGTTTGGTCAGAATGCCGCCGAGCAGCCAGGCGAACGCCAAGCCGCCGCCCAGGGCGATGGCGAGGTGGAGCACGATATCGAACCAGACCTGACGGCGCGCCTGATCCGTGGCCTGATCGGCGAACCAGCCCGCGATGCGGCCGGGATCTCCAACCTGCCGGGTCAGCGCGGCAAACTCGGCGCCGATATCGGAAAGTCCCAGCGCGATGCCGCCCAGCAGCTTGGAAAGATAATCCGGGGCCGAGCGCAAAACCTCGCCCGCGTCGACCCCGGCGCCGTCCTGCGGCGTGGCCGTTTTCAGGAGCGCGCGAAGATCGCCGATCAAACGTTGACGCTGATCCGCATCCTCCAGCCGCTCGATCAACGCCTCGATTTCTGCGGCGGTGTTCGCCGAAGCCGATCCGGCGTCCTGCGCTTGCGCCGGACCCATCGCTGCAAACACGCCGAGCGTGGCGGCCAGCATGAGGCCCATGAGCAACCGATTGATGGGGAAAGATGTGTTCATTTGGGCGGGAAGATTACACCACTTGGCGCGGCGGCGAAAATGTTTGGCACGATTCGACTCTTTCGGGCGGAATGCACTATCCTCGATTCCTTGTGCGGCACTCACGGGGGCCGCGATATGGCAGTTTACGAGGCACCTTCGATGACCGTCACGATTTATCACAATCCGCGCTGCAGCAAGTCGCGCCAGACGCTGGCTCTGTTGGTAGAACGGGGCGTCGAACCGAGGATTGTCGAATATCTCGAAACGCCACCCAGCGCGGAGGAGTTCGAGGTAATCCTGAACGGCCTCGGCATGGAGCCGCGTGATCTGATGCGCCGAAAGGAAGCCCCCTATGCCGGAAACGGGCTCGACGACGAATCGTTGAGCCGGAGCGAACTTATCGCGGCGCTACGGCACGATCCCTTGCTGATGGAACGCCCCGTCGTGGTCGCGGACGGGAAGGTAGCGATCGGCCGGCCGCCCGAAAATGTGCTTGAAATTTTGTAACTACCGGTAGTCACGGGCAAGACGCGTCTAACTAGATGTTGTGGGGCCTGGAAATTTGGTCAGATTTTGATTCCGTTGTTTAACCTTCGTTAACGATACTCGCGTTGACTCTGCTTCGACAAAGGATTCATACCGTTAAATAAAGTTTTGACATTTCTATATTATTTTTGTTCGGCAATCTGAGGTGGGCCTGGTTCTGACCGTATTGTGAGATGGAAGAAGAAGAAGAACAAACAAAATCCTGGCTGAAGCCGATCATGAAGCCCTTGTGGCCGATGTATCGCGAGATCGGCATTATCTCGGTCTTCATCAATATGCTGGCGCTCGCCGTGCCGGCGTTCACGATGCAGATCTACGACCGGGTCATCAACTCCGGCAACATCAGTACGCTGCAAGGCCTGCTGATCGGCGTCGCTTTCGTCTTCATCTTCGACTTCATCCTGCGCCAGACCCGCAGCCGACTGATGCAGCGGGCCGCGCTCAACATCGACGTGACATTGGGCCGCCGGCTTTACCGCAAAATGATGAAGTTGCCGTTGTGGCTGCTGGAAGGGCGGACGTCGGCCTACTGGCATGCCCTGTTCCGCGATTCCGACACGGTGCGCAACACGCTCTCGGGCCCGACTGCCGTCCTGGCGGTCGATCTGCCGTTCGCGGTGCTGTTCATCGGCGTCGTCTACATGATCGCTTCGCCCATCGTCTGGGTGCTGGCCATCATCCTGCCCACGTTCGTTTTGTTGGCCTGGCGGTCGGCCGGTTCGGTCGGCGCCGCCAGCAGCGAAGAGCGCAAGGCCGGCTTCAGCCGGGACACCCTGATGTCGGAAGTGATCGCCGGCCGAAACACCGTCAAGGCCCTGGCGCTGGAACGCGACATTACGCCGGTCTGGGAAGACAAGGCGGCGGATGCCATCGAGCGCTCCATCCTGCGGGGATCGCGGGCCGACAAGTACTCCAACATGGGCGCGGGGCTGTCCTCGTTCGCCACCATTGCCATGACGTCGGCCGGCGCCATCGCCATCATGAACGGCGAAATGTCGGTCGGCAGCCTGATCGCCGCCAACATGTTGAGCAACAAAGTGCTCGGCCCCTTCAGCCAGCTTGTCGGTTCCTGGCGGGCCTACGCCGGCTTCCTGCAAGCCATCAACCGCATGGGCGAAGCCTTCGCCATGGAAGAGGAACGCACCGAAGTCAGCATCCGTCACGACCGGCCGTCCGGGCGGATCAACCTCGAACATGTGCACTTCCAGTATAGCGACGACGGTCCCGCCATCATCAACGGCGTCCGTCTACAGGTTGAGCCGGGCGGCGTCATCGCCATCGTCGGAACCAACGGTTCGGGCAAGACGACGCTGATCAAGATAATCCAGGGGCTTTACCGCCCGACCCGGGGCCGCGTGCTGCTGGACGGCGCCGACATTAACCAGTTCACGCGCGAAGAGATGGCCGGCTGGGTCGGTTACGTGCCGCAGGAGACCTTCCTGTTCACCGGCACCGTGCGCGACAACCTGGTCAAGGGCCATCCGGACGCCACCGACGAGGCGCTGGTGAAAGCCGCCCAGCTGTCGGGCCTGCACGACCTCATCATCGATTTCCCCGACGGCTATGCCACCGATATCGGCGAGGCCGGCGCCCGGCTTTCCGGCGGCATGCGCCAACGGCTCTCGATCGCCCGCGCCTTGCTGGGCAACCCGCCCGTTTTGCTGCTGGATGAACCGTCGTCAAACCTCGACCGCGAGGGCGAACAGGAGCTCATGACGACCCTTGAAAATCTGGCCGAAAAGCACACTATAATAGTTATCAGTCACTCCCCCGGTGTGCTCTCGCGGTGCCGTCAGGTTCTGGTGATGCAGAAAGGCCGGATCGTGCGCAGCGGCCGTCCGCTGGACGTGCTACCGCACCTGCTTGGTACCAACGTTACGCCGCAGATTTACCAGCATCAGGCCTGAGCAGGGCCGGTTTGAAGCCAGGATAGAGCTTGGATTAAATGGCAGACACCACGGCAAATGACGCCCAACTGAACGGCAGCCCGTTGGATGAGCTGGTCTCGCATAATCCAATCCGGGTGAGCCGCAAGTTGACCTGGGGCATCATGATCCTGGTCACCACGGCGGTGGTTTGGACCTATTTCATCGATCTCCCGCAGTATGCCGTGGCCGAGGGCTTTGTGGTACCGCAAAGCCAGATCAAGGTCATCCAGCATCTGGAAGGCGGTATCGTCCAGGATATTTTCGTGGTCGACGGCGACACCGTGAAGGAAGGCGATCCGCTAGTCCAGATCGACCTTGCGAGCGCCGGCCTCAACCGCGAAGAATTGCAGATCCAACTCGACGCCCTCATACTGACGCGCGCGCGCCTGGCCGCGGAGGCCACCGGCCGGAATCTCGAATTGCCAGAAGAAGAAGCCGAGCGCCAACCGGAACTTGCCTCGGCCGAAATAAACACCCTCGAATCGCGGCGCAGTGAGTTGGAGAGCAGCAAGACCGTTCTTAAACAGCAGGTCGAGCAGGCCAAGCTGGCCATCAAGGAGTTTCAATCCCAGCAAAAAACCGTTCAGGGCGATCTTGATATCGCCAAGAAGAACCTGGCGATTTCCGCGGCCCTCCTGGTCGACCAATTGGTCTCCAAGGTCGATCACAACGAAAAGCTACAAACGGTCCAGCAGTTTCAAGGCCAGTTGGACTCCGTCAACATCGCCATCCCCAAGGCCCGTTTGGCGCTGGAGGAAACGCAGGAGCGACTGCGTGAGCTTGATTTCAAGTTCCGCCGTGAAGCCCAGGCGCAAGCCAGCGAAAACGAGCGCAAGGTCGCCGAAATCCGCGAACGCCTGAGCCAGGCGAGCGAGCAGCGGCTGCGCACCGAAATCACCAGCCCGATCGACGGCATCGTCAAGAACATGGTTATCAACACCATCGGCGGCGTCGTTAAGCCGGGCGAGCCGATGATGGAAATCGTCCCGACGGAAGACTCAGTGGTCATCGAGGTTCATCTCGATCCGGCCAGCCGGGGCAATGTCGACGTCGGCCAGTACGCACTGGTCAAGGTGACGAGTTACGACTTCATCCGCTACGGCGGCCTGGACGGCCAAGTCACGTTCGTCGCGCCGGACAGCGAGCTTGACCCCGAGGGCAATCCCTTCTTCCTGGTCAAGGTCGCGACCGACAAAAATTACCTCGGTACCAAGGAGGGCGACCTGCCCATCTCGCCCGGCATGCAGGCCAGCGCCGATATCGAAACCGGCAAACGCAGCGTGATGGACTACCTCGTCCGCCCGGTCCTGAAAATCCGCTACGAAGCCTTCCACGAGAAATGATTGGCATCCCGGGATTTGCCTCAGCAAATGTCCGGGATCCACGCCTGAGCGCTTCAATTGCGAGGCGGAATCCCGGCCGGAGAGTCTACGGAATGGTTTCCCGCTCTCGCGGGAAGGACGGCGGTAAAAATATCACCTACTTCGATGTCGCCACGAACACGCCGTCCCAATCCTCGCCCGGCGGGTCGGCTTCGTAAACGTCGATGCGCTCGTCGTAGAGGTCGTAGAGCACGTCCAGCGGTTTCTCCAGAAAATCGTCAAGTTCGCGGCACTCGGCCACCAGCTTGCGGGCGCCGGCCCAGTCCTGGCTGCGATAAGCCTTGATCATCGCGTCGTTCTTTTCCGCCAGGGCCTGGAATTCCGGTTGCTGCTTCATGTCGGGATAGCCCTGCAGCGTGAAGATGCGGACGGCCTCCGCCTTGCCCTTCACGGCGATCAGGTCCATTTCCAGCGTGGCGTACTCCGGGGCGGCTTCTTCGGTCAATTCACCGATAACGATGCCGACGCCGTAGTTCTTTGACTGACCCTCGAGGCGCGCCGCCAGGTTCACGGTGTCGCCCAGCACGGAATAATCGAAGCGCTGTTCCGATCCCATGTTGCCGACGCAGGCCTCGCCGGAATTGAGGCCGATGCCGATGTTGAGAGGGAAGAACATCTCGCCGGCTTCGTCGCGCTCCGCCTTGATTTCCTCATTGAGGCCTTCCAGCGCGGTGAACATCGCCAACGCCGATTCACAGGCATGGGGCACGTGTTCCGGATCGTCCAACGGCGCATTCCAGAACGCCATGATGCAATCGCCCATATACTTGTCGATGGTACCGTTGCGCGCCAGGATCATGTCCGTCATGGGCGTGAGAAAGCGGTTGATGAGCTTGGTGAGGCCCGTCGGATCGTCCTTGAACTGTTCGGAGATCGTCGTAAAGCCGCGCACGTCGGCGAACAGCAAGGTCATGTCCTTCATCTCGCCGCCTAGCGACAGCCGGTCGGGCTCGTCCGCCAGTTGCTCCACCAGCGCCGGCGAAAGGTACTGGCTGAACGCGCCGCGCACCTGCTTCCGCTCGGCCGCGGTCTTGGCGTAGCTCGAGTAGGTCAGGAAGGTATAGAGGAAGAAGGTCGATGCCGCCGGGTAGGTGGCGTCGATCAAATTCAGGTTGGCCGCCGTACCCAACCAGTCGAGACCGAATATCGTGCCGGAATACTCCCACCAGGAATAACCGAACATACCGCCTATCAGGCCGAAAGCTAATATAGCCGTCCAGGCCGCGCCCATCAGCGGGACCAGCCAGATCATCAAAATACCGCACGCCAAGGCCGCCAGAATCTCGCGGCCCAGGGCGTCAGTGGGTCTTTTCAGGTAGCTGCGCGAGAAAATCGTTTCGATCAGGTTGGCATGGACCTCCACGCCGGGCAGGGCGTCGTCGATGGGACTGGTCCGAATATCCTTGAGGCCTTCGGCGCTGGTGCCGATAAGAATTGCCCGGCCCTGAATTTTGTTTGGATCGACGGTGCCTTTGATGACGTCGGCGGCGGACACGTAAATGTCGGGATCGTGGGGTCGGAAATGTACCGGGATACGGCCCTGCGGATCGGTGGGAATGATGTAGGGTTTGGGTTTGGTTTGGAAGCGGATGTCCTGAATGCCCGTCAACCCGGTCCCTTTCTTGGCCGAATTGATGATGTAGGCCTTCTGACCGTACTCCAGTCTCAGCATCTCCAGGCTCAATGACGGATAAACTTTCTTGCCAATCTGCAGAACCGCGCCGACGCGGCGGACGACACCGTCACCTTCCGGCGTAATCGTCACCATGCCGATGCCGTTGGCGTTGTTGGACAGGATGGGAATGTTGCCGCTTACACCTTTGAATGTCCTCAGATACTGCCGGGGGTCGCCGTTGCGGAAGGCCACGCGCGTCGCCTTGGGCGGCTTGGCCCGGCCCTCGATAACCTCATCGATGGCCGCCTGGCCAAGCACAGTGCGGCTGCGCTTGACGGCAATTGCCAGCATCCTGTCGTTGCTCGGCATTTTTTTCAGCGTCGCCGCGACATCCTTTGGGATGTTAGGCGTGGAATTGACGTAGAGGTCGGGCGACATGCGGTCGGGTTCGACAAAGAGTACGTCAAAGCCGACGACGGCGGCGTTCATTTTGGCCAGGTTGTTGACCATTTGTGCGATCAGGTTCCGCGGCCAGGGCCACTGGCCAAGTTCGGTCAGGGATTTCTCGTCGATGTCGACGATAACGACCGGCCGGGCATCGGATTGGCGCGGCAATATTCTCTGATAAAGATCAAATGTCTTTACCCGCAGGGGTTCGGTTGGCAGCCACCCGAACGCCGGTTGTTCATCCAATCCACGCACCACCCCGAGTGTCAGCAGAATGGTAATGGCAATCAGGCGGGAGGGACTGAACCAGGACTTGAAGCGCTGTTTCCAGGTGCGTTTCTTCCGATTGCGCCACTTGTCGGCAAGCCGGCCGACCAGTCCGCCGCCCTCTTCCGTGTCTTCGCCGCCTTCCTTGGAAAGGATTTCAACCGGCACCAGGGTTTTGCCCAGGTTCATCAGC
>CAYOAD010000027.1:0-24938 GCA_964401845.1 uncultured Rhodospirillaceae bacterium | reverse complement strand
CCCAACCGCGAATGTCGTAGATGCCTGTTTCGGCGGCACGCTGAATTTCGGCGACGGAGTCTATATCAGTACGCCGCCTTACTTGCGGGAAATGGCCGCGCGGATCCGTGAACTCGGCGTGAAGCCGGAACTGGAGGTTTTCGATCTCGGCCACCTAGCCTTTGCCAATCAAATGGTGGCGGAAGATTTAATTGCGTCGCCGCCGCTTTACCAGATTTGCCTCGGCATTCCATGGGGCGCGCCGGCGGACACCGCAACGATGATGCGGATGCGCGACATGCTGCCCGAGGGCGCTGAATGGGCGGCATTCGGTATATCGCGGCATGAAATGCCCATGGTGGCCCAAGCCGTGTTGCTGGGCGGCCATGTGCGGGTCGGTCTGGAGGACAACCTTTATCTCGGCAAGGGCGTTTTCGCCAGCAATGCCCAACTTGTGACCCGGTCGATCGAGATCATCGAACGGCTTGACCGCAGGATCGCGACGCCGGACGAGGCGCGCGACATGCTGGGATTGAAAACGTGACCGTTCAGACCGAAATTAGCCGTATCGGCATCATCGGAACAGGCGTGATCGGCGCCGGCTGGACCGCCTATCTACTTTCAAAAGGTCTACACGTTGCAGCGTGGGATCCCGCCCCCGATGCTGAGAGTTCGCTGCGCCAGTCGGTTGATAATGCCTGGCCGGCGCTCGAACGGAAGGGGCTGGCCGATGGCGCGGATCCGGCAAATCTTGAGTTCGTTGCTTCGATTGAAGAGGCCGTATCGAATGCCGATTTCGTCCAGGAGAGCGCGCCGGAAAATGAAGAGTTAAAGACATCCCTGCTCTCCGAGATTGATGCCGCCGCCGAGCCGCAAACCATCATTGCGTCGAGTTCATCGGGCTTGCTGCCGAGCCGGCTGCAATCGAAATGCCGGGTGCCCGAGCGTGTCCTGATCGGCCATCCGTTCAATCCCGTATACCTGCTGCCTCTGGTCGAAGTGCTCGGCGGCGAGCGGACGTCATCCGGCAACGTCGAAGCGGCAATGAACTTCTATGCCGACATCGGCAAGCAGCCGATGCGGGTTCGGGCCGAGGTGCCGGGTTACGTGTCAGACCGTCTGCAGGAAGCCTTGTGGCGCGAAGCATTGCATATGGTGGCCGACGGCAGCGCCACGACGGATGAAATCGATCTGGCCATCACCGGCGGTCCGGGACTGAGATGGGCTTTCATGGGCCCCTGTTTAACCTTCCATTTGGCCGGCGGCGATGCCGGTATGGCCCATATGCTGGAACAGTTCGGACCGGCCCTGGAGCTGCCCTGGACGCGTTTGAAAGCGCCGGAGCTGACGCCGGAACTGACGGCGCGCATGGTCGATCAAACGGCCGGACAGGCAGGCTCGCTGAGCGTCAAACGGCTTGAGAGGTTGCGTGACGAGGCTCTCATCAAGGTGATGGCTGCCGTGGCCGAATACCACGATGCGGTAGCCGCCGAAGCCTAGATCAGGTCGGCGAATTCCTTAATCGACATACCGGCATCGGCACCGAGGTCCCTGGCGGTCGCATTTACTCTGGACAGGGTGCCGGTTTCCCATGATGAGCGGGCATCCCCGATGCGGGCGCTCATCGCAGCGACGGCGGCTGCCGGAATGGCGCGCTCGTCGAGTACGGCCAGCCGTGCAACGCCGGCCTCATCCTTGCCGATGCCCGCATCGTTGAAGGTCACCGCCGCCAAACCTTGATTGACCGAGGTATCGTTTTGCCGTCCGCCGATCAGCGCGCCATGGGATGCCGTTATGGCGATGCGCCCGTCGTCTCCGGGTTTCAGCAGTGAGAGCGAATCGCAGCCGATGATTTCCGGGCCGCTGCCGGCTTCGCGAAGCACGAACCGCGCTTCTCCGTAGGGAGGCACGTCCGTATCGAATACCGGCGCCCCGGTCATCCGTTCGGCACAGGCGGCAACGCTCATGCCCGCGGTGCAACCCAAGTCAGCGGCGCTTTGGTTGACGTGGCCGATGACGCCGGCCGCTATGGTGTCACCGGCGTCGGCGATGCGGCAGCTCCGATGATCGGCCGCGGCCACCGGAAGCTCAAGATCATCCGCCCAGGCAAGTCCGCCGATCCCCGCCGCCTCCAGACCGATACCGGCGTCATTGAGGATCAGCGCGTTGACGCCCGCCACGGCGGCAAGATAGACGGCGTAGACACCGCAATGGGAAGCACCCACCAGAACGCTGCCCCGATGTTCCGGGCCCAGTTTCGTGACCGTATCGGCGGTGAGGATGTTAATCGAACTCATGCCGCCAGATTGACACGCAACGGGGTCGGGGTGAAAGTGCCGAAACAATTCTCAGCGCGCGAAGAACGATGGAGCCCCGCCGATGCCGCTCGAAGCAGATGTCTATGAACAATTCCGCGACACCCTAGCCCGGTTCGTCCGCGAACGTCTCGTGCCCAACGAAGAACGTGTGGCGGAGGATGACGCCATACCACCCGAGATCATCTCGGAAATGCGCGAGATGGGGTTGTTCGGCCTTTCCATTCCCGAGGAATACGGCGGTATCGGTCTGTCCATGGAGGAAGAGGTCGGTATGGCATTTGAACTGGGCCAAACATCGCCGGCGTTCCGGTCCCTGATCGGCACCAACAACGGTATCGGATCGCAAGGCATCGTTATTTCAGGCAACGAGGAGCAGAAGAAGAAGTACCTGCCGAAAATCGCCAGCGGCGAAATCGTCGGATCGTTCGCGTTGACTGAGCCCGACGCCGGGTCGGATGCAGCCTCGGTCCGCACGACGGCTATTCGGGACGGCAACGAGTATGTGATCAATGGGACCAAACGCTTCATCACCAATGCACCGTCGGCCGGTCTGTTTACGTTGATGGCTCGCACGGACCCTGACCGCAAAGGCGCCGGCGGCGTATCCGCCTTTCTCGTGGAGGCGCCCCGGGCGGGGCTAAGTCTCGGCAAACCCGACCGCAAGATGGGCCAGCAGGGCGCCCACGTCAGCGACGTTATTTTCGAAGATTGCCGGGTGCCGACCAGTGCGCTGTTGGGCGAAGAGGGTACCGGCTTCAAAACTGCGATGATGGTTTTGGACCGGGGGCGGCTGCACATCGCCGCCGTCTGCGTCGGTGTCGCGGAACGGCTAACCCGGGACTGTGTACGTTACGCGCTTGAGCGAAAGCAGTTCGGCCAGCCGATCGGCGAGTTTCAACTGGTGCAGGCCATGTTGGCGGATTCCAAAACCGAAGCTTATGCCGCCAGATCGATGGTGCTGGAAACCTCGCGGGCCAAGGACCGTGGCGAGGACGTCGCCACCGAAGCCGCCTGCTGTAAATTGTTCTGTTCGGAAATGGTCGGAAGGGTGGCCGATCGCGCCGTCCAGATCCATGGCGGCAACGGCTATATGACCGAATATGGCGTGGAGCGTTTTTACCGCGATGTCCGGCTATTCCGGATTTACGAGGGCACCTCGCAGATCCAGCAGCTCGTGATTGCGCGCAACATAATGCGGGATTATTCCGGCGCTACCTAACAATCGTTCAGTAAAATACCGGTCTTCGCTTGACATTGGGTTATCCGCTGAGTTCAAATTCCTTACTCATGTCGCTCACCCTTTGCTGGTTGGAGTGACCAAATGGGGTGCGGCGTATTGAGCGACAAAAAACAGCCTTACGACGCCGCCTTCGCACATCGGGAGGATTAAGAATGAACCATCGTAAAATAGGGCTTGGAATTGCCGCCGCCGCCATTGCCGGCGTGACCGCACTTTCCGCACAAGCCGAAAACATTCGGGTCGCGTTTATCGATCCGCTCTCCGGCGGTTTTGCGGCCGTCGGCATCAGTGGCTTGAAACAGTACGAATTCGTCGCCGACCAGATCAATAAAGAAGGCGGCGTGATGGGCAAGAACATCGAAGTTGTCGGATACGACAATAAGATCTCGCCCAAGGAAAGCCTGATCCAGCTCAAGCGCGTTATTGCCGATGGCATTCAGTATGTCTTCCAGGGCAACTCGTCCGGCGTTGCAAACGCCTTGACCGACGCCATCGCCAAGCACAACAAGCGCAATCCCGACAAACGCGTGTTGTTCCTCAACTACTCGGCTGTTGATCCCAAGCTGACGAACGAAAAGTGCAACTTCTGGCACTTCCGTTTCGACGCCAACGCCGACATGAAAATGAACGCGCTGACGGACGTGATCGCCGACGACAAGGCCATGAAGAAAATCTATCTTTTGGGCCAGAATTATTCGTTCGGTAAGGCTGTCGCCGCGGCCGCCGTTCGCTACCTCGGTGAAAAACGTCCCGATCTGGAGATCGTGGGCAACGAATTGCACCCCATCGGCAAGGTCAAGGACTTCTCGCCGTACATCCAGAAGATCAAGGCTTCCGGTGCGCAGGCCGTGATCACGGGCAACTGGGGCGCCGATATGCTCGGTCTCGCCAAGGCTGCCCAGGACGCCAATTTGACCGTCCCGCTCTACACCTACTACGCGGCTGCCAACGGCATTACGAAAGCCATCGGCAAGGGCGGCGTCAACAATGTCCGCTTGGTCGGCCAGGGTTCCGCCAACCCCCCGATGACAGACACGTGGCGTTCTATGCTGCAAGCCTTTAAGGCAAAGCACCCGAACGAGGATTTCACCCAGTCCCGTATCGCCACCGCATTGCGGATGACGGTGGCTGCCATGAACAAGTCAAAATCCACCGATCCGGCCAAGGTCGCTGCAGCCCTTGAAGGCATGGAGTGGACCACATGGTGGGGCGACAAAGTCATGATGCGTAAATCGGATCATCAGCTCCAGATGCCGATCCGTATTTTCGTGCACACCGACCAGAACATCGAATTCGATTACGACAATTCAGGTTTCGGATTGGCGAACGAATCGACCGTGACGTCGGCGGAAGCCTCGACTCCGACGACCTGCAAGATGAAGCGTCCGTCCTAGACGGAAACTTCGCTGACTACGGATTTGCCCGGCACCCTGGCGGTGCCGGGCATTTTCCGAGCGGCGCTCGACAAAAAGCGCTATTAAGAGCGTTGACAACTCCCGCTCTTATGAGAAATTCCTCCCGTGGCTGAACTCATTATTTTTTCTCTGCTGAACGGCTTGGTGTACGGCTTGTTGCTGTTCATGCTTTCCAGCGGACTGACGCTCATTTTCTCAATGATGGGCGTACTCAATTTCGCGCATGCCAGTATTTATATGCTCGGCGCGTATTTGGCCTATTCCATCAGCAGCGTCGTCGGCTATTGGCCCGGCTTGATCATTGCTCCCATCATTGCGGGTGTGTTCGGTGCGATGATCGAGCGCTATGGCCTGAGAAATGTTCACAAGTTCGGACACGTTGCCGAGCTGATCTTCACCTTCGGCGTGGCATTCCTTATTGAGGAAGCAGTTCAGCTTATCTGGGGCAAGCAAAATCTCGACTACCGTGAACCCGAAATTCTCACCTTTGCCTTGTTCACGTTATATGACACCACCTTCCCGGCCTACAAAGCCTTCATGCTGTTGATCTCCGTCGGCATTTTCGTTGCCTTACTGATGATTTTGACGCGGTCTCGCGTCGGATTGATCATCAACGCGGCGATCACCCATCCCAACATGGTTGGCATGCTCGGTCACAATGTGCCTCTGGTGTTCATGGGCGTGTTTGGCGTCGGCTCGGCGCTGGCGGGATTGGCGGGCGTTATCGCCGGGCCCGTGCTGGGAACATTTCCCGGGATGGCGATCGTGCTCGGTCCCATCGTCTTTGTCGTGATCGTGGTCGGCGGCCTGGGTTCGCTGATCGGCGCGTTCGTCGCCTCGCTCTTGATCGGGTTCATGACAACCTTTGCGGTGGCCATCGATTATTCCTTCGGCGACTTCTTCACATTGCTCGGGATGAGCCTGGATGCGCAAAGCGTCATCAGCGATCTTTACACCGTGACCATAGCGCAACTCGGTCCAATCCTGCCTTATCTCCTGCTGGTGCTGATCCTTATCTTCCGTCCCACCGGCCTATTTGGGACACGTGAAGTATGACCGATACAGCAAAATCGCTCGCCGTACCGGCCAACGGCTCGTTCGTCCGGCGAAATGCCGTTTGGCTGATTGCCGCCCTGGTCGTGATCATTCTGCCGCAGATATTCGCGGGAGGCGTCGCCATCGCGGTGCTGAACCAGATGGGCATCGCCATCATCTTCACTGTCGCCTACAACATGTTGCTCGGGCATGGCGGCATGCTGTCGTTCGGGCATGCCGTTTATTTCGGCCTGGGCGGCTATTTCGCCATCCATGCCCTGAACATGTTTGGCGAAGGGGCGTTTCCGCTGCCGATCCCGCTCGTGCCGGTGGTCGGCGGATTAGCCGGCTTGGCCTTCGGCATAATGGTCGGCAGTTTTGCGACCAATCGGGCCGGCACCGTGTTCGCCATGATTTCGCTGGGTATCGGGGAAATGATCGCCTCGTCTTCCCTGATCTTCACCAAATTCTCGGGCGGCGAAGAAGGTATTACCGCCGACCGGACCGAGTTGACGCCCTTCTTCGGGTTCGATTTCGCGCGGGAGATCGAGGTCTACTACCTGATCGGTTTCTGGATGTTGCTGGCGGTCTGGCTGATGTACCGCTATTCCCGCACGCCGGTGGGCCGTCTGGCGAACGCCGTTCGCGATAACCCTGAACGCGCTGAATTCGTGGGTTACAGCCAAAAGCATATCCGCTTCATTTCATTCGCGACGTCGGGCATGTTCGCGGGCATCGCCGGGTCCCTGTTCGCGATCAATTACGAAATCGTAACCGAGGAAACGGTCAATGCCCTGACTTCAGGAGTCGTGCTGCTGCAGGCCTACGTCGGCGGCGTCGGCTTCTTCTTCGGACCGATTGTCGGCGCCATCGTCTTCACCCTGCTCCAGACCTTGCTCTCGAATTACACCGAGATCTGGGCGCTTTATGTCGGTCTGGTCTTCGTTGCCACCGTGATGTACGCGCCGTTTGGCCTCACGGGACTGATCATGATGCATGTACCGATCAGCCAGGCCGGTCGATTGGCTTCCCTGGCGGTCCCCTATGCCCGGATTCTTGCACCGGCACTGGTGTGTGGAATTGGCGTCATCGGCGTTCTCGAACTGCTCCACTTTATGAGCGTCCGGGCGATCGGCGAGGTCGATAAGAGCCTCTTCGGCATTCATATGAACGTCGAGAATCCGGTGCCCTGGATTATCTACGCCGGCCTGGCGGTTGGCGGCTTTATTGTCGCGAAGAAAATGGCACCTGCCGTGGCCGAAGCATGGGGTGAAGCGTCACACTACGCGTATTCGGGAGAGAAAGAATGAGTACCGCCATCGAATTGATCGACGTGCGCAAGAACTTCGGCGCCACTGAGATCATCCGCGGCGTCAACCTGGCGATCAGGGAGGGCGAACGCCACGCCGTCATCGGACCCAATGGCGCGGGCAAGTCCACGCTGTTCAATCTGATCACCGGCAAATACAGCCTGACCGGCGGTCGCATTGAATTGCGGGGTGAAGATCTGCAGGGCATGAAGCCGTTCGAGATCAACCGCAAGGGGCTTTCGCGCAGTTTTCAGGTCACCAATATCTTTCCCCGTCTCAGCGTGTTCGAAAACGTCCGCTGCGGCGTGCTCTGGGCCATGGGTTACCAGTATTCCTTTTGGCACAACGTCGACAAGCTCGAGGACGTCAACCTACGCACGGCGGAAGTTCTCGAGGAAATCGGCATGACGGCGCGGGCGCATATCCCGGCCGGCGTGTTGACTTACGCCGAACAGCGCGCGCTTGAGATTGGCATCACCATTGCCGGCGGCGCCGACATCATTATCCTCGACGAACCGACGGCGGGTATGAGCCACAGCGAAACCGATCATGCCGTCGAACTCATCCGCAAGGTGACGGAAAACAAGACGCTTGTGATGGTCGAGCACGACATGGGTGTCGTTTTCAATTTGGCTGACAAGATATCCGTGCTGGTCTACGGCGAGATCATCGCCTCTGGCGCGCCGACGGAAATTCGCGGCAACGCCGCCGTCAAGGAAGCCTACCTCGGCGAGGAGGCCGCCTGATGCTGCAAGTCAACGATCTCCACGCTTACTACGGCAAAAGCCATATCCTCCAGGGCGTATCGTTCGACGTCAAAGAAGGTGAAATCGTCAGCCTGTTGGGCCGCAACGGCGTCGGCCGCTCCACCACTTGCAAAGCCATCATGGGCGACGTGCCGCCCGAGGGATCAATCAAGTTCCGGGGCGAGGAAATTTCCGGAATGAAAGCCCACGAAATCGCCCACAAGGGGTTGGGCTATGTTCCCGAGAACCGCGACATATTTCCGACCATGTCGGTCCGCGAAAACCTTCTCTTGGGTATGAAAAAGGCCAACACCGAGGGACGTTGGAAGATCGAGGACATGTTCGACATGTTTCCCAACCTGCGGGAGCGGGCGGACAACGACGGGGGCGTGCTCTCCGGCGGCGAGCAGCAGATGTTGACCATGTGCCGAACCCTGATGGGTGATCCCGACCTGGTCATGATCGATGAGCCAACCGAGGGGCTTGCGCCGAAACTGGTGGAGCAGGTCGGTAAACTGTTGGAGGAGATCGCCAGCCGGGGAATCTCCATCCTGTTGGTCGAGCAAAAACTCACCATCGCGCTTAAGATATCGCACCGGGTATTCGTCATGGGCCACGGCCACATGGTGTTCGAGGGTACGCCCGACGAATTGCGCGAAAACGAACAAATCCGCCAGGAGTGGCTGGAAGTCTAGTCCACGGCCGCGAATATACTCAAACAGGGGGCGGCTTCGGGCCGCCCCGTCCGGTTTTAATACTCACGCAAAGAGGCAGAAACATGAGCTCCCCCGTATCGTTCTCCAAGCAGGGCGCCATCGGCGTCGTCACGGTCGATAATCCGCCGGTCAACGCGCTCTCGCACGCCGTCCGCCTGGGTATCAAGGAAGGTGTCGAGCAAGGCGCCGCCGATGATGAGGTAAAAGCAATCATCATCATCGGCGAAGGCCGGACCTATATGGCGGGCGCCGATATCACTGAGTTCGGCAAACCGCCGAAGGATCCCGACCTCAACACGGTGATCAGCACCATCGAGGACACGGCCAAGCCAGTTATTTCGGCGATCCACGGCACGGCGCTTGGCGGCGGCCTGGAAACGGCCTTGGCCTGCCACTTCCGCGTGGCTCTGGCGTCCGGCAAGGTGGGCCTGCCCGAAGTGAAGCTTGGTATCCTGCCGGGAGCGGGCGGCACCCAGCGCTTGCCCCGTCTGATCGGGCCGGAAAAGGCGCTACCCATGATCGTCAGCGGCAATCCCATCGGCGCCGCCGAGGCACTCAAATTAGGCGTCGTGGATGACGTCGTCGAGGATGATCTGCTGGCAGGCGCCATCGCCTTTGCCGAAAAGGTCGTTGCCGAAAACCGCCCGTTGATGCGCATCCGTGATATGGACCAACATACAATCCCGATGCGCGGCAACGACCAATTCTATGCGGACTTCCGCAAATCCATGGCGCGGCGGACGCGGGGGTACTTTGCGCCCGACAAAATCGTCGATTGCGTACGAGACGCTGTTGAACTGCCGTTTGAGGAAGGCCTGAAAAACGAACGCGCCCGTTTCACCGAGTGTCTTGGCTCGCCCCAGTCCGCTGGATTGCGCTACGCCTTTTTCACCGAGCGCGGCGCCAACAAAATCCCCGATGTCACCAAGGAGACACCGGTACGCGAGATCAACTCGGCGGCCATCATCGGCTGCGGCACGATGGGCGGCGGCATCGCGATGAATTTCGCTAGTGCAGGCATTCCGGTGACTGTCCTCGAGACATCGCAGGAGGCTTTGGACAAAGGCCTCGGCATCATCAGCGGTAATTACGCCGCCACTGTCAAGAAGGGCCGTCTTTCACAGGATAAGATGGATCAGGCCATGGGGATGATCACCGGTACGCTCGAATACGGCGATCTCAAGGATGCCGATGTCGTCATCGAAGCGGCTTTCGAGGAAATGGATCTCAAGAAGGAGATATTCGGCAAACTTGACGAGGTCTGCAAACCGGGCGCGATCCTGGCATCGAACACCTCCACGCTGAACATTGATGAAATCGCGATGGCTACCAAGCGGCCCGAAGATGTTGCCGGCATGCATTTCTTTTCGCCGGCCAACGTCATGCGGCTGCTGGAGAACGTACGCGGCGAAAAAACCGCGACGGATGTCGTGGCGACCATGATGAAGATTTCCAAGCGCATCGGCAAAGTCGGCGTCATGGTTGGCGTCTGTGACGGCTTCGTGGGCAACCGCATGCTGCACCCCTACATGCGGGAGGCGGCGTTCCTGATCGAGGAAGGCGCCAGCCCTGAACAGGTCGACAGGGTGGTATTCGACTTCGGTCTCGCCATGGGGCCATTCACCATGGGCGACCTGGCGGGTAACGACGTCGGCTGGCGCATCCGCAAGGCCAATGCCGGCAACCGGCCAAACGACGTACGTTACTGCGACATCGGCGACCGCATCTGCGAACAGGGCCGTTTCGGCCAAAAGACAGGCAAGGGCTGGTACCTTTATGAGGAGGGCAGTCGCACGCCCGTTCCTGACCCGGAAGTCGACGAGATCATCAAACAGGCCGCCGCCGCCAGCGGTATCGAACGGCGGGAGGTTTCCGATCAGGAGATCCTCGAGCGCTGCTTCTATCCGCTGGTCAATGAAGGCGCCAAGATCCTGGAGGAGGGCATCGCCCTGCGCCCCGGCGATATCGACGTCATCTGGCTCAACGGTTACGGCTTCCCGCCATACCGGGGCGGACCCATGTTCTGGGCCGATACCATCGGTCTGGACGTGATCCTCGAAGCCTTGCTCAGGTACAAGGAACAGCATGGTGCGGTGTTCTGGGAACCCTCGCCCCTGCTTGCCAAACTTGCTGCTGAAGGCAAAGGGTTCAAAGACTGGGAAGGCTAACCTGGGAGGGTAGAGCGCGTGACGGTTACCGAAAATTTTTCCAAGACCTATGCCGAGGCCAGGTCCAAGTTCCTGGCCGCGGTTGCCGACGCCGACGCCTCACCGGATACCTACCTTCATCCGCTGAAAGGGCCGGATGGCGGCGAACTTGCCGCCGACGTCGTCAGGTTGGGGCCGGACGAAGCTGAGCGGGTCTTGCTGGTTGCTTCGGCGACCCATGGCATCGAGGGGTACTGCGGATCCGGCATCCAAATCAGTATGCTGAAAAACGGGCTGCCGGACGAATTACCTGCCGATACGGCGTTGGTTCTGGTTCACGCCCACAATCCCCATGGTTTCGCCCATGCCCGCCGCGTGACCGAGGACAACGTCGACCTCAACCGCAATTTCCAGGACTTCGAAAAGGATTTACCGGCCAATCCCGACTATGACGAAGTGCACGGCTGGCTGGTGCCTTCGAGCTGGGAAGGTCCAGTGCGGGAAGCGGCGGACAAGGCCATCGCTGAATTCATTGAGACACGCGGCATGTTCGCCTTCCAGGCGGCGGTCTCCACCGGTCAGTACGACCATGCAGACGGCTTGTTCTATGGTGGACGCCAGCCGACCTGGTCGCGCCGCCTGATCGAAGACAACGCCGGCGCCTGGTGCCGCGGCGCCCGCAAGGTTGCCTTTATCGATCTCCACACCGGACTGGGGCCGCGTGGATATGGCGAATTGATCTCTGTGGACGGCGGACGCGGCGGCGATTATGAACGCGCCCGCCAGTGGTATGGCGACGAGGTCAAATCGCCGTCAGCCGGCGATTCCGTGTCGGCGGAAGTACAGGGGACGATCGATCAGGGTTACCTGAAAGCGCTTGGACCTGTCGAATTTACGGCAATCGCGCTCGAATACGGCACCATTCCGCCGCAGGACGTCTTGCAGGCCTTGAGGGCCGACAATTGGCTTCATCTTCACGGTGAGGTGGAATCAGAACTCGGCCGCGCCATCAAGAAAGATGTCCGCGCTGCCTTTTTCGGCGAAGAAGCCGAATGGAAGGAAAGCGTCTGGCAGCGCGCGCTGGAGATATCGCGTAAAGCTCTCAAGGGGCTCGAAGCCTCGTAGGCGTCTTCTCCCACGTCAACTCACCGGGGGTGGATCGGCGATGGTGACGCCGCCGTCGATCACCAGGGTATGCCCGGTGATGAAGGCGCCCGCGTCGGAGGCAAGGAAGACCGCGGCGCCGGCAATTTCATTGGGCTCACCGATGCGGCCCAGCGGAGAGGTGGCGCAGACCCGTTTGTAGGTATCGGGATTTTCCCACAGAGCCCGCGCCATATCGGTTCGGACCAGGCCCGGCGCAATGCAGTTGACGCGGATGTTGGCGTGTCCCCATTCGACGGCCAGGTTGCGCGCAAGCTGCATGTCTGCCGCCTTGGAAATGGCATAGGTGCCCAGGACGGCGCTTCCCTTCAAGCCGCCGATGCTCGAGGTGATGATGACGCTGCCGTCTTTACGTTCCGCCATTTGCGGCAGCACCATGTTGGCAAGCCACAGGTTGGACCGGATATTGGTCTCCATGGTTTTGTCGAAGAGCTCATCCGGAATCTCCGATAGCGGGCCGTAGAACGGGTTGGCCGCCGCGTTGCAGACGAGGCTGTCGATACGGCCCCACTTCTCCATCGTGCCGTCGACCAGGGCTTGAAGCTGTTCCTTGTCTCCGATGTGACAGGGGATGGCGATGGCCTCGCCGCCGGCTTCGTTGATCGCTGCGGCGACCTCGTCGCACGGCGTCGCCTTGCGCGACGAGACCACAACTTTCGCCCCCGCTAATGCCATCTGTTCCGCCATGGCGCGTCCGATGCCTTTGGAGGAGCCGGTTATGACGGCAACCTTGCCGCTAAGATCAAACATGCAGTCGTCTCCAGATTTATCGTGATTGTTTAGGCCCAACCGCCGGCGTAAGGCAGCACGTGACCGGTAATGAAGTTCGAAGCGTCCGACGCCAGAAAGGCCAGAACCTTGCCGACTTCCTCCGGCTTGGCCAAACGGCCGAGCGGAATATTCTTGGTGATCTTGGCCAGCGTTTCAGGGTCTTCGACCAATTCCTTGGGAAAGTAAGCTGGGCTTTCGACGTAATTAGGCGCCAAAGCGTTAACCTGGATGTTGAAGCCCGCCAATTCGTGGGCCAGCGTCAGTGTCATGGCGTTGGTGGCGCCGCGCGCAGTGACATACATGGAATAATTTGGCAGCCCGCGAAGAGGTGTGGCCGAGGTGACGAAAATGATCTTGCCGCTTTTGCGTTCCTTCATCGCAGGTACGACGGCGCCGGTGAGGGCGTAAGGAGCGACGACCATATCCTCAAGGGCCTGGCGCATGTCGTCGGCGTCGGCCTCTTCAACTTTGGCCCGTTTGGCGTCGCCGATGTCGTTGTTTACCAAGACATCGATGCGACCGTGCTGGGCGAGTGCCTCCTTGGCCAGGTCGTCTGGCGCCTGGGCGCTTAACGCCTTCACACCGGAATTCTCGCTCTCGAAGACGCCGCGTGCCTCGGCCTCGGTGAAACCTGAGTCATGGGCCAGCACGATTGCGCCTTGCGACGCCATCTCCCGGGCGGCGGGCAGGCCGGCGAAATTCGTGACGTTTGTGACGAGGACGACGGTGTCCTGAAGCATATGATGTCTCTCTCCGAACGATTTGCTAGCCTATGATACCTGCGTTCCCGCGGCAGAAGAAATTCGAAACCAGACTTGGGAGATAAAAATGACCCTCGCCGATGACACCGCATTCATGGACGCGACCGCGCAGGCCGAACTGGTTCGCAACGGCGACGTTTCCGCCGATGAATTATTGGAGGCGGCGATCGAGCGGGCGGAACGGATCAATCCAAAGATCAACGCGATTGTCACGCCACTCTACGAACGGGGCAGGGACAGCGCCAAGTCGCCCGGCGACGGCCCTCTGGCTGGCGTGCCTTTCCTGCTGAAAGACTTGGCGGCAGAACTGGCCGGTACGCCGATGGCCGAAGGATCACGCTTCTTGAGCGATTATACTTCTCCTGTCAATTGTGACCTGACAACACGATTTCTGGACGCCGGTCTGAATGTCTTCGGTAAAACCAACACTCCTGAATTCGGGTTATTGCCGACGACGGAGCCCGAACTTTTTGGAGCGGCCCGAAATCCCTGGAACACCGAACTGGGAACGGGCGGGTCCTCCGGGGGATCGTCAGCGGCAGTTGCCGCAGGCATTGTTCCCGCTGCACACGCCAATGACGGCGGCGGCTCCATACGCATTCCCGCTTCGTGCTGTGGTCTTGTGGGATTGAAACCGACACGAGGTCGCAACACCCTGGCGCCTCATTATGGCGATATCGGAGGTGGAATAGTTCACGAACACGTCGTGACCCGCAGCGTTCGTGACAGCGCCGTGATTTTGCAAGCGACCGCCGGACCGGGGATCGGTGATCCCTATTGGCCGACCACACAGGAATTGCCCTATGACCAAGAGGTAGACCGAGACCCTGGGCGGTTGCGTATCGCTTTCTCCTCCCTGCCCTTGACCGGAGTTGAGGTAACGGCGAAGTGTCGGAACGCATTGGAAGCCACGGCGAACTTGTGCGTTGAACTTGGCCATGATGTGGTCGAGAGCGAACCGAAAATTGACCGGCCAAGGACGCTCAAGTCATTCGGCAAGACTTGGGTTGGATTGCTCGGTTGGACGATTGATTACTGGTCACGGACAATCGGCAAGGAACCGACGGAAGCGGATTTCGAGGCGTTGACTTGGCAGATGTACCAAAGCAGCCAAGCGCTATCAGCCGGCGCCTATTTGAGCGCCATTGAGGGTTTGCAAGCCATGTCACGCGATGTTGGTGCTTTCATGGAGAATTTCGACGTCTGGCTGACGCCGACGCTTTGCCGGGAACCGGCGCCGCTTGGCTACTTCGCCTTCACGCCGGAAACCAGGGATCAACACATCACCCGGCTCGGCGAATATTCCGGTTTTACCTCGATTTTCAATGGTACGGGCCAGCCCGCCATGACGTTGCCGTTGCAGTGGACTGACGACGGCTTGCCGCTGGGTATGCAGTTCGCCGCCCGATACGGTGACGAGGCCACGCTGTTCAGGTTGGCGGCGCAGCTCGAGAGGGCTCAACCGTGGGCCGATCGGCGGCCTCCGGTGGCGGGCTAAGCGTTCCTTCTGGCGTCGACGGCTTCGGCCATGACGCAGAGGATTTCGTACATCAGCGTGGCGCCGACAATGGCCGTGTTTCCGCTGGGATCGAACGGCGGTGCCACCTCGACGACGTCGCCGCCGATGATGTTCAAACCCCGCATACCGCGGATTAGCGCCTGGCCTTCGATCGTCGTGAGACCGCCGATTTCCGGCGTTCCAGTACCGGGTGCGTAGACGGGGTCGAGACCGTCCACGTCGAACGAAATATAGACCGGACCCTTGCCCACGACGTTTCGTGCCTCTTCAATCACGGCATCGATACCCATGGATGTGACTTCCTCCATGAAAATGACGCGCATGCCGGATTCGAGCGAATAATCCCAACCATCGGAAATGTTCTGGGCGCCCCGAATGCCGATCTGCACGGTCCGTCTTGGGTCAATGGCGCCGGCTTCGGTGGCCCGGCGGAAAGGCGCGCCGTGGTGGTATTTCGACCCTTGAAAGGCGTCCCAGGTATCCGTGTGGGCGTCGATGTGCACCAGCCCGACAGGCCCGTCGACGGCCAACGCCTTCAGGATCGGATACGTGATGGAGTGATCGCCACCGGCCGTCAACGGTACCGCGCCCGCGGACTTCACGTCGGCGAAGAACGCTTCGATTTCGTTTACCGTGGCTTCCAGATCGTAGACGGCTGAGAAGGGTACGTCGCCGATATCGGCCATGCTGCAAAGCTCGAACGGATCGATCTGAGTGACGTGGTGTATGGCCCGCGTCATCGTCGAGGCATCGCGCATCTCTCGGGGTCCATGGCGAGCGCCCGGCCGATTGGTAACGCCGCCGTCGAAAGGAACGCCGATGAGGGCGATATCCAGGCCCTCTGCGGTTTCGGCGACAGGCCGGCGCATGAATGTCGGCATTCCCATATAGCGGGGCTGCATGAGGGCTTCATCAACCATCGAATAATCCTCGCTTAACGTTTCCGGACAGCGATACGTTGCCAGCGCGCCCCACTATGGAAGGTTAGAGCGTAATCCTCCCGACACCCTCTGACAAACAGTTTGCGGATGTGTATTCAGCCGAGGATTACGCTGTCGTCCGTTGGCTCGGCATAGAGCTTTGCCACCAGATCCGAACGGCGCTCGAGCGAAACGCGTTGGTTGATGTAGCGTTTGTCGGTAATCTCTCCGGCGTCGATGTCGGGCGGCTCCGACATCAAGATAAGGCGAGCAATTCGCCGACTCGATCCCGTCACCGTTGCATTGTACCGCACGAGCGAGTCCTGGAAATTGTCGCGGATGCGTTCGTCGTCAAGAAGCTGGGACGGATCCACATCGGGTGCAATAGCCCCCAGGGCGGCCATGTTGGGCCACACTAGCAAACCGACTTCGCTGCGGTTGTGGCCCGCTACCAGGGCATCCGACGCCAGGGGAGAGAGCGCTGCCAACGCATCCACCCGAAGCGTTCCGGTGTGTACCCAGGTTCCGCTGGTCAGCTTGAAGTCCTCGCTAACCCGGCCGGCGAATACAAGACCCTGCAGCGGATCGTCCGGATCGGCCCACACCGCCGCGTCGCCGGTTTTAAACCAACCATCCTCATCGAAGGCTTCGGCATCGAGGTCCGGACGTTTGTGGTAACCCGGCATGATCTGTGGTCCCTTGACGCGGACCTCGAACTTGCCGTCAACCGGCAAGAGCTTCAGGCGAACGCCCGGCAACGGCAGTCCGATCAAACCCATACGCTCGGTTTCCCAATAAACGGCCGTGTTCAGCGCACCCGTTTCCGTGGCGCCGTAACCCGTTGACAGATTGAGGCGGTGGCCATGCTCCCGAATGCTGAGCGACTGCATCCGGTCATAGAGCGCCTGAGGTAGTGCCGCTCCGCCGTAAGACATGCCCTGCAGGCGGCTGAAGAAATTCTTGCGCAGCGCGTCGTCTGTCTCCAGGGCATCCGCGAGCACCGCATAGGCGCCGGGCACGCACGAGAAGTAGGTCGGCGCAATTTCCCGCAAGTTTTGGATCGTAATGTCGAATAAACCCGGTACCGGTCTGCCGGCATCGATATAAAGCGTCGCCGCGCCGCGCAGGACCGAATTCATCGTCGCGTTGCCGCCGAAGGTATGATGCCAGGGGAGCCAATCGAGGACGACGCCCGGTTCGTCCTCGCGGCTGACGTCACGCACGTCTTCCAGCATTCCCTGTACCGCGCAGAACATGCGGTGGGTGTTTATCACCCCTTTTGGGATACCGGTAGAGCCGGAGGTGAACAGGATTTTTCCCACCGTATCGGGCGTGATGCGGGATCGGGCTTCCGCGACCGATTTCGTCGATCGAGTTTCCAGCAATCTGTCAAAAGCGATGACTCCGTCCGTCTCGCCTTTCACGGCGACGACATCAATTCCGGTCAGATCTAGGGCGTCGAGGGCACGGGCAAAACGGTCCATGTCCTCGACAAATACGAGGCCGGGCTCGATCAGATCGAAGATGTACTTGAGTTTGGCGAAATCCTGGCTCAGGAGTGAATAGGCCGGTGATACAGGTGCAACCGGAGACGAGATGCACAGGGCGCCAAACGTCATGACGGCGTGGGCTAGGCTGTTTTCCGAAAGGATCATAACCGGGCGCTCTGGCCCGTATCCCCGGTCTAGCAGCCACTGGCCGACGGCTTCGGAGCGGGCCAGACACTGGCTGTAGGTCATTTCGATCCACGGTCCCGTCGCCCCATTTTCCCGTTCCGCCAGGAAAATCCGGTCGCCATGGTCTCCGTCGGCTTCGGTTAGATAATCCAGCAAACTGTCCGGGTGCGCCGGCATGGCGCGGGGGCAGGAGAGTTCCAATTCCCCGTTGTCACCGGTAACGACTTCGACCTCCGCCGGTGGGCGGTCGAGGTGCAGAAACGGCGGCTGCGCGGAAGCCTTTTCCGGCTGCACCTTGACATCCGTCATCCGGTCAGGTCTCCATCCGGGCGATTTCCTGGCCTTCCTCGATTGTTTCCCCGACATCCACGCGAATTTCGGTGATGCGGCCATCACTGGGGGCGGCCACCGGGATTTCCATCTTCATGCTTTCGATGATGGCGATATCGTCGCCTTCGCTGACGGTCGAACCCTGGCCTGCTTCAATACGCCCCACCACGCCTGAAATCTCCGCCATCACGCTGATAATTGCCACTTCTGAATACTCCCGGACGTTCTTCGATTATTGATTAATGCGGATCAAAATGCCGCCTTCCAGAGGGATGATGGCGCCGGTGGTGTAGGCGCCCGCGCGCGACGTCAGATAGATGGCCGTGCCCGCAACGTCCTCAGGGGTGCCGATCCGTTTCCTCGGATTGGCGCGTTCGATCTCCTGGCGGAAATTGTCCATCATGAACTCGGTCATCTGGCTTTCGAACGGCCCCGGCGCTATGGCGTTGACCGTAATGTCGTGAGGCGCCAACCGGGCGGCCAGGACATGGGTGAGGTGGTGGATCGCTGCCTTGGATGCCGGATAGGAGTAGGTTTCCATCATCGGCGTCGAAAGCCCGTCGATGCTGCCGATGTTGATGACCCGCGCGGGGTCTTCTTCACTTGCCGCTGCCTTGAGCAGGGGGAGGAGCTTCTGGGTCATGAAGAAAGGCGATTTGACGTTAAGGTCCATCACCTTGTCCCAGCCGTTTTCCGGAAAATCGGCAAACGGCGCACCCCAGGCCGCACCGGCGTTGTTGACCAGAATATCGAGCTTTTCCTCTGCTTCCGCGAGGGCTTTGCTCAAGCCCTCGATGCCTTCAAGGGTCGAAATATCGGCGGGTAGGGAAATGCATTCGCCGAATTCCGAAAGCTTGGCGGCGGCCGCATCGCAGACGTCGGCTTTTCGGGACGAAATGTAGACTTTGACGCCATTTTCGACGAAGCCGCGGGCGATCATCATTCCAATTCCGCGCGACCCTCCGGTCACAAGCGCGGTTTTTCCGGCGACCGAAAACAAGTCCTTCATAATTGTTTTTCCCGTAATTGAGGGTGTTCTGGCGAGGGTCCGATGGTGCCTCAAGGCGCCGCCCTTGTCGAGTGTACGGCGGGGGTGATAGCGTTCGGCCGAACCAGCGGGTAGGGAGGTAAGCGGTATGTCGGAGCGCAACTGGAGGGTCGGTATAATCGGCCTGGGGATCATGGGCGGCCGCATGATCGACAACATGTGAGAGCATCCCGATTTCTCCTTTGCCGGGGCCTGGGATCCATCGGCCGAAGCCTGCAACAAGGCCCGGGCCGCCGCGCCGGAATTAAAAATCGCGGACAATGCTTCTGAGCTTATTGCCTCTTCGGATACCGATCTGGTCTACATCGCCTGTCCGCCGATCTGGCACAAGGAATACGCCGATGCCGCGATGGATGCCGGCAAACCGATTTACTGCGAGAAACCGCTAGGTATTGATGTCGAGCAGAGCCGGGCCCTGGTTTCCCGGCTGAGTGAAACCAACACACCCAACATCGTAAATTTTGCCCAAGCCGCCTGCGAGGCGGTCGAGCGCGCTGAAAACCGAATGAAGGCGGGTGAATTGGGCGATCTTGCCGGTATCGACATCAATGTCCATTTTTCGCTTTGGCCCAGGGCCTGGCAACTGGATGCTGATTGGCTGCGGCTGCGGGAACAGGGTGGATATACCCGCGAAGTGCTCTCTCATTTCCTCTATTTGCTGGAGCGGCTGGCGGGAAGGGCGGAGGTCATTTCCTCGACGCCGGTTTACCCGTCGGATCCGGATTTATGTGAAACCCATATCACGGCGACCTTGGACTGCGGGGGCTTGCCCGCCGTCATTCACGGCTCAAGCGGCGGCGCTGGACCGGATCGGGTGGAAATGACGTTTTGGGGAACTAAGCAAAGCCTGCGTCTGCATGATTGGTTTTGCCTGGCTGCGTCCGATGGCGGTGACTGGCGGCCGGAACTCGACGACATCGACAATTTGAGGCCCGATAGTTTCAGACTTCAACTGAACCAGGTATCCGCCTGGATGGCGGGCGAGCCAAACGTGCTGCCGGATGCCACGGCGGCGCTCTCCGTTCAGGAACTTGTGGAAGAAATGCTCTAGCCGGTCAGTTCTTGTTGGCGCAGTCGATGCACTGGGGCGTATGGGGCACCGCCTCCAGGCGTTTTTCGGCGATTTCCTCGCCACAGGTCACGCACTCACCGTACGATCCGTCTTCAATGCGTCCGAGCGCCGCTTTGATCTGATTGATCTCGTAAATTGCCGAGCCTTCGAGGCCTTCCAGCACTTCGTCGCCTTCCGCTTCGGTGGCATATTCCTCAAAATCGGCGCTGTGACCCGCGCGCAATTCCTGCTCCGCGTCTTCAGCTCTCACCGTCAACATGGCAAGGCGTTCTTCGAGGGTCTTCTTTACACTAGCCAAGTTCGGCATTGCCGTTCCTCCATAAAACGACCACGCATTAGGTGTACAACGGGCGGTGTGCTCAATTTCAAGTGCGAAGTTAGTATTCCAGGGCTCCAATGCGCCTCGGACTCAAATCACCCTTCATGTCACAGGAAAGCTCATTCTCACCTATGACATGTGAACATATTCTTACTCAATAATTGGGTATTTTCGCATGCTTGGGCAAGATGAATCTACACACGGAATGTGCGAGATTTCATTCAAAAACCGAAGTTAGAGCAATCCCATGGACTTGAAACTGGTGTCGCCGGCGCGTCCGATGACGATATGGTCATGCAGCGTGACGCCAAGTTTCTCGCCGGCTTCCTTCACCTTGTTGGTCATGTCGATATCGGCCCGCGACGGCGTCGGGTCGCCGGAGGGGTGGTTGTGGACCATGATTACCGCCGATGCACCCAGCTCCAGCGCCCGCTTCACAACCTCGCGAGGATAGACCGGCGTGTGGTCAACTGTACCGGTTTGCTGGATTTCGTCGGCGATCAGCACGTTTTTGCGGTCGAGGAACAGTATCCTGAACTGCTCCGTGGTGTGGTACGCCATGCTGGCACGGCAATAATCCATCAGCGCCGACCAGGAGGCCAGGGTGGGTTTATTCAGCACCTGCGCCTGTGAGAGTTTCAGGGCCGCGGCCTGGATCGACTTGAGGGCCACGACAGTGCTGGAACCGACGCCATTGATTTCCGTCAATCGCTCGGGCGCGGCGCTAATGACCTCGGCGAAACTGCCGAAACGCTTGATCAATGATTTGGCCAAGGGCTTCACGTCGCCCCGTGGGCGCGACTGAAACAGGATCAATTCAAGCAGTTCATAATCGGCCAGGGCGTCGGCGCCACCCTTCATGAACCGATCACGCAGACGCTCCCGGTGTCCGACCTGATCGGGCTTTGCCGTCATGAAGCGGCGGCCTTAGGGGTGGTCCAGACCGGCGGGCGAGGCGGTGAAGATTTCGTAGCCGTCCTTCGTCACCGCCACCGTATGCTCAAACTGTGCGGACAATGACTTATCCTTGGTGACCGCCGTCCAGCCATCGCTGAGCATTTTGACATGGTACTTGCCGATGTTGATCATCGGTTCGACCGTAAAAAACATCCCTTCGCGTAATTCGAAGCCGTCGCCAGGCTGTCCGAAGTGGAGGATGTTCGGAGCGTCGTGGAACAGGCGACCGATACCATGACCGCAGAAATCCTGAACCACGGAATAACGCTTCGATTCCGCGAAAGTCTGGATGGCATGCCCGATGTCGCCCGTAGTGGCGCCGGGGCGGATCACTTCAATGCCCCGCATCATCGCCTCGTAGGTGGCGTCCACCAGTTTGCGGGCTTTTATGCTGACATCGCCGACCAGAAACATCCGGCTTGAATCACCGTGCCAGCCGTCGACGATCTTGGTGACGTCAATGTTGATGATGTCGCCTTTTTTCAGAACCTTGTCGCCCGGAATGCCGTGACAAACAACGTGGTTCACCGAGGTACAGGTTGATTTCGGGTAGCCCCGGTAATTCAGCGTGGCCGGTACCGCACCGGCGTCCAGGGTGAACTGGTGGCAAAGATCGTCGAGTTCGCGCGTGGTCACCCCGGGCACGACATGTTCCGTGATCATGTCGAGGCATTCGGCCGCCAAACGGCCCGCCTTCCGCATCGGTTCAAAATCCTCCTGGCCGTGGATTTTGATGACGCCGGTGCGCCGGGGCGTGTCGATCTGATCTATGTTGCCGCCGTGGTTCACGTATTCATCCTAGTCGTATTTGGTTCCCAATTTCTTACCTAAAAGACGATCGGCAAGGGCCGGTCGACGGATATACCCGATGGCGTGATCTTACAGCAATAACAAACTGCCTCAACGCCCTGCCGCCGGGCCTCGACGAGGGCTTCGGCGTACCCCGGATCAATATCGCCAGCGATCGTGAAACGTTCGCAATCCTCGCGTTGCACCAGGTAAACCATGACGGAGCGGTGGCCCTCGGCCACCATATCGGATAACTCAACCAGATGTTTGGCGCCGCGCGTCGTCACGGAATCTGGAAATTCTGCGAGGCCTTCCTCCCGCGACATGTGGACGTTCTTCACCTCCACGTAGGTCAAGCCGGTCTCGTCCTCAAGCAGGATGTCGATGCGCGAATTCTTGCCGTACTTCTTTTCCCGGCTTAATTCAGCCTTGGCCGGCAATTCGGTGATCGTGCCGTCCATGATGGCCCCGGCCACCAGGGCGTTGGGGTGGCCGGTATTCACGCCCACGAGATGGTCGCCGCAGCGGGTAAATTCCCAGGTGTATTTCAGTTTGCGCTTGGGGTTGGTTGACCGCGACAGCCAAACTTCGGAGCCGGGTTCCTTGACCCCCAGCATGGACCCCGAATTGGCGCAGTGGGCGACGACGACATCGCCGCTTTCCAGCTTTACGTCCGCCAGAAAACGCTTATAGCGGCGCTCCAGCACGCCGCGCAATAGAGGTTCCGAAAATTCCATGGGCAAAAGGTAGGTCTTCCCGGCAACGATTTCAATCGCCTGCGGTGACGCCGCATCGACGGTGGTGCTATGCTTGGTTGGGTTTGTAGGGAAGGTAGCTTGGCGTGTCATCGAAGAACAAAACGGCCTGCCTGATCATTATCGGGAACGAAATACTCTCGGGCCGGACAAGAGACGAGAATTTGCCGTACCTGGCCAAAGAGTTGAACGAAATAGGCGTCCAACTGGCCGAAGCACGCGTCATCCCGGACGTCGAAGCAACCATCGTCGCCACCGTGAACGAGTGCCGGGCGGCATTCGACTACGTTTTCACCACGGGCGGCATCGGACCCACGCACGACGACATCACGTCGGAATGCGTGGCCAAGGCGTTTGGCGTCGAATACGAGCTTAACGCCGACGCCCACGCCATCCTCAAAGCGCATTACAAGCCGGGTGACCTCAACGAAGCGCGATTGCGCATGGCGCGCATGCCGGCCGGCGCCGAATTGGTCGAAAATCCGGTTAGCAAGGCGCCGGGATACCGCCTGGAAAACGTTTACGTCATGGCCGGTGTGCCGGTCATCATGCGATCCATGTTTGACAGTCTGCGCCATCAACTGGCCGGCGGCAAACCGGTGCTTTCGCGTACCGTCGGCGGACATGTCGCGGAGGGCCAGATTGCGGCACCCTTGGGTGAAATCCAAAATCGCCACCCCGATATCGAAATCGGCAGCTACCCCTTTTTCCGCGGCGGCACGTTCGGCTGCAGTCTGGTGCTGCGCTCGACCGACGAAGCCGAACTGGAGTTAACGACCGAAGAGGTGCGGCAAATGATCCGCGACCTCGGCGAGGAACCGCATGACGGCGATATTCACCCGAAACAGCAAGACGGCGGGAACTGATTGGCCAACATGATCGATTGTTGTGGGATCGAAAGCGATGGCTTAGTTTCACGCCCGTCGACCAGGCGCCCCCTTGATGGAATTGGTAGACATACGGGACTTAAAATCCCGAGGCCGAAAGGCCGTCCCGGTTCGAGTCCGGGAGGGGGCACCAATCACACCACCATAATCAGTCTAACCCATTGGCATGCATACACTTTTTCTTTTGCGTGCCGTTGGGGTAGACAAAATGGTAGACAAAAATTGTGGCCGTTATCTGTATCTTAAGCGGGGTGTTTACTACTTCAGCCGGCATGTGCCAATCGATGTGAGGCAACACCACGATTGCAAACGGATAGTGATGTGTTTGAAGACAAAATCTCACGATGCAGCTGATCGTGCGGCTTGGGTGTTCCAACAAACTACGAGTTTGCATTGAAGTGGTTGAGACATTCTCCTGTTCAGGAATACGCTAGTGCCCATGTGGCGAAATTCTCGTAAAAAACTATTTTCTCGCCTCATTTGTCGAGAGGCTAAGCCGGATGAAGCCTATACCGGAGACAGTTTACCAAGGTAAGGAGGGCCTAGACAATCCGTCCCTAAAACCGCGCCTAATTGCGGTTTCAATTAATAATTGACCCCGAGGATGTGCAAATTCTATCAGCCCAATTATGATAACGCCGCGGTGAGCAAGCCACCACTGGGCCAGTTCATAATCATTTTGGCAATCCTCCCAAGGATAATCCCTCACTCCGTTCGAGTTAAGCGCTTCCCAAAAATAACGAACAAGCTGCAGTTCAGAACCTACAGTTTCATCATTTAGATTAGGTCGAAGAAAATAAGCCACGTCTGCCATTGGGTTAAATAAATTTACGGCCTGAAAATCTATTAGCACTGGATCCGAACCGTCGTCTTTATAAAATAAATTATCTAATCTAAAATCGCCATGAATCAGGGTGGCATGCCTATTGCAAGATTGAAGCAACTTAGCGCCATTCTTTTTTAGCCAATCAAACTGTTTTGATAAATCCTCATTAATAGTTTCACGGAACGATAACGTAAAATATCTTTCGCACTTTCAGGAATGACGGCTTCTTCTTAAACTT
>CAYOAD010000026.1:0-25214 GCA_964401845.1 uncultured Rhodospirillaceae bacterium | reverse complement strand
ACGATGGGCAGCACGGGTAGAACGCAAGGATTTATCAGCGTCAACAACCCGGCGAGATATCCCAACACCAATTCAAGCACCGCGGTCTCCATATTTCAGCCGTCAAATAGAGACATGAAAGCCGGTTTGGCTTCCAGTCCTTTTTCCTTCGTCAAAATCAGAAATTCTTCGCTGTGCCGTCGCGCTCCACGAATTCCATCCCGAACATGAAGATCTCCGGGAATCGGATCGGGAATAGAGCTGCCCGGGCGCCCGCATGCGAAACCCGCACGGCAATGGCATGGTCGAAAAATTGTTGCTAGCCTTTTCGGCACCGTGCAACCTTCTGACCGCGAACATCGCGCGGGAGGGGGGAAGCAGGTGACCAGCAAACTCTATTTTGAAGATATCCAAGTCGGTGACCAATTCGTCGGTGATACGGTTGTTGCCGAACGAGATAAAATGCTGTCCTTCGCTGAAGAATTCGATAACCAGCCGATGCACCTTGATGCCGATGCCGCCCACGCTATGGGCCTAAAGGACATCATCGCGCCCGGGGCGTACATATTTGCCTTGAACGCGAAAACGCAGCGGGCCATTTGGAAACGTCTGCATATGCTGCCCAGCGGGCTCGGCATCAGAGTCAGCTTTTTGTTGCCGGTGTATGCCGGGGACACGCTCACCGCGCACCTGGAGGTTCTGGCTACCCGCCCGAGCAGTAAACCGGGCCGTGGTTGGATCGACACAAAAGTGACGATCAAAAATCAAACCGGCGGTGTCGCGGTCGACAGCGAAGCAGCCCTCCTATTGATTTGCAGGTAGCGCTGGCAAAAGATCGAATTGGATTATTGTCGACCCAGTCGGCGATCGCGGAAGCGTTCCTCCATTTCCTTGGACAGGGGCCATTGATCTCACCACGTCCGCTTGGCGCGGGGAAACGGTCTTACCACGGTATGCTGCGGAATGGTCGCCGACAGACAACTGTCCATATTCCAGATTTCAAATTTCCCTGCCCAACGAGTGCGGCTTGCTATTGGCTTTGTCGCCGGCTTGCAAACCCGCAATGCTGTGATTACCTCATAGCGGCGCACAGAACTGCCGCGACCGAAAAACGAGTGCCATGACCATGTTGCGAGAAAAGATCGGAAATTTTGTTGAGGGCCCCAGAGTACAAGGCTTCGTGACGACGTTAATCGTCGCGAACGCAATTACCCTTGGTCTGGAAACCGTTCCCAGCATGGAGGCGACATACGGGGTCTGGCTGCATGCGTTCGACCGGTTCGTACTTACCGTGTTCGTTTTCGAGATTTTGGCCAAGCTGGTCTATCGACATTGGCGTTTTTTCCTCGACGGATGGAATGTCTTCGATTTCGTTATTGTTGGCATTGCCCTGATTCCCGCTTCCGGGCCGCTCGCCGTGTTGCGCGCCCTGCGAATATTGCGGACTTTGCGGCTGCTTTCAGCCGTCCCTTCCATGCGCCGGGTTGTGCAGGCGTTGCTTTCGGCCATTCCGGGTATCGGGTCGGTCGCTCTGCTGATCCTGCTGATTTTCTACGTCGGCGCGGTGGTGTCCACGAAGGTATTCGGAGCCGCTTTTCCTCAATGGTTCGGTACGATCGGTGAGTCGATGTATTCCCTCTTCCAGATCATGACCTTGGAAAGTTGGTCCATGGGGATCGTCCGGCCGGTCCTGGAGGTCTATCCCCTGGCCTGGATTTTTTTCATTCCGTTCATCCTGATTACCAGCTTTACGGTGCTGAACCTGTTTATCGGCATCATCGTCGACGCGATGCAGTCGCAGCATTTGGCGGAACAGAAGGATATCGATGCCCACATCGATGCGCAGACAGAGGCGATGCATGCGGATTCCGTCATGTTGGAAAAGCGGCTTGACGAATTAATGACGGAGATGACCGACCTAAAGCGGCTAATTGTCGAGCAGAAAAGTTAAACTTTTCCGATCCCGAAGTTGAAATTAGGTGTCGGGCTCAGGGAAGTTAGACGTAGAGCTTGCAGATGCCGGGCGGGATGCTCGTGATCTGAAAAATCAAGTAGCGCTTTCTCCGATCATTCGGTTGCCTCCCGGGCAATTTCATCGAGCACCTTGTTGACATTCATTAGCGCTTGTTTGGAGGCATCCGACCCCATCATCGGAAGCTGGCGGTAACCGACATGAACGGTTTCCGGGGAGGACGGCAACTGATAGACGAAAACAATGTAGGGGCAGAATCCGATGTTGCGCGGGTCTGCCTCCATCGTCTTTCGTGACAGGTTTGCCGAACAGAACTGGTAAAACTGGGCATCCTTGAAGATCACCTTTGAACTGCCGACATCCTTCCCCGTGCGTTTGAGCATTTTGCCGGTATAACCTCGGTAATCGATTTTGAATCCCTGGTTGATGATGGCGAACTCGACATTCTCGTTTATTTCGTCGAATTCGCCTTGGGCGCTGTAGGTCTTGAGGTTGGCGTAATCTTCACTGAAAGCCGGACTCCCCAAGCCCAAGGTTAAGAAAACGATAGCTAGTGTCTGGCGAAACAACATGGACAGGCTCCCAACGATTCAAGCGTTTGGTATCTTACAGAAAATTTTCACGCCCCGGGGTTAGGCGGCAAAACATGGCGAATCAAACAACCACACTATTTCTCATTAGCGGAAAAATTGCTGCCGGAAAATCAACACTTGCGAACCGTTTGGCGGAGCAGCGATCGACGGTTCTTATTCGCGAAGATCATTGGCTCTCAAATCTATTCCCGGATGAGATATCAACCCTGGACGACTACGTAAGATATTCCGCCCGGCTTCGCGATGCAGCCGGGCCGCATGTCGTGTCCCTGCTGCTGGAAGGTGTGTCGGTCGTGATGGATTTTCCCGCGAACACCGGGCAACAAAGGCTGTGGTTGCGAAGTTTATTTGAAGCCGCAGGTGTTCATCACGAGCTGCATTTTATCGATGTCCCGGACGACGTTTGCAAAAATCGGCTTCGGGAAAGGAACAAGTCCGGTAAGCACGCCTTTAAGCCAAGTGAAGCGGATTTTGACCTGTTCACTCGTTATTTTGTGCCACCCACCGCTGACGAAGGCTTCAATATCGTTGTCCACAAGGCCTGAAGAATAGGGACTGCCGCTTTGGGGCGCGCGGTGCCAAAAGCACGACCTGCTCCATCAGCGCAGGCCTTCCTTCACGACGTGCGCTTCCGTCTCGTCGAGCGCCCGGCCCAGCCTCGCCATCATTTCGCCGATTTCCGATTCCGAGATGACCAGCGGCGGGCAGAGGCCGATGTTGTCGCCCATGGCGCGGACGATCAGACCATGGTCAGCGGCCCGGTCGGCGAGGTAGGGACCGACGCCCTGTGCCGGATCGAAGCTGCGTTTTGAGCCCTTGTCGGCGATCAGCTCGAGGGCGCCGATCAGGCCGATGCCGCGGGCTTCGCCGACCAGGGGATGATCGCCCAGCGCCTTCAGTCCTTGCTGCAGGTGCGTGCCGACGGCGGCGGCGTGCTCGAAAACGTTGCGTTCAGCCAGCAGTTCCAGGTTCTTGTTGGCCACGGCGGCGGCAACGGGATGGCCGGAGTAGGTGAAACCATGGCCGAATATGCCGATGCGGTTACTCTCTTCCTTGACCCCTTGATAGATCTCTTCGCTGATGACGACGGCGGAGATCGGCAGGTAGGCTGACGACAGGGCCTTGGCGACGGTCATGGTGTCTGGCTTGATGCCGAAGGTCTGGCAACCGAAGTCGTTGCCGGTGCGGCCGAAACCGCAGATGACCTCGTCGTCCAGAAACAGGACGTCGTGTTTGGCCAGCACGGCCTGGATTTTCTCGAAATAGGTGGCCGGCGGCACGATAACGCCACCCGCGCCCATAACGGGCTCGGCGATGAAGGCGGCGACGGTATCCGGGCCTTCATCGACGATCAACTGGTCGAGGTTGGCGGCCAGGCGGTCGGCGTATTCCTCTTCCGTCTCGCCCTCCTCGGCGCCGCGGTAATGGTGCGGACAGTCGGTGTGGATGAAGCGCTCGAAGGGCACGTCGAACGAGCGGTGGTTGTTGGGCAGGCCCGTCAGGCTGGAGGCCACCAGCGTTATGCCGTGGTAGGCGCGTTGGCGGGAGACGATCTTCTTCTTCTCCGGCTTGCCGCGCGAATTGTTGTAATACCAGACCATCTTGATCAGGCTGTCGTTGGCCTCGGAGCCGGAATTGGCGAAAAAGACGCGGCCGCCGTCGATCGGCACCATGGTGTTTAGGCGTTCGGCGAGATCGATTGCGGGGTTCGTCGATTTGTGGGCGAACGTGTGGTAGTAGGGCAGCTTGCGCATCTGCTCCGCGGCAACCTCGACCAGTTCCTCGACGCCGAAACCCAAGGCGGTGCACCACAGTCCAGCCAGACCCTCGATATATTCCTTGCCCGTGTCGTCATAGACGTAAACGCCCTTGCCGCTGTCGATGATCAGTGGACCCTTTTCCTCGTGCACGGCCAGGTTTGTGTAGGGGTGCAGGACGTTGGCGATATCGCGCGCGGCGGGTGAGTTGACCCGGTCAGACATAAGCGTGCTCCGTTTACGGATAGAGAAACATGGTCGGGGCGCCGGTTCGGCGTTCCGCGAATAGAACGACTTTCCCGCGGCTCTGTCAAAGATCGATTGGGCACATTACCATGCGGGCGGGATCAACGGGATTGAGAGCGGGTACCGGGTTATGAAGGCGGAGGAATTCGAACTGAGCCTCGACGGCGGCGTCACGTTGCATGCCTACCGCTGGGAGCCCGAGGATGGGGCAAAGGCCGTCATTCAAATCGTCCATGGCATGGCCGAGTACGCCGCGCGCTACGCCAGGTTTGCCGAAGCGGCGACGGCAAATGGCTACGCCGTGGCGGCGGTGGACCTGCGCGGTCACGGTAAATCGGCGGCATCGCCTGACGACTGGGGATTTTTCGCCGAGCGCGACGGCTGGAACAAAGTTGTCGGTGATCTGGCGGCGCAGCGGAAGCGGATCACAATCGAATACCCGGACCCGCCGGTGTTCCTGCTGGGTCATTCCATGGGTTCGTTCCTGGCGCAGCAATTGATGATCGAGCACGGCGGCGAGTATGCCGGCGTCATCCTCTCGGCCTCGAACGGACCGGTCGGGCCGCTGGGCGCCGTTGGCGCGTTTATTGCCCGGCTGGAGGTGCTTCGACTGGGACCGAAGGGCATCAGCGGACTGCTGGGCGCAATGTCGTTCGGCACCTTCAACAAACCTTACAAACCGCCCCGGACCGATTTCGACTGGTTGTCGCGTGACGAGGCGGAGGTCGACAAGTACGTCGCTGATCCGCTCTGCGGCTTTGATTTCCGCACCAGTTCATGGCGCGACATGATTGATGCCCTGGGCCGCCTTTACGGCAAGGCGAAGCTGGCCCGTATCCCGAAGGACCTGCCGGTCTTCATCCTGGCCGGCACGAACGATCCGGTCGGCAACATGACCAAGGGCGTCGACAAGCTGATCGCCGTCTACCGGAGCACAGGGCTCACGGCGGTCGAAAGTGGGTATTACGACGGCGCGCGCCACGAAATTCTCAACGAAACCAACCGTGACGAAGTTACGGCGGACATTCTGGGCTGGCTGGACCGGCTGGCGCTGCCGGTTTAACGGAAGGCGATTTCCCGTCTCAGGCCCAGTTTTTCACTGGCCTGACCGGTGCCGCGCGGGCAATATTCCTGCGAGCGGGCGTCTTCAACGGCGGCGGCGCAATTAGAAAAAACTCAAGACAACGGCGAGGCGAAAGGAATTCCCCATGAAAGGACTGATGCAGGATTGGCCGCTGCTGATCTCATCCCTGATCGACTATGCGAAGGATTATCACGGGGACCGCGAGATCGTATCGCGGACCGTCGAGGGTCCGATCCACCGCTACACCTACAAGGACGCCCATGGACGTTCCAAGCAACTGGCCAACGCGCTGGGCAAGCTGGGCGTCAAGCTCGGAGACCGCATCGCGACCCTGGCCTGGAACGGCTATCGCCACTTCGAGCTTTATTACGGCGTCTCCGGCATGGGGGCGGTGCTCCATACCATCAACCCGCGGCTTTTCGCCGAACAGATCATCTACATCGTCAATCACGCGGAAGACGACTACATCTTCACCGATCTGACATTCGTGCCGCTGTTGGAGCAATTGCACGACAAGTTCGAAGGCGTGAAGGGCTTCGTCATCATGACCGACGAAGACCACATGCCGGATACCAGTCTGCCCAACGCGCTGTGCTACGAGACGCTGCTGGCGGCCGAGAGTGCCGATTACGACTGGCCCGAATTCGATGAAAATACCGCCTCGTCGCTTTGTTATACCTCGGGCACCACGGGAAATCCCAAGGGCGTGCTCTATTCGCACCGCTCGACCGTGCTGCACAGCTTTATCGTCTGCATGACCGACACTTTGGCGCTGTCGTCCATGGATACCGTGCTCCCTGTGGTGCCGATGTTCCACGCCAATTGCTGGGGCATCGCCTACGCCGGGCCGATGTGCGGCACCAAACTGGTTTTCCCTGGCGCCGGCATGGACGGCGCCAGCGTCTACGAAATGCTGGAAAGCGAGAACGTCACCATGACGGCCGGCGTTCCGACCGTTTGGCTGATGCTGCTCAACCACATGCGCGAGAACAATTTGACGCTCACCGAGCTCAAACGCGTGGTCTGCGGCGGCTCGGCGGCGCCGCGTGCCATGATCGAGGAATTCGAGGAAGCCCACGGCGCCCGCATGGTTCACGCCTGGGGCATGACGGAAATGAGCCCCATCGGGACCTGTGGCACACTCAAGACCGGCATGGAGGATCTGCCGGCCAAGGAGCGCTACGACATCCAGGAGAAACAGGGGCGAGGCATTTATGGCGTCGAAATGAAAATCGTCGATGATGAAGGCGCGTCCCTGCCGTGGGACGGCGAGGCCTTCGGCGACTTGCTGGTGCGCGGTCCCGCCATCTGCTCGGGCTACTTCAAGGAAGAGGGCGGCAAGGTCCTCGACGACGGCAACTGGTTCACCACGGGCGACGTCGCCAACATGGACGCCGAGGGCTACATGCAGATCGTCGACCGTTCGAAAGATGTCATCAAGTCGGGCGGCGAGTGGATCAGTTCGATCGATCTGGAAAACACCGCCGTCGGTCACCCGGAGGTCGTCGAGGCCTGCGTTATCGGCGTCTATCACCCGAAATGGGACGAACGGCCCTTGCTGCTGATCATTAAATCGGAGGGTAGCGAGCTCGATAAGGACGGCATGCTGGCCTATCTCGACGGCAAGATCGTCAAGTGGTGGATGCCCGACGACGTGGTCTTTGTCGACGAACTGCCGCATACGGCGACCGGCAAGTTGCTGAAAGCGGCGCTGCGCGAGGAATACCAGGATTACAAACTGCCGACGGCCGAGAGCGCCTGACCGCCTGACGCCGCCGCCATGACCAGTCTCGACCCTCGTCATCCGCTATTCGAGGACGGGCGGCGAGGTCTGTTTGCCTTGCGTTACCCCGAATTGTGGCTGGCCGGCGGGATGGTCATGGTCATGCTGGTGCTGGCCGGCGTCCTGGGCGCGCCCATCGTCTTTCCGGCAGGCACCAGCCTCAACTTTCTCGGACTGCACTATTCGCTGCCGGTGGCGATGCCTTTGGCCTGGTTCGCCTTGGTTTTGTTCGCCCGGGCAATGGGATTTTCCGACCGCCGGGACGATGTCCCGTGGTCCCAGCGGATCCTGCGCTACCTCTCCTTCGTGGTCAGCCTAAGCGTCGTGATCTGGTGCCACCTCAATATCAAGCTTTGGCTTCCGCTTCTCAATCCCTCGTCATTTGATGCGGCCTACCAGGCCAGCGACCTCTGGCTGGGGCCGCTGGTCGGGGGTATGGCCTGGATCAGGGCCGAAGTGGCCGGGTACGTGCCGACGGTCGATACCTGGTATCTGTTTTTCTTCATCTTCCTGTTCTTCGCCTCGTTCGTCTATCACGCGGTATTCGACGAAAAGAACCTGAGCCGCGTTTTCCTGGCGATCCTGCTGATCGAAGCCGTCGGGCCGTTCTGTTACCTCATTGCGCCGGCGGTCGGACCGTTCATCTACGAGCCCAGCATCAACCAGGTGGCGCACATGAACCAGCAGGTGATGTGGCAAGCGCACCAGGACATCCGTAGCCTTGGAACCGCTTGGCTGGCAGAAAACGGCCGTTATTACCTGCCGGCCGGGCTGGCGGCGATGCCATCCTTGCATGCCGGCGCCCCGTGGATATTCGTCCATTACCTCTTCAAGGCGCGTTCGACGCTGCTGCCGATCAGCCTGCTGATGTTCGGCTGGATCCTGATCGAGGCCGTCGTGGCCAGATGGCATTACGTGGTCGACCTGCCCGCCGGCATCGGTCTCGCGATCATCTGTATCTGGCTGTCCGAGCGTTTCCACGCCGCCGAATAATCTCAAATGTCGGCTGCCAAGGGAGGCTGCGCCGGCACGGTAAAACTGATCGTCGTGCCCATGCCCTCTTTACTGGCGGCGGATATGCTGCCGCCATGTTTTTCGACAAAATCCTTGCAAAGCAGAAGGCCTAGCCCCGACCCGGTTTCGCCGTCGGTGCCGGTCGTGGAGTGGTTGGCATCGATCCGGAACAGTTGATCCAGGTGCTCGTCACTCATACCGATGCCGGTATCGGTGACGGTGAAAGTGATTTGCCCGTTCTGTGATCGGGCGCGGCTGGCCTCGGCGCTGACAACGACGCCACCCCGGGGCGGTGTGAACTTGATCGCGGTGCTCACGAGATTTCGTATCACCGTGGTCATCATGTCGGGATCCGCGACGAACTCTATTTCGCCCGGCTGCAAATTCACTTTTACGCCCTTCAAATCAGCAACGTCCCGGAGTCCGTCCATTCCGGCGTCAAAAAGATCGCCGGTGGATAATGCCTCGGGATTGATCTTGTCCGTATTCATCTGCGACCGGCCCCAGGCCAACAGGTCCTCGAGGAGTTGATAGAGTTTGCGGCCGCTTGTGCTTATGGAATGTGCCATTTCCAGCATTTCCTCGCGGCTCATTTCCCCGCCCATGCGGTCGATCAAATCGGCATAACCAATCATGACGTTGAACGGATTTTTCAGATCGTGGGCGATGATCGAGAAGAACCTGCTTTTTTGCTGGTTGAGCAACATCAGTTCGTCGCGCTGGCGGGCCAATTCCAGTTCCACAAGTTTGCGGTCCGTAATGTCGCGGCTTACGCCCATCAGCGTTTCCGGCTCGCCAAGTTCATCGCGGACCAGGATGGCGGCGGCATGGACATGTGCGATGCCGCCGTCGGCTCTAATAATCTTGTACTCGATATCGAATTCATCATCGTCGGAAAAGACGCGCTCCAACGCCTCCCGGACGCGGCCGGCATCTTCCGGATGCAGGCTGTCGAGGAAATCTGCCGCCGCCTCGCCCGTGTAGGTGCCCGGCGCCAAACCCGAGATTTCGTGATTACGGTCGTCCCAGTAATGGCTGCCGTCCTTGATATTCCACGAAAACGTGCCGATGCCGCCGGACTTCAGTGACAAACTCAGTCTTTCCTCGCTTTCCCTAAGAACCTGTTCGGCCTTTTTCAGTTGGGTGATGTCGTGGATTTGGCCGAGGATAAACTGCGGCGCGCCGTCGGAATCGCGAAGATGGGCGGAAAAGACACGAGCCCAGATGACATCTCCATTCTTATGGACGTAGCGTTTTTCCAGCACAAAGTTGTCCAGCGATCCGGCCTCTGCCTTTTTATCGAGCGATTCGGTGTGGTCGACGTCACCCGGATGCGTGACATCGCGCCAGTTCATTTCCAGGAATTCCGGCTCCGAATATCCCAGGATATCGCAGAAGGTTTGATTGACCTTGAGATATGAGCCGTCGACACCGTGCAAGGCCATGCCGGCGGCGCTGGTCTCGAAGGCGCCGCGAAATTGCTCCTCGCTTTGCCGGAGTTCATCTTCCGCCCGCCGGGCCCGTTCTTCCGTTTCAACTTGTTCGGTGACCTCCCGCCCCTTCCGCGATAACCCATGAACTCGCCGTCCGCGTCGTAAACCGGCCGGCCACTTATCGACAGCCATACCGATCGCCCGTTTTCGAGGATGTATTCGTAACAAAAATCACGGAAAGGATTTCGCGCTTCCAAATCCGCCAAGTGCTCCTGCCATCCTTCGTCGTCTGGATTGGAGGCGATTTCGTAACGTGTTTTACCGATAGATTCCTTGGCGGCGCCGTTGGTTACGTTGAGCAGGCGTTCCGACAATTGCGTAAACCGGTGCTCTGCGTCCGTTTCCCAAACCCAGTCCGACGTCGACGCAGCGAAGTCCCGGAAACGTTCCTCGCTTTGTTGCAGGGCTTCGGCTGACTGCCTGCTCGCCGTAATGTCAGTGTAGGTAACGACCAGTCCGTCGTCCGGCGTCCGGTTAATCAGAGCTTCGTAGGTGTTTTCACCTCTGACGGTTATTTCGGTACGCGACTGGGTTTGCTCCCAAATCAGGTCGAGCCTTTCCGTCGCCAGCTTCGCGGGATCTCCCTCCCCGAAATCCCCCCTCTCGGCAAGGTACACAGTCAGATCGATATTGGGCATGCCGAGCTTCAGGAACCCTTTGGGAAACTGCAGGATCTCTTCGTATTGTTCATTCCAAAGGACAAGGCGGCGGGCGCTGTCAAACATCGCCACACCTTGTGAGACGTGTTCCAGAACTACCGCCAGCAGGTCCGACTTGTCGGTCAATCCGTATGCTCCTGCGCCGTCCACCGGCATTTTTGTCCATTTCCGTGATCTTTGGCGAGCCTGACTAGGTATTGGCGATCAAGCCCTCTTGCCAACGCTTCGTACATTAAGAGTAAGATAGTTCAATCAGTTCGTTTAGGTATTTCTCGTGAACAACACAGGGGGGTGTCGGTTGTGACAACCGTGCTAATGGAAACCGGGCCGATGGAAGTGACGGCGGGTCCGGGCGGCGAAGACCAGCTTTGGTTGTCGGCGCAGGAGACGGAAGCCGTTTCCGGCTGGAGCCTTAAACCGGAAGGCTTGTGCCGAGGCGACGTTTGCCTGCCGGTGCCGGGTGGTCAAGAGGATGACTATGTCCGCGGCGATCTCATTAATCTGGCGGCGTTCTGGCGGCGCATGGACAAGCCCGTGACGCACAGCCGCAACGGCGTGGTTTGGGCTTTCGGCGAAAGCGCAGGCGATCGGGCGGCATCGCTGAGGTCGCTGAAGGCGCCGGAGTTTACCTTGCCCGACTTGGACGGCAAGGCGCACAACCTGTCGGATTATCGCGGCAAGAAAGTTTTTCTCGCGACCTGGGCATCCTGGTGAGGCTGTCGTGCTGATCTGTCCGTGTGGCAGAAGATTTACGACGACCATCGGGAGCGGGACTTCATTTGCATCGCCGTGGCGATGGACAACGATGTTGAGGCTGCACGCCCATGGATCGAGGAGGCCAAGCCAACTTACCCGGTACTGATTGACCGCTTCCACCGGCTGGCCGACCTTTACAACATGGTCAACGTGCCGCAAGCGGTGTGGATCGACGAGGCCGGCAGGATCGTGCGACCGACCGAAAACGCCGGTGCGTTCGAAGGCTTCCGGGCGCTCGACTTCGAGACCATGACGATGCCGGACGACGTTACCGCTACCGTCAGAGACGCCAAAGCCACCTATGCCGCCGCGGTGGCGGATTGGGCCGAAAAAGGCGGGGACAGCGTTCATGTTTTCTCGCCCGAGGAGGCCGAGGCCCATCTGGAGGTGCCAAGCGAGGACGTTGCAATGGCACACGCGCTGTTCCGACTGGGACTGCACTTGAGCCGGACCGGCAATCAGGATGAAGCCGACGATATTTTGGCCCGGGCAAGTGAGTTGCACCCCGAGTCCTGGACAATCTGGCGCCAGGCCGCGGAAAAACTCGAAAACGGGTTGGCGGCGGGACCGGCATTCTGGCAACGCGTTCAGGCTTTGGGAGAGCGGCACTATTATCGGCCGGTCGACATGGCCGGCATGCCGACCGAAGGACCGCCGACGCGCTGAACCGGGCCGGGCGCTCTCGCTACGCCAAGCGGTACGCGCTTTCAAGCGAGGGCGGTCCGTCGCACCCGGCGCGGCCGGTTTCGACCATGTGGACGAGGTGGGCGTGGACGGAGCGTTGGGCTGCCGGGTGCAGAAACGCCGGCACATCGGCGTACATCACCTCGACCATCCCGGCGATCGTGGCCTGACCGTCCTCAAGGCAGGCCAGTATCTGCGCTTCGCGTTCCTCACGATGGGCGATATAGGCTTCAACGAACGGCTTGGGCGCGGAAATGGCCGGACCATGACAGGGGCGGAAAATCCTGTCGTCCCGCTGCAACAGCAGCCTTAGACTCCGCATGTAGGCCTGCATGTCGCCGTCGGGCGGGACGATCACCGTGGTCGACCAGCCCATTACATGATCGCCCGTGAACAGCGTCTTCTCCTCCCTTAAGGCAAAACACAGGTGGTTGGAGGTGTGACCCGGCGTATGCACCGCCTCGAACGACCAATCGTCTCCCTCGATGATATCTCCGTGGCGGAGAGTGTGGTCCGGGGCGAAATCGTGATCCGCACCTTCCTCGATCTGGCCGCCCGATTCCGGACGGCCGGAGCCGTGCGGCCCGAAGCCATAGGTCGGCGCGCCCGTCTTTTTCTTCAGGAGGCGGGCGGCCGGGGAATGATCACGATGGGTGTGCGTGACGAGGATATGACTGACCCTGACGCCGTCGAGCGCCGACAGGAGGGCCTCGACGTGGGTCGCCAGGTCGGGGCCGGGGTCGATCACGGCAACATTCCGCCGGCCGACGATGAACGTGCCTGTTCCGTTATAGGTGAACGGACCGGGATTTTCGGCGACGACGCGCCGCACCAACGGCGAAAGGGATTGAGACGCGCCGTAATCGACGTCGTCCTCCCGAACGAAAGGAATTTCGGCGCTCATGGAACGGGTGGTTTCTCCGACAATTGACCGAGACCAGAAGCCGCATACTAGCGGTATACGGCACCAAGTCGCACGTGATTCCAGCGCCGCCAACGAATAGATTCGTCCACCTTTCCAATTGCCGTTTCAACGCAGGCTTGCAATTGACGGAACTGATGTGGTCTATTCGGCCCCGGCGGGGCGAGACCAACCAATACAGGTGGACGGTAATCCGTAAGTATTGGGGCGTCATGTCGGGGATAGCCGCCTCCAATCAATTGGGCGGCATCCCGTGAAGGTGGAAAGATGTCGAGCCCTGCGGGTAGTAGTACAATTGGGGGCGGAGAGGCCGGCGAGGAGCTCGATTCAGAGCCCTTGACCGACGCGGTCAGAGACTTTCCCGTCGCCGTGGTAATCCATGTCGAAGGCGCCATCCGCTACGCCAATCTCGCTGCGGCGCGCCTGCACGGGATGCAAAGCCCGATTTCCCTGGTCGGCTGTCAGGCGCGAGAATTCGTGCATCCCGATGATTTGAGTCAAGCGTTGGAACGTGGCCGGCGGGTGCGGGAAACGGGCATTGCGGCGCCACCCATGGATCTTCGGCTGCGGCGCCAGGATGGGGGTTACGTGCCCGTCCAATCCCACATCTCGCTCACCCATTTCAAAGGCGAGGCTGCCGTTTTGGCGGTTTACAGCGACATATCCGAGAAAAAGGCGGCCGAGGAGGCGCTTCGTCAAAGTGAAGCAAATCTGCGGTACGTAATGGACGCGACGCAGGAAGCCCTCTACGTCCATCACGAGGGAAAGATACTCGGTTTCAACGATCGCCTGCTCGACATGTTTGGTTACGATGCGGAGGAGATAAGCAAAAAAAACGTGATGGAGTTCGTGGCGCCGCGGTATCTGGAGAAGGTCCAAAGGCAACTGAATATTCCTGGTGACGGGTTTTACGAATCTGCGATGGTGCACAAGGACGGCAGGGAGATTCCCGTCGAGGTGTCGGTCAAAATCAGGAAGGAAGACGATCGGAACCTTCGCTACGTTGCGGTCCGCGATATTTCGGAACGGTTCCGAGCAGAGAGCAAACTTCGCGAGCGCGAAAGAATGTTGTCGGAGGCCCAGCGCATCGGGCGCATCGGCCATTGGCGGATGATGACGGATCTGAATACGGTGGATTGGTCGGATCAGATGTACGTTATTCACGGCATTGACCCTGAAAGTTTCGACATGTCCTTTGACGCCTTCTCGACCCGAATTGATCCAGAGGGCCTCAAAGATACGCTGGCGAGCCGGCAAGCCGCCATCGCCGCGCGTGAGCCGTACACGTTTCAGTATGGCTTCACAATGCCCTCGGGCGAGAGGAAAGTGATCAGGGGCGAGGGCAGGCCCGAGTATGACCAAGCGGGAAATTTTCTGTCGATCTTCGGCGTTTCGCAGGATGTGACGGAGCGCATTCAAGCGGAGATCGATCTCAGCGAAAGCGAGGAGAGGTTCAAGACGCTCCTGGAGGCCGCACCCATTCCGCTCGTGATCTCGGTGGACAGGAAATATGTTTACGCCAATGCGCCGGCCCATGAGCTATTTGCAGTTCCTGACGGCGAACTACTTGACCGGGCGCCGCAAGAATTCTACGTCGACAGGGCGCTTTGCGAGCGTGCCTTCGAAATGGTTCGAACGGATGGTCAGGTCTCGAACCTCGATGTCGAAATGCGGCGCGCGGACGGCGTCGTGATAGGAACTTCCATCAACTCAAAGCGCGTGCGTTACGCGGGCCGGGATGCAGTCTTTACAGGCATCGTCGACCTTTCCGATTTGCGCGCCACTCAGGCTCAACTCCACCAAGCGCAGAAAATGGAGGCGGTCGGTCAGCTGACCGGTGGCATCGCACACGATTTCAACAATCTGCTGGCCGTCATCCTCGGCAATGCCGAGATGATCGTGGAGGATGCCGGCGAAGGCGTCGTGCCGCCTGTCGAAATCGCAAATTCGATTGTCACGGCGGCGGAACGCGGTGCGGGGCTTACCGACCAGTTGCTTGCGTTTTCGCGCAAACAGACCTTGTCGCCCGAAGCCACCAAACTCAACGAGCAAGTCGAACAACTGGTGGAATTGTTGCGCCGGACCTTGGGTGCGATGATCGAGGTGAAGATATCCGGGGAGGCTCGGTTGTGGACGGCGCTGGCCGATCCCGGACAGTTCCAAAACGCGCTGTTAAACATGGCGGTCAATGCGCGTGACGCCATGCCGGAAGGCGGCAAACTCCTGATCGAAACCAGGAACGTCCATGTCGACCCGACGTCGGCGTCCGGTCAGGTGGGATGCCCCTTGGGCGATTACGTATTGCTGGCGGTTTCGGACACCGGCTGCGGCATGCCGAAGGAGGTGGTGGACCGCGTGTTCGAGCCCTTCTTTACGACCAAGGAGCCGGGAAAGGGCACGGGCCTCGGTTTAAGCATGGTGTTCGGCTTCGCCAAACAGTCGGAAGGGCATGTCGAGGTGGTCAGCGAAGAGGGCGAGGGAACGACCATTAGGTTGTACCTCCCGCGCGCTAAATCAGGAGAAAATTTTGGACCGGAGGTCTGGGAGCCGGTAAGCCGGTCGGAAAAAGGTGAAGTTGTTCTGGTGCTCGAGGACAGCGTGGAAGTACGGGATTTGGTGACGGCGCTTTTGCGTTCGCTTGGCTATCGGGTGTTGGAGGCGGGGAGCGGCGACGAAGCGCTGCGGTGCCTTGCCGAGGATCAAAGAGTGGATTTACTGCTTACCGATGTGATCCTGCCCGGGGGTATGACGGGTCCCGAGGTCGCCCGTTCCGGCCTAAAGATAATTTATATGTCCGGATACACGGATGACGTTGTACTGGACCACGGGAAATTGGACGATGATTGCGTCCTTTTACAAAAACCATTTCGCAAACAGGATCTGGCACAAATGGTCAGCCGGATTTTATCCGGCTGATATCAGAGTGATGATCGACCCCATTTGCCGACGTGTTATTCCAAGGTCGAGTATTTACGCGGCTTCCTTTCGCGTTCGGCGGTTTTTTTGGAACGTGGATATCGGCAAAGTCGGTCGCCGGAGCCTGCCGGTCCGGGACGCTAACAAATGAGGGCGTTGAAACGGACAATTTGGGTGCCCGCCGGCATTTTCGGTGTGTTGGCGCTGGCGTTGTCATGGCTGTGGCAGGTCAACGACGCCAACACGGCGGCGCGCATCCGCTCGAACACGGCTCTGGTGGCAGAACAGATCACGGTCCGGCTGGATTCTCTCATCTCGGCGCGACTCGCATTGGCGGAACATTTTCGCCGCGAATGGGCCGGCCGGGAAAAAACCGACCAGGCAGCTTTCGTTCGCGAAGCGCATTCCCTGCACAAGTTGTTCCCAAATTTCCAAGCCATAAGTTGGATCGACAACGAAGGCATAATTCGCTGGGTTACGCCCCTCAACGGCAACGAAGCGGCGCTGGGGCTGAATATCCGCCAACATGCCTTCGCCGGTCCCGTCCTCGCCGCCGCTGAACAGAGCGGTACGACGCAGGTCACGCCGCCCATCGATCTGGCCCAGGGCGGCAAGGGTTTCGTCGCCTATGGCCCGCTGAGGAACAGGCGCGGCGACGACGGGTTCATTAATCTCGTATTCCGCATTCATCCCTTGATTCGCACCGCCGTGGAATCCAGCGCGGCGGATGAATATATCCTCTCCATCTCGGACGGCGAGCTTGCCGTTTATGGCGGAGCGTCCACTGAGGGAACCAACGCCGAGACGGTTCGTCGCCGTTTCGCGATCGCCAACCGGACCTGGACGATTTCGCTTCGGCCCACAGCTGCGCACCTTGCGTCAAATTCGTCGCAAACCGTCAAAGTCATCCTGTTGTTCGGCTTGGTCCTTTCTGCCGTATTGGCGGTCGTGCTTCGGCTGTACCTCCTGCGGCAGGAGGGGCGAAAATTGGAGATCGTTGAGCGCAGGCGCATGGAAAGCGAACTCGTCCGCTCCCAGGAACGCTTCCGCGATCTGGCGGAAACCAGCTCCGATTTCTTTTGGGAAATGGACGCTGGTCTCAGGGTGTCAAACGTTTCCGCGAAGTGGTCGGATATAACCGGTGTGCCGAGGGAGCAAGTTATCGGCACGACCCAGGAACCCGGTGACGCCGGTGACCTGCCGCAATCGGTCTGGGATGCCCATCTCGCCGACTTCGAGGCACGCCGGGCGTTCAGCGAATTTCGCTACCCGCAGCAGCACGCGACGCGCGGCACCATCTGGCTTTCGTCAAGCGGTAAGCCGGTGTTTGATGACGAAGGAAATTTTGCCGGATATCGCGGCACGGGACGGGATGTCACCGCCCGAAAGCGCGCGGAGGAGGAACTCGAGGAAACCCTGGCCGAGTTCAGCGCCGTCATGGAGGCGATCAATTACGGCGTTCTCTTCATGGATGCCGATCTTCGGGCGCGGATCGCCAACAAGGCGTTCCAGAAAATGTGGAACTTCCCGGACGAATTGATCGAGAGACAGGCGACCATGAAGGAGTTCGTCGAGCATAACCGGTACACCGGCCTTTATCCCGTGGGCGACGAAGATTTCGACGATTATGTAGCGGAGCGCGTGGCACGGGTTCGACAGGGCGCCATTCCGCCGACCGAAATGATCCGCGCCGACGGCGTCGTGCTGCTCTATCAGTGCTACGCCCTGCCGAACGGCGGCCGCATGCTGACTTATTTCGACATTACCGAGCGTAAGAAAATCGGCGATAGCCTCAAGATCGCCAAGGAGAAAGCGGAATATGCGGATCGGGCCAAGACGGAATTCCTCGCTAACATGAGCCACGAGCTGCGGACGCCATTGAATTCGATCATCGGTTTCTCCGAAATTCTCAAAGTCGAGGCGTTCGGCCCTATCGGCGACGTCAAGTACCGCGAATATGCATCCGATATCAATGCGTCTGGCAGCCATCTTCTGGAGTTGATCGGCGATATCCTCGACGTATCGAAGATCGAAGCGGATCAACTGGAACTAGCCGAGAGCGTGTTGGATCCCGGGGAACTGGTGGACAGCTGCCTGCGCATGATGCGGGAGCGGGCCAACCACGGTGGTATCGCCCTGGAAAACAATGTTCGTGTTAATCCGGCACAATTTGTCGGGGATGCCGTCCGTTTGAAGCAGATCATCCTCAATTTGCTTTCCAACGCCATCAAATTTACGCCGCCCGGGGGATCGGTCAACGTCGCCGGGTTTCTGGAAGACGATGGGCTGACGATTCAGGTTTCGGATACCGGGGTCGGAATCGCGCCTGAGGACATGGTCAAAGTGATGACGCCGTTCCAGCAGGTGCTGCACGATAACGATCGCGCTTCGGAGGGCACGGGGCTGGGTGTTCATCTCTGCAAATCCCTGACCGAGTTGCATGGAGGTGAGTTTTCCATCGAGAGCTGCCCCTGCGAGGGCACGACCGTGCCCCTCAGGTTCTCGCCCGAACGGACGGTTCGTCTCACTTGAACCGGGCTTTTGCTCAAACACTGCCGGCAGCGGACAGCAGCGATGCATTGCCGCCCGCCGCCGTGGTATCGATACAGAGGTGGCGTTCCGTTGAGAGTGCGCCCGGCGGCGGCACTTCGGATATCAGCGGAAGGATCGGGCCGTCGCGTTCCGCCAGAGCCATACGGTACGGCCTGAGCGCTTCGGGCGGCGCCCAGTAGAGGACCGCGTGGAAGCCCGCCGCACGTCGCAGCGCATCGGGCGTCGGCCGTCCGTCGAGCAGCGCGGTAGCCGCCCCCTGCACGTCGAATTCGGGGTTCGCCGATATTAGATCGGGAGCGGCTAGCAACACCCGGTTTCCCGCCGCCAACGCCATTTCTGCCTGTGAAATAGCCGCTTCCGCAGTTGGGCCCAGGCATAGAACGGTTCCTCTCGGATAGGACGTCAAGCGGTTCGACTCGCCGGTCGGGCCTGGCAGGGAGAGCGAAGGGGCCGGTTCACGCGCGGGCAGAGGGGCGCCCGTCAGACTGTCCAATGCGGACTGAAATTCTTTCGCCCCGATTTCGCGCGCTTGTGGAGGCGCCCCGTCGGCGACGTGTTCTATGGTGAAGTTGGCGACATAGTGGGGCCCGCCCGCTTTCGGCCCGGTACCGGAAAGACCTTCGCCACCGAACGGCTGAGAGCCGACGACAGCGCCGATCTGGTTTCGGTTGACGTATATATTGCCTGCGTGAACGCGCTCGACAACCTGTTGGACCCGCGAATCAACCCTGGTGTGAAGTCCGAACGTCAAGCCGTAGCCCTTCGCGTTGATGCGGTCGACGACGTTATCGAGGTCGGCGGCGTCAAACGTCGCAAGGTGCAGCACCGGCCCGAATACCTCGCGTTCGATATCTTCGATGCCGTCAACGCGGATGACGCAAGGGCTCGCGTAAAGGCCATGATCCGGAACCTCCAGAATTTTCAGTAGCCTCTCGTCGCGCCGCGCCAACGCCACGTGTTTGTCGATCATTGCTTTGGCGTCGCGGTCGATCACGGGTCCGATATCGGTGGCGATATCCCAGGGATCGCCGATGTTTAGTTCGTCCATGGCGCCGAACAGCATCTCCAGGGTGCGGTCGGCGATGTCGCTTTGCAGATAGAGGAGGCGCAAGGCCGAACAGCGCTGGCCGGCACTCTGGAAGGCCGATGCCAGCACGTCCCGGACGACCTGTTCGGGTAAGGCGGTGGAATCGACGATCATGGCATTGAGGCCACCGGTTTCGGCGATTAGGGCAGCGCCGGGTGTGGCGCTTTTTGCCATCGTCCGGTTGATGAGCCGGGCCGTATCGGTCGATCCCGTAAAGCACATTCCGGCGAGGCGCGGATCGGCGGAAATGGCGGCGCCGACGACAGGCCCGTCTCCGGGCAACAAGTGCAGGTCGCTATTCGGGATACCCGCCTCATGCAGCAGCGCGGCGGCGCGGGCGGCGATCAGCGGCGTTTGTTCGGCGGGCTTGGCGATCACGGCATTTCCGGCGGCCAGCGCCGCCGCGACCTGGCCGGTGAATATGGCCAGGGGGAAATTCCAGGGCGATATGCAGCCGACAATGCCGCGGGGCGTCGAGCGCGAGTCGAGGCGTTCGGCTTCAGCGGCGTAATAGCGCAGAAAATCGACGGCTTCACGGACTTCGGCGATGGCGTCGGGCAACGTCTTTCCGGCCTCACGGCCGCACAGCGCGAAAAATTCTCCGGCGTACGCCTCGAAGAGGTCGGCGGCGGTTCGCAGTACAGCCGCCCTGTCTTCGGCGGATCGGCCTGACCAGGCGGACACTCCGCTTTCGGCCTCTGAAAAGGCCGTCTCGATGTCCGCCGCGGATGCCGGAACCACGATCCCGGCAATATCCCTGGGCGACGCCGGATTGCGGACTTCGATCGACGGGCCGCGATACTTCGCCTCGCCGCCAGTCGTCGGCGCGGCGTGCCAGTGGTGGGACTGAAATTTGTTCCGTTGCCGATCGATATTGGCCAGCGTTGTGGCGTGCGTGAAGTCCCAACCCTTGGCGTTTATCCGCTCATTTCCGAATATCGCGATGGGCCGTGTTACCGATGGGTTGGCGTAGTGCCCAGCCGCGTCCTCAAGCTGCGCGAAGGGGTCGGGCGCCACAGCCGACGGCTCCACGTCTGGGTCGACCACGCGGTTGACAAACGAACTGTTGGCGCCGTTCTCGAGCAGCCGGCGCACCAGATAGGCCAACAGGTCGCGGTGCCGGCCGACCGGGGCGTAGATGCGGCAGGCCTGGCCTTTGTCCTCGCGCATGACCCGGTGCAGCGCTTCCCCCATGCCGTGGAGCCGCTGAAATTCAAAGGACGTGTCATCATCCGCCATATGCAGGATGGCGGCGGCGCTGTGGGCGTTGTGCGTGGCGAACTGTGGATAAATCCGGTCCGTCATGGCCAGCAGCGCACGGGCGCAGGCGAGATAGCAGGCGTCCGTCGCCGATTTCCGAGTAAAGACCGGAAAGCCGTCCAGGCCCATGACCTGCGCGCGCTTGATTTCGGTATCCCAGTAGGCGCCTTTGACCAGGCGCACCATAATGCGGCGGTCATGCCGCGCGGCCAGGGCATGGAGCCACTCCAGCACCGGCAGGGCGCGCGCACTGTAGCTCTGGACCACGACGCCGAGGCCGTCCCAGCCGGCCAGCGCCGGGTCGGCGAGAACGCTTTCGATGATGTCGAGCGAGGGATCGAGGCGGTCGGCTTCCTCGGCGTCGATGTTGAAGCCGATATTGGCCGATTTGGCGAGAGACGCCAAGGCCAGGACGCGGGGCGTCAGTTCGGCGCTGATGCGGTCGCGCTGCGTCGCCTCGAAGCGGGGGTGGAGGGCCGACAGTTTGACGGAAATACCGGGGTTCTCACGCAGATCTTCGGACTGGGCCTGTTTGGCGAGGGCCGTGATGGCGGTGGAGTAGGCGAGGTGGTAATGCCGGGCGTCGTCCTCCGTAAACGCGGCCTCCCCCAGCATATCGTAGGAGTAGGTATAACCTTTGGCCTCCATGCCGCGGGCGCGCTCGACGGCCTCTTCGATCGCGGTGCCCAGCACGAACTGGCGGCCCAACTCGCGCATCGCCTGCGACGCCGCCGTGCGGATGACGGGTTCGCCAAGCCGCTTCAGGGCGCTGCGCAAAACGCCCGCCAGGGTGTCGCCGTGCACGTCGAGCACCTTGCCGGTCAGCATCAGCCCCCAGGTCGAGGCATTGACCAGAGACGAGCTGGAATGGCCGAGATGCCGGCCCCAATCCGACGGCGTGATCTTGTCCTCGATCAATTGATCGATGGTCAGCGTATCGGGAACGCGCAAAAGGGCCTCGGCCAGGCACATCAGGGCGATGCCCTCGCGGGTCGACAGGCCGTATTCGGCGAGAAACACCTCCATCAGGCCCGGACTGCCCGCCGACCGGATGGCGCGCACCAAATCGGCCGTGTCGTTGTCGATCTCGGCGCGTGCTGTCCGTGACAGCCCCGCCTTTACCACCAGTCCCGGAACCACCTCGGCCTCATCGGCCAGGTACATGGCCTGTATGCGCTGCCTCAGTTCCGGCAAGTCAGGTATCGCCGATGACATGTCGCTCCCGCCGTCAGATTCAGTGCTTAGATCGATATTCCGCCAATGTATTGTGTCCCGTTTACGTTAGGATTTGGTACTTAATATCTTGCAAATCGTAGGTAAATTCACTAATTTAATGACAAATAACATCACTAAATCACTGGAAAAATGTCAGAGTATAGTGAATTAGACCAAATCGATTTCCGCATCCTGGTCGAATTGTCCAACCGGGGCCGACTCACCGTGACGGAGTTGGCGGCGCGCGTCGGCCTGTCCAAGACGCCCTGCCAGGCCCGCATGAAGCGCCTTGAGAAGGAGGGCTACATTCGCGGCTACCGCGCCGTCATCGACCAAAAACGCCTCGGCATGACCCATGTGGCGTTTGTCGAGGTCAAGCTGTCCGATACCACGGCCCCGGCGCTCGAGGCTTTCAATCGAGCCGTACTGGGCATTGTCGATATTGAACAATGCCACATGATTGCCGGCGGTTTCGACTATCTTCTCAAGGTCCGCACGCGCGGCATGGAGGCTTACCGCCGGCTGCTGGGCGAGGATATTTCGAGGCTGCCCTACGTCGCCCAGACCAGCACCTACATGTCGATGGAAGAAGTCAAGGATCTGGCCTGAGCGGACACCGCCGGGACCTCAAACGATAACGTCTTCCAACGCCTTGGGATGCTGGGTGATTTGCTCGTATCCGTCCTCGGTGACGATAAAACTGTCGCCGACCTGCGCCCGGAATGTTTTTTCGATGCTGACCGATCCGTCAACGGCGAAAACCATGCCCGGCTGCAGAACCGTTTTGTCGCCGTACACCAGTTCGGGTTTTTCAAGGTAGCTGTATCCCGTCGCCCGCCCGCAGCGGAACGGATAATCGTATCCGGCCGACTGAATGACGTCGGCGTAGGCGGCGTGTACGTCCTCTGCTTTCACGCCGGGCCCAAGCACCTCAATCGCGGCGGCTTGGCTTTCAATCGCCACCTGGTAAACGCTCTCTTGAAGCTTGTCCGTAATTTCGCCGATCCAGAACGTGCGATCGAAGCCGAGCTTGAAGCGGTGAAAGTTCGTCATGCCGCAGAAACACAGAAAGACCGGCTCACCCCGTTTCATCACCCTGGTGGACGCACGGTGATGGGTCATCGTCGTCTCCTTGCCGGTTGCCATTATCTGGAGAAAGTGCGTGTTTGGCGACATTCGCGCATCTGCATAGTGCAGCTTCAATAATTCCGCGGCTTTGTGCGTTCCAGCGGCCGAGGTCGCCAGCGCAACCTCATATTCCGGCACGCCATCCCCAATTGCCGACCGGCCCGCCTCCAACATGGCCATGGCAACCTGGCCGGCATGCCGGGCCAGGTCGACTTCCTCTTCGGACTTGATCATGCGCATGGCCGAGACAATCTCGGTCACGTCGCAGAGTTTTGTCTCTTCGACAACCGACGCAATGTAGTTCCGCACAACCGGCGGCATTTTTTCGGGCTCGATCGCAACCCGATTTGCGCCATTCAATATCGTCGGAAGGGCCTCCCGCCACTCGTCTCCCAGTCCGTCGTTCCAGGGCTCGATCCGATCCACCGCGGCCGCCGCCTCCGCCATGTCGAGTTCCATGCTCGGGGTGATGAGCACACTAAGGCCGGACGCCCTGACCACGAGGATCGTGGGCCGGCCAAAATCCATATGCAGATAGTCGTAATAGCCGCTGAAGTAATAAACGCTGTCCTCGTCCGTGATCAAAGCCACGTCGATCTCCGCGTCAGCCAACCTTAGCCGCAAAGCATCCATTCTTTTCGAAAACATCAACACCATCCTTCGGACAAAAAATCACGTATCAGTGTGACCGCCATGTTATCCGACCTTTGTCCAAGTCGGGCCAAGCGAAACAATCATCATTTCAGGCCACCGGCATGATGATTTGTCGACGAAATCAAGCTGAATAGGTGTTCGGCACGGGCTTCACGACCATGGAGAAAATGCACAAAATGGCCGATCTTAGCAGTGCGATTTTAGGTTTTCGGTGGGGCGACCAATCAAGGGGTAAGCCGATTAAACTACTATCCCCTTGATGATTTTGGTCGGGGAGAGAGGATTTGAACCTCCGGCCCCTACGTCCCGAACGTAGTGCTCTACCAGGCTGAGCTACTCCCCGACAGGGCTGTCTTGGCGGCCATCGAGAGCGGCGTTGAAAACAGCGGAGCACTGTATAGCGGCATCCGGCCCGGCCCGCAAGTGATAGGGTCCGCGTGCCGGGGAATAGTTAGCGCGGCGTCCTTGCGCTCCTGCGTTGGAGCGCGGTTTCCGAATGATTCCCCCGAAAGCTGAAATTCGCCTACAATAAATTTCGATCTGAGGCTTATCAGGGGCTCTTCGTGGGCGTGATATACCGATGACGTCTGTCGCAAAATCAACCGGATCCACCGTTAGGCGCGCGCGGCGCCTGCTCCGGGCTTTTCGCCTGTTCGTCATGCTCGCCGGCGCGATTTCGTTCGTTCAGGCCGGGTTGGCGGTTGCCAAGACCAATAAGCGCGCGGTCGCCGTCATTATCGGCAACAAGGATTATACGGGTCGGATTCCCGCTGTTGAATTCGCGGTCAACGACGCCAACGCCTTCCGCAGATTCGTCGTCGACGTCCTGGGGTACGATCCGGAAAACATTATCGACCTGCGAAACGCCACCAAGGCCCAACTTGAATCGGCCTTCGGCAACCGGGTGACGCATGAAGGCAGGCTCTGGCGCTATCTTGATCCCAAGGGGCGCTCCGACGTCGTGGTGTTCTATTCGGGCCATGGCGTTCCCGGCCTCAAGGACAAGCGCGGCTATATTCTGCCGGTCGACGCCGATCCCAACTCACCAGAAATCAACGGCTTTTCCGTCGATACCTTGTTCGAAAACCTGTCCAAGCTCGAAGCGAAGTCGATATCGGTATATCTCGATGCCTGCTTTTCGGGGGACAGCCAACAGGGCATGCTGGTGCGCGCGACTTCGGGCATAACCATCTCGCCCAAACTGCCGACCCGCACGCCGGCCAAAATGAGCATCATCACGGCGGCCCAGGGTGATCAGGTGGCGAGTTGGGACTTCGAGGCGAAGCACGGCATGTTCACCCGCCATCTGCTGGACGCGCTTTACGGCGAGGCCGACAAGGGAGAATACGGCAACGGCGACGGCAAGGTGGCGCTCTCCGAAGTCAAGGAGTACCTCGACGATTTAATGACCCGGGCGGCCCGGCGCGAGTACGGCCGGCATCAGAATGCCTGGGTCAAT
>CAYOAD010000025.1:0-25744 GCA_964401845.1 uncultured Rhodospirillaceae bacterium | reverse complement strand
GGAAACGGCGGATCAAAGTTCCGAAGAACAGCAGTCGGCTGAAGCCGGCACGCTGAGCGGCAATTACCTGCTGAAGGACGTCGCACCCGAAGTGGTGGCCGGACTGGAAGAGATCTGTATCTGGTCCCGCGTCCCGGAAGGCACCCAGATTTTCGACCGGGACGATACCCACACCGACGTATTTTTTGTCATCGAAGGCTCGGTACGGGTTTTGGATCATGCGGAATCCGGTCAGGAAGTCGCCTTTTCCGATATTAATGCCGGTGAAGTATTTGGCGAATTGTCGGCGATCGATCACAAGGAGCGGTCCGCCACGGTCTATGCCCTTGAGGAATGTTTCCTGGCGCGGGCGCCGGGAAAGGAATTCACGGATTTCCTGCTGCGTTACCCCGAAATGGCGGTGCAGATGATGGGCCATTTCGTCCAGACCATCCGCGATCTCAATTCCAGGGTCGTGGGCTTAAGTTCCATGACGAGCATCCAGCGTGTTTACGCGGAAATTCTGCAGATGTCGGAACCCGACCCCCAAGGCGGCGGAAAATGGGTTGTGGCGGCAATGCCGCAACATATGGAGATCGCCGTCTGGGCGGGAACATCTCCAGACACCGTGGCCCGCGCCATCGGCCAGCTTCTCAAGGCGGAAGTCGTCAAACGCAAGAATCGGACGCTGACCATACTCGACCGCCAAAGATTGCAGGATCTGGTAAACGCATCCTAAGACGGCGGGCTCCCAGCTCGCGGAACTCGCGGAAGCGGATTTCTTCAATCCGTTAACCCAGAATTTACTTCCGGCGGTGAAAATCCGTCGAAATGACTGTAATCGCTGCTCATTTTCCGTCCACGCTTAACCCGGCCGCCCGCACTCAAGCGGCTGAGGCGGACAATCACATTCAGATACCGAAGGTAAATGGCGGTTCCGACGGCAAACCTGTTGGACCTCAGGGTATAACGCCGCGGCCCGGCCCTGTGTTGCGGATGGACAGCATTTCCATTTCGCTGACCCAGGGCGGGGAAACTGGAAAATTAGGCGAATTGACGCCCGAGGAAGAAAAGCAGGTTCAAGAGCTGAAGGCCCGCGACAAGGAAGTCCGTCAGCACGAAGAAGCTCATGCCCGCGCCGGCGCACCATACACCGGACAGCCCTCGTTCGAATTTCAGCGCGGCCCGGATGGCCAGCAATATGCCATTGGTGGGGAGGTTGCGATAGACACGGCCCCCATCGCCGGCGATCCGGAGGCGACCATCCGTAAGATGGAAGTCGTCAAGCGTGCCGCGGCTGCCCCTGCCGAGCCCTCGGCGCAGGACCGCTCCGTTGCCGCTCAGGCGGACGCACAGATGCAGGCCGCCAGGTCCGAACTGCGAGAGGAGGCTGCCGAAGCCAGACAACAAGAGGTTGAAAGAGGCGGCCATGCCGAGGAAAAACCGTTCCCGGCCGACTTTGCCCGTTCCGCTCAGGCCTACGCCCATATCGCTGCTGTTGTGGCAGCCTAGCCCATACTTTTCCGAAACGAATTTGGCGGCATTGCTTGTCCGGTGAGGGCAGGGGTATAAGTGGCCCCGACCCGCCGAACCGCCGGCCCCGATACTCGACCCGATTTACGGAAAATATGGAACCAACCGATACAGATTTCGAGGACGGCGGATCACCTCCGCTGCTGTCCGTCGTTATCCCGGTCCACAATGAGGCGGCCAATATCGGCGCCCTGGTAGATGAAGTCGGAGACGCCCTGACAGGTGGCCTCAAATTCGAACTTGTCGTCGTCGACGACGCCAGCGACGACCACACGGCGGAGGTGTTGGCGTCGGCCCGGGAAGGGCGTCCCTGGCTGCGCGTCCTGACGCACGCCGCGAACGCGGGCCAAAGCACCGCTATACTGACGGGTGTACGCGCCGCTTCGGCCGATTGGGTCGCGACGCTGGATGGTGACGGGCAAAACGATCCGGCCGACATCCCGGCGTTGCTGAAAATGCGAGAATCGCGCCCGGACCTCGACATGATTTGCGGCCATCGAAACAAGCGGCGGGATACCGTGATACGCCGTCTGTCGTCCCGCATTGCCAACGGTGTCCGCAGCCGTCTGCTGGGGGATGACACGCCCGACACAGGCTGTGGGCTCAAGCTGTTTCGCCGCGACATATTCATGGCGATGGCCCATTTCGACCATTTCCACCGCTTCATGCCGGCCTTGTTCCGCATGAACGGCGGCGAAATCGCCTCGGTGCCGGTTAATCACCGGCCCCGCGGCGGCGGCACATCGCACTACGGCATCTGGAACCGCTTGGGCGTCGGGATCGTCGATTTGATCGGCGTCATGTGGCTGAAACGCCGGGCAAAAACCGTCGCCGCGTCCGAAGGGAATGGGGGTTAACTTGACGGACGGCGGGGTCAGGCAAAGGCGGGACATCCGGGCGCTGGTACGCGGCGCCATTCTGCTTATCTCCCTCGGCGCCATCGGTTACGCCATCCAAAAAACCGGCTTGGCTTCCGCGCTCACCACGGATTGGATCGATCTGAACATTCGGGGGCGGGGGCTGATCGGGGAAATTCTCTTCGTCGCCGTTGGGGCGGCCTTTACCGGCGTCGGCCTGCCGCGCCAGATCGTCTCCTTCATGGGGGGGTATGCCTTCGGTGTTATCGTCGGCGGTGGCCTGGCCTTGCTCGCAACCGTGTTCGGCTGCATTGCGGCGTTCAGCTACGCCCGCCTCCTCGGGCAGAAAGCGATACTGGCCCGGGCACCTAGGCGCATCCGCAAAATCGACGCGTTTCTGGCTCGCAGTCCGTTTGTCATGGCTCTCATCATTCGTCTGTTGCCCGTCGGCAGCAACTTTTTGACCTGTCTCGCCGCCGGGGTTTCCAGCATCGGGGCCGTAGGTTTCATCAGCGGGTCCGCTCTGGGCTACATTCCGCAAACGCTTATCTTTGCGCTAATCGGCAGCGGGGCCAGCGTCTCGTCGGAGACTCAGATCGGCGTCAGCATCGCGCTGTTCGCGGTTTCCGCCGCCGTCGGACTAATCCTCTATCGACATTACGGACGTGAAGTCACGGTCGACGACAAAACCGATGCGCCAGCGGAAGGCCCCCAATCCTGATGGCCAGGCGGCGTTGGCGGGAAATGGGCTGGATGCCGGTATGGGGCCTGTTGATCGCAACGGCCCTGGCCACCAGACCGCTTCTGCCGGTGGATGAAACGCGTTACGTCGCCGCCGCCTGGGAGATGTGGCTGCGCTCGGATTTCCTGGTGCCGCATCTCAACGGCGCACCTTATTCGCACAAACCGCCGTTGCTGTTTTGGAGCATCCATGCCGGATGGAGTCTGTTCGGCGTCAACGAATGGTGGCCCCGGCTGGTGTCGCCGCTGGCCGGCCTGGGGGCCATCTTCGCCACGCGTTACGTGGCGCGTCTTTTGTGGCCTGGGCGCGCCGATATCGCGGGCATCGTTCCCTGGCTGCTATTGGGCGGGTTTTTCTGGTCGCTCTTTACGACGGTCACGATGTTCGACATGTGGAACGCCTTGTTGGCGGCAGCCGGTGTCGGCGGCATCGTGACGGCGGTGCGGGGACGCCGATTGGCCGGGTTCGCCGTGCTGGGACTTGCCATTGGTTTGGGTGTGCTCGCAAAAGGGCCGGTTATCCTGCTTTACACCTTGCCAGTGGCGCTGGCTGTTCATTGGTGGGTGCCGACCGCATACCGTCCGAACTTGCGCTACTGGTTTATCGGACTGGCGGCGGCGATCGGGCTGGGGGCGGCGATTGCACTGGCCTGGGCGCTGCCCGCCGCCTCGGCAGGTGGCGAGGCGTACGGCAACGCCATCTTCTGGGGGCAGACGGCGGGGCGGGTCGAAGATTCCTTCGCCCACGGCCGGCCCTGGTGGTGGTACCTGCCCTTGTTGCCCGTCATGCTGCTGCCCTGGGCGGTGTGGCCACCGCTCTGGCGCGGCGGTATCGCCTGGCCGGGCCGTTTCGACTGGCAGATACGTCTGGCCATCGTCTGGTTCCTTCCGGCCTTTGTGGCGTTCAGTCTGATCAGCGGCAAGCAGCCCCACTACATGATCCCGTTGTTGCCGCCCCTGGCTTTGTTGGCCGCCCATCGATTGGCGGGTGCGCGATGGATCGGTGATTGCGACGGCCGATTTCCTGGTCTGGTATGGATTCTGCTCGGTGGCATACTGAGCCTATTGCCCGTCGTGGCAATGAACTCACCCGAAATCATCCGGCTGCCAAGCTGGGCTGCCGACGTATCCCCCGTCATGGGCGGCGTGCTGGCGGTGGCGGGTGCGCTTGTCGCGGTAACCCGTTCCCGCACCGCAATGCAAAGGGTCGTAACGCTGGGTCTGCTATCACCGCTGGCGGTTATCCTGATCCATCTATTCGTCATGACCAAAGCCGCCCCCGCCTATGATCTGGCAGCCGTCTCCCAATATATCGCGAGACTCCAACAGGCCGGCCACCCCGTTGCCGTTAACGGCAAATACCACGGCCAGTTCCATTTCCTTGGAAGACTGACCCAACCCCTGCACGTTGTACCGTATGGCGCTGTCCAGGAATGGTCTCGGACCCATGCGAGCGGCCGCTTTGTCGCCCTGTACAAGCCACGGCGTCCGGTCGTCGGCACGCCTGAGTTTCGCCAAACCTATAGAGGTCGGATTTTGGAAATTTGGGATCGGCCGGGTATCGTCGCTAACCGGAAAAACATCGAGTAGCGGGCAACGCCTAAATCGCACGTGCCGTCCCTCGGCCATCGAAAAGAACCGACAGCGCACCAACGAAAGGGCGGTTGTCACGTACTGTTCGTGAATTTGCAAACTAGTCGCGCACAAGTCCCGCCTGGATGGGTTTGAAATCCTTGGCGGCAGATACCGCCTCATCGATTTCATCCTTCGTCATCAGCAGGGCGGCATCTTTGCGCAGGGTCGAGGCCTGTTGAGAGATGTCGCCGATACCGCTTTCGGCTGCAATCGTCAGCCACTTATAGGCCTTGGACAAATCCTGATAGACGCCGATGCCTCTGATGTGAATGGAGCCGAGCGCAAGTTGCGCCCCGGCGTGACCTTTCAGCGCGGATTTGTAAAACCAGACGGCTGCGATGGATTGATCGCGGCTGGGGCCCTGGCCCTGAAAGTACATCACGCCCAGCATGAATTCCGCGCCGGCATGACCACGCGCGGCAAGGCGTCGGAATTCCTGCATCGCGTATTCAAAGCGAGTTTCTTCATACGCCTGCATGCCTTCCGAGTACCCCGCCCGAGCTTCTTGACCGATAAGCGCCACGGTCAATAGAACAAGAGCGCAGATGATGCGCCCCAAAGCACGGGAGCGGGCAGAGCCGGGGCAATTTCGGGTGCAATTCATTCGGAGGAACCTACCGTACGGCGCGGCGGTATGCTAGGGCAGGTGGCGGCGCAATAGTCAAATTAGGACATGGGCATGTTTGACGGTTTCGACAACAGAATGATCGTGGTCAACGGCATCGATATTCGTACCGCAGTCGGCGGCAGTGGGCCGCCATTGCTGTTGCTGCACGGTTATCCCCAAACCCACGCCATGTGGCATCGCGTGGCAGTTCGTCTGGCGCAGGATTTCACGGTCGTTTGCACCGATCTCAGAGGATATGGCGACAGCGCGAAGCCGCCGGGCGGAGACGGCCACGGCGCCTATGCCAAGCGGGAAATGGCGCGCGATCAGGTCGGGGTCGTGGACGAACTCGGCTTCAGCCGTTTCTGCGTGGTCGGCCACGACCGGGGCGGACGCGTGACGCACCGTATGGTCCTGGACAATCCGGAGCGGATTGAGCGAGCTGCGGTGCTTGACATCGTGCCGACCCACACGGTGTTCAAGACGACCGACCAGGCTCTGGCCACGGCGTATTTCCACTGGTTCTTCCTGATCCAGCGCTACGATCTGCCGGAACGCATGATCGGGGCCGATCCCGATTATTGGCTCGACCGGCTGTTCTCGCGCTGGGGCGACGGGCCGGAGAACATGGAAGCCGAAGCCGTTGCCGAATACCGCCGTTGCTTCTCCGATCCGGCGACCATACATGCCAGTTGCGAGGATTACCGCGCGGCAGCCGGTATCGATCTCGAACACGACGAGGCGGATAGCGCCAAACGCATCGACTGTCCATTGCTGGTGCTGTGGGGTCTGAACGGCGCCATGGAGCGGCTTTACGACGTTATGGGCGAGTGGCGGAAAAAGGCCGTCAACGTCTCGGGGCAGGCGCTCCCCTGCGGTCACTATCTGCCGGAGGAGTTGCCCGATGAAACTTATGAAGCACTACATGGGTTTTTTACGAAATGAAGAAGTTTGCCTCGACGATTTCAGGACTAACGCTTTGCTTGGCGGCAACCGCTGCTGCTGCCGAGGAACAGCAGAAAACACACCATTATTTTGATTCCCTCGGCAATTCACTCGAGAAACTGGATCCGGTCTGGACTTCGCTCAATAAGGTCTTCGGCAACCGTACCCCAGTCCGCATCAGAGTTTTGTTTACCGACGGACCGCACTCCAGATTCAGCCCGGATGCCGACGCCATCCTGATCAAGGCCTCACACTACAACAACCAACCGATCCGTATGGTGGCCCACGAATCGGCCCATTTGGCCATGGCCAAGCTAACCCGGGGCGCGAGCCGCCAGGACCGCTACCGTTTTATAGACGAGGGATTTGCCTCGCTTTTCGGCAGCAGCCTGGCAGGCGACGAAAAGAACTTCAGAAAAGAAGCTCTGACCATCGCGGCGCATCAGCACCGCACGGGAAACGTTGATTTTGATCTCGTTCAGGATTGGCGGGCTTACAAGGAAATTCCTCCCGAACAGATCGCCTACACCGGCGGCCGCATCAACCGCTATGCCTACCCGGTCGGCGCCAGTTTCGTGTTTTACCTGCTGGACACGCACGGTCTGCCGCCGGTGATAAAGTTCTTTGAGGAACTTGGCGTCGCCGACAACATGGATGCCGCCGCCCGCCGGGTATTCGGCAAATCGAAACTGGACCTTGAATCCGCTTGGCTGGCCTACCTTGGCAGCGCGGGAATTCCGGACGACGTGCCGGTCGAGATCGTCCGCATGACGCCGGAAAACGGCGCCCAGGATATCCCGGTCGATCTGACAGAGCTGGAGGTCGAATTCAATACGCCGATGCGCACGCGAAATGCCTGCGTCGGCACGGCGACCTGCCCGGAAATCTGTTACAGGAACGCCTACTGGAAAAGCCCGACAACGCTCGCCATCAAGGTGGACGGCAGGCTGAAACCGCACCAGAAATACGGCATTACGCTCGGCCTGGAAAATCGTTGCCGCTTGCTCAGCTTAATCCAAAATGCGTTGCCGGTGACCGAGTGGTCGTTCAAGACGGGAAACTAGGACGGTCGGGATCGTTTTCTTCAGCCGTCACCCCGACCTGAGATAAGCCACGGCGGCATCGCGTTCGAAAAGGTAAAGCAGCACGCGGATGGCTTCTCCGCGTTTGCCGTCAAGCTCCGGTTCCATTTCGAGTATCAGTTTGGCGTCATCCCGGGCGGCGGCGAGCAGATCGGCGTGGACGGCGATATCGGCCACGCGGAATTCGGGAAACCCAGATTGGCGGGTGCCGAGCATCTCGCCGGCGCCGCGCAGTCTCAGGTCTTCCTCGGCGATGCGGAAGCCGTCCTCGGTCTCCCGCATAATCTGGATGCGAGCCTTTGCCACCTCGCCCAAGGGGTTGTGGTAAAGCATCAGGCAAGTGCCGGCGCGCTGGCCCCTCCCGATGCGCCCGCGCAATTGGTGAAGTTGGGCCAGGCCAAAGCGCTCGGCATGTTCGATTACCATGACGGTGGCCTCCGCCACGTCGACGCCGACCTCGATGACCGTGGTAGCGACCAGAATATCGAGATTTCCCGAAGCGAAATCCGCCATCACGGCGTCTTTCTGCGCCCCCTTCAGGCGGCCATGCACTAGCCCGACGCGGTCGCCGAAGACTCCGCGCAGGTGGGCATACCGGTCCTCCGCCGCCGCCAAGTCGACGACATCGGATTCCTCTACCAGCGGACAGACCCAGTAGACCCGTGCGCCATCCGCCACGGCTCGCTGCACGCCGGCCACGACTTCCTCCAGTCGTTCGAGGGGCAGGGCGCGAGTGTCGACCGGCGCCCGGCCGGGCGGTTTTTCGTCGAGACGCGAGACCTCCATATCGCCATAGGCGGTCAAGGTCAGCGTGCGCGGGATCGGCGTCGCGGTCATGACCAGCAAGTCGGGCGCGGCCTGCGTCGCCTTGCCGGCAATGGCGAGGCGCTGGTGGACGCCGAAACGGTGCTGTTCATCGATCACCGCGAATGCCAGGTCCTTGAAATCGACACCCTCCTGAAAGACGGCGTGGGTGCCGAGCAGGATATCGATGTCTCCGGATTGCAGTTCTGCCAACAAGTTCTCACGCGCTTTTCCCTTACCACGTCCCGTCAACAGGGCCAGCCGGATACCGGCCGCCTCGGCCAGGGGTTCGATCGTGGCGAAGTGTTGGTGCGCCAAAATCTCCGTCGGCGCCATCATAACGGCCTGGCGCCCGGTCTCGACGGCGTTCAGCATGGCCATCAACGCAACGATGGTCTTGCCGCTTCCGACGTCGCCCTGCAGCAGCCGCAGCATGCGGTGGGGGGCAGCCATGTCGTCGGCGATTTCGGCGAGGCTGCGCATCTGGGCGCCGGTTAGGTCGTAGGGCAGGGCGGCCTTGACCATCTCCCTCAAGCGACCGTCGCCGCTGGTTTCCCGGCCCGGCCGGCGGCGCAGGCTGGCGCGCACCAACGCCAGGGCAAGCTGGTTGGCCAGCAGTTCGTCGTAGGCCAGCCGCTGCCGCGCCGGTGCGGTGGCTTCGAGTTCCCAGTCCTGCTGCGGCGCATGTGCGCTCAAAAGTGATTGCTGCCAGGATTTCCATTTTTGTTTTTCAAGATAAGCGGCATCCAGCCACTCGGGCAGTTGAGGCGCTTCATCCAAGGCGCCGCGGATTGCTTTGCCGATGGTTTTAAGCGTCAAACCCGCTGTCAGGGGATATACCGGTTCGATGGTTTTGACCGACTGGGTTTCGTTCACCTCGACGATATGATCGGGGTGCGCCATCTGCAGGTCCCGGCCGAAATGCTCCACCTTGCCGCTGATGACGCGGACTTCCCCCACCGGCAGGGTTTTTTCCAGGTAGTCGGCGTGGGCGTGGAAGAACACCAGGGTAATTTCGCCGCTGTCGTCGGTGCAGACCACCTTGTAGGGCTGGCGTTTGTTGTGCGGCGGCAGGTGGTGGTCGACCGTGACGGTCATGGTGGCGATGCGGCCATCCGGGGCTTCGCCAATACGCGGTGAAAAACGCCGATCGATAACGCCCGAGGGCAGATGCCAGAACAGATCGACGATCCGTTCGCCCGCTGCCTTTTCGATCAGTTTGGCAATGCGCGGTCCAATTCCAGCCAGTTTGGTGACCGGGGCAAACACGGGAAAGAGGATCTCGGGACGCATGGAGGCGAAAATTTGATATCGTATTTTTCAATGCAATGGAACGAAAGCGCGGCGCCATCCTATCGCAATGACCGGCCCCTCGCGAGTAGCTCGCTCAAAGCCAAATACGGCAGCTTTTCAGCTTCAGTCGACTTTCAAATCGGTTAAACGAATGTCGGTGATCAGCATGTGCGCCGATGCATGCGTAATCGCCAAAGGAAAGCCGGCCTCGGCAAGTGCCAGTTGGGGTGTCACGCCACAAGCCCAGAAAACCGGAATTTCGTCAGCCGCGACGGTAGAGTCCGACAAGGTCTGATAGGGATCGTCCATATCAATTCCGATCAACTCCGGTTTGCCGATATGGACCGGCGCACCATGCACGCCGGGATATTTGGAGGTCACGGTAATGGCCCGAATGGCGTCGGCCGGACGCAGGGGCCGCATGGAAACGATCAACGGTCCCTTGAGCACACCTGCTGCCTTGGTTGCGACGGTCGTTTCGTACAAAACCTCCCGCTCGCCCCTGGACAGGTAACGCAACTCAACGCCTTCGCTGCGCAGGGCATCCTCAAACGAAAAAGAGCAGCCCATCGCGAAAGTGACTAGGTCGTCACGCCAGATATCCATGATATCGGGCACTTCGATAACCGTTTGTTGCCCTCGGAATACATTGTACTTGCCGATATCCGTACGAATATCGAGCCCTCGACCAAGTTTCGAGATGGCGTACTCTCCGGGCTTGGAACGCGCCAACAATGGGCTTACTTCGGGGTTGGATCTGCAATATTCGGCGAACAAATCCGCTTCCGCGGCCGGTAGAATGACGACGTTGCATTGTACATATCCGGCCGCCAGCCCGGCCGTCGGGTGAGCGAATTCCCCGGCGCGGATAAGCCGCCGCATCGCAGCAGGGTCGGCAGCGATTTCGCCTGGCGGGAGATTTAGCCTGTCGTTTTCCATTCATTCTCACAGATTTCAGACAGCATCAATCCGGCGTTGGTGCAAATTTTGCCGCCATCGCTGATAAAACGATAATCGCGGTCACGTGTTCGCTCAAACCCGAAAGTGCCATTGAGGTACCGGAAAGAAGCTGACACGGCTGCCGGATCGCTCTATATCGTCATTGCACCCCGCCCCGATTTTCGTGGCGGGCCGTTTGTGTTGGAGAAGTGACGATGAACGCCACCTCTGAAGAGGATATCGAGGTCCGCCGCAAGCGGCTGCGCTTCCGCAGCTGGCATCGGGGTTTGAAGGAGACCGACTTGCTTCTCGGCACCTTTGCGGATCGCCATCTCTCCCAGTTCGATGAGGCGGAGCTGGATGCCTACGAGGCTTTGCTGGAGGAAAACGACCCGGATGTTTTCGCCTGGGTGACGGGTAAGGAAGCTCCGCCCAGCAGGCACGACACGGCGGTCATGAAGCTTCTGCAAAACTTTAAGTTTGCCGAGACAAACGATTGAATTTATTTAATAATATTCATTCGAATGTTGGGCGCATTGAGGTCGGAGGTGCGCCGGAGGGGTTTGACGCCCTGATCCTGGCGCAGTCGGCGGCGCGGCCCGGCGGGATCCTGCACATCACGCGCGACGATGCCCGCATGGCGCAATTGGCGGGCGCCCTGGAATTCTTCAGTCCGGAAACCGAGATCATCGAGTTTCCGGCCTGGGATTGCCTGCCCTATGACCGCGTATCGCCCAATCCGGTGATCGCCGGCCGCCGCATGGATGCGCTCTGGCGTCTGGCCGCCGTACCCGAACCGGACCATCCCCGCATCGTGCTGACCACGGTGAACGCCGCGCTGCAGCGCGTCCCGTCACGCACCATCGTGAGTTCGGCGAGCTTTCGCGGCGAGGTCGGCGGCACGGTCGACCTTGAGGCCCTGCTGGCGTATTTGTCGCGGGACGGATATTCCCGCACCGGTACGGTTCGCGAGCCTGGCGAGTACGCGGTGCGCGGCGGCATTGTGGACATCTACCCGCCCGGCGACGATATGCCGCTGCGTGTCGACTTGTTCGGCGACAATCTCGAATCGGTGCGCCGCTTCGATCCCTTGTCGCAGCTGACGGTCGGACGGGAGAACGGTTTTTCGCTGGAGCCGGTGAGTGAGATCTTCCTCGACGCCGATTCCATTGCGCGTTTCCGGCTCGGCTACGGCCAACGCTTCGGCGCGGCAACGGGGGAGGGCGATCCCTTGTACGAAGCCGTCTCCGCCGGCCGAAAACACATGGGCATGGAGCACTGGCTGCCGCTGTTTCATGAAGACCTGGAAACCTTGTTTGATTACACGCCCGGCGCCGCCATTTCGCTCGATCACCACGACGACGAAGCAAGGAGCGCCAGGCTGGAGGCGGTCACCGACTATTATCAGGCGCGGGTGACCGGACTACGCGCCGGAGAGGGGGAGGCGCTCGGTGGCGGCGCGGTCTACCGCCCCCTGGAACCAGAAGAACTGTATCTGTCCGCGGAGGAATGGGAAGCTGTTGCCGCCGACCGGATCGTCGTGGCGTTTTCACCCTTTTCCGCACCCGTCAGCCTGACCACCGAAAGCAAACAGATCCGCGATGCCGGCGGTCAACCCGGCCGGGATTTCGCGCCCGAACGGGCCCAGCCCGACACCAACATTTTCGACGCCGTCGCAAGCCACATCGCCGATCTCCGCCAGCGCGGCATGCGCATCGTCGTCGCCGGCTATACCGAGGGCGCGCGCGATCGTTTAGGCGTCGTGCTGGCTGATCACAGTATCGAGGGACTGAAGCCAATATCGAACTGGCATTCGGCGCAGTCGCTGCCCGATGGCGATATCGGGTTGGCTGTCCTGGGCCTGGAGCACGGCTTTGAGGCCGCCGGGGTGGCGGTGATCGGCGAACAGGACATTCTCGGCGACAGGCTGATCCGGCCGCCGAGGCGTAACCGCCAGTCAGAAAATTTCATCGCCGAGGCATCCTCGCTAACGCCTGGCGATTACGTCGTGCACGTCGAACACGGCATCGGTCGGTTCCAGGACCTGGAAGTTCTTGACGTCACGGGCGCCCCCCACGACTGCGTACTGCTGATCTACGACGGCGGCGACAAACTCTACATCCCGGTCGAGAACATCGAGGTGATCTCGCGCTACGGTTCCGAAGATGCCGAGGTGCAACTCGACAAGCTGGGCGGCAGCGGCTGGCAGGCGCGAAAATCAAGGGCCAAGAAGCGCATCAAGGACATGGCGGATCAGCTCATCCGGATCGCCGCCGAGCGCGAACTGAGATCCGGCGAAACCATGACGCCCCCCGGCGGCATGTATGACGAATTCTGCGCCCGCTTTCCCTTCCACGAAACCGAGGACCAGCAGCGCGCCATCGACGACGTCATCGGTGATCTTTCGTCCGGCCGCCCGATGGACCGGCTGGTCTGCGGCGATGTCGGCTTCGGCAAGACAGAGGTTGCCTTGCGCAGCGCCTTCGTCGCTGTCATGGCCGGCCGGCAGGTTGCCCTGATCGCCCCCACGACGTTGCTGGCGCGCCAGCACTTCAAGACCTTCAGCGAACGTTTCGCCGGCTGGCCCGTCCGCATCGGACAACTCTCGCGCTTCGTCACCGCCAAGCAGGCGGCGGAAACCAAGGAAGGGCTGGCCGCCGGGCAGGTCGACATCGTGATCGGCACCCATGCCCTGCTGGCCAAGAGCATCGAGTTCGACAACCTGGGACTCGTCCTGGTCGACGAGGAGCAGCACTTCGGCGTGGCCCATAAGGAGCGCCTGAAAAATCTCCGCTCCGACGTTCATGTCCTGACCCTGACGGCGACGCCCATTCCACGCACACTGCAGTTGGCGTTCTCGGGGGTTAGGGAATTGAGCCTGATCGCCACGCCGCCGGTCGACCGACTGGCTATTCGCACCTTCATCCTGCCGTTCGATCCCGTTGTCGCCCGAGAAGCGATCCTGCGCGAGCACTACCGGGGCGGCCAGACTTTCTACGTCTGCCCACGTATCTCCGACATCGATGAGATCATGAAGTTCATCCGGGAGCAAATCCCCGAGGTCAAGACCGCCATCGCCCACGGCCGCATGGCGTCCGACGACCTCGACCGGGTGATGAATGCTTTCTACGAGGGCACGATCGACGTGCTGGTCTCAACCAACATCGTCGAATCCGGTCTCGATATCCCCACGGCCAATACCCTGCTGATCCACCGCGCCGACATGTTCGGCCTGTCGCAGCTCTATCAATTGCGCGGGCGCATCGGACGCTCGAAGATCCGGGGATACGCCTATTTCACGCTGCCGCCCAGACGCATCCCCACTGAAGCGGCGGAAAAACGCCTCAAGGTCATGCAGTCGCTGGAAGGTTTGGGCGCCGGCTTCAGTCTGGCCAGCCATGACCTCGACATCCGGGGCGCCGGCAATCTCCTGGGCGAGGAACAGTCCGGTCACATCCGCGAAGTCGGCATCGAGCTTTACCAGCAGATGCTGGAGGAAGCGGTGGCCGCGGCGCGCGGCGGCAGTGGCGGCGAGGAGGCGGAAGCGCCGGAGCAATGGACGCCGCAGCTTAATTTGGGTACCTCCGTGCTGATTCCGGAAAACTACATCACCGATCTGGATGTCCGGCTGGGACTCTACCGCCGGCTTTCGAAGCTCGAGGGACGGGCCGAGATCGACGCCTTCGCCGCCGAACTGATCGACCGCTTCGGGCCGCTGCCCGACGACGTCGAACACCTCCTCGGCATCGTCACAGTCAAGCAGCTCTGCCGCCGGGCCGGGGTGGAAAAGCTCGATGCCGGGCCGAAGGGCGCCACCGTCACCTTCCGCGAAAACGCCGTGACCAATCCGGCGGGCCTGGTGGAGTTTATTTCCAAGCAGGCCGGTACGGCCAAACTGCGGCCCGACCAGAAACTCGTCTACCGCCGCGACTGGACCGACGGCGACAACCGCATCAAGGGCGTCAATCACTTGCTTGGCAGGCTGGCGGAGATCAATTCGACGGGCGCTTGACCGTGGGCAATCAGCGGAAGCGCTTTCTTTCCTCGGTCTGGTAGCGCCACACGGCGAACGCCAGAAACGCTGCACCATAGGCTGCCAACCCTGCAATATCGGTCAGGGGCAGGGGACGATTGCCGGTGATCGCCCAGACGATTTCTCCGAAAAGCCGGGTCGGTATATAGGGGGAGATATCGCTGATCATGTCGGGCAGCATCCGGGGCGGCAGCCACAGACCGCCGGCGAAAGTCATCGGCAGATAGAGCAGGTTTGCGACCGGGACGGCGGCCTTGGCGCTGACGGTGAAGCCGATCGCCATGCCGAGGGCGGCAAAGGGTAGGGCGCCCAGGGCCAGGGCCGGCAGCAAAGCTATAATTTGGTCGCCCGTCAGACGCACCGGTGTCGTCGCGAAAGCCAGCATCCACAAGACCCCGACGGCCGCCACGGCGAAGATCGCCGCGACCACCAATTGCGCCAACAACCTGGGAGCGGCTCCCGACGGCAGCGTTCGAAGATAGGTCGTCCAGTGCATTTCGCGTTCCTGGGCGAAACCGACGCCGAACTGGTAGAAGGCGACGCCCAGCACCGCGTAAACGCTCCAGGACGCGAGGATGGCGCCGGCGGCGTACGGGTTGTCCCGCGCAGCGCCAAGGCCGAAAAAGGAAAACAGCATGGCCGGGAAGACGACGGTCGGCACGAGGTAACCCGGTGCGCGCAGCAACTGCAGCAGCTCCGCTCTACCGTGGGCGACGGTGAGCTTGAACGCCGTCATGAGCCGTCCGCTCCGTGCGGATTGTCGCGCAAGGCACTGACCACGGCTTCCTCGAGGCTGACGGGTTCGATTTCAAGTTCGCGAAATTCGACGCCCAACCGGATCATGGACCGGACCACTTCGTCGCTATCCGGGGTCGAAAGCGTTACGCAGCCGTCGTTCATCACGGCGTCGGCAAAAGCCGGCAGGTCTGGGATTTCGGCGGCACGGAAACGCAGGCGTTTGAAATCCACCCGCGCCTTGATATCGGCCACGCGGCCCTGCTGGACGATCCTGCCCTGATTGATCAGGATCACGCGCTCGGCCAGCGCTTCGGCCTCTTCCATGTAATGGGTAGTGAGAAAGATCGTCCCGCCGTCACCGTGGTAGCGAGACACGGCCCGCCAGAACAATTGCCGAGCTTCGACATCGAGGCCCGACGTCGGTTCATCGAGGAATACCGCCTCGGGGTTGCCGGCGAAGGCCATCGCAAGGGCCAGTCGCCGGCGTTCGCCGCCGCTCAACCTAGCCGCCGCCCGGTCCTACAAAGGCGTCAGTCCGAAATCGTTCAAAAGATCGGCGATGCCGGCAGGTTGGTCGAAGTGGCTGGCGACCAAAGCCAACAGCTCGGTCACCGTCAGGTTCGGTGGAAAATCCGTCTCCTGGGGAGTCGCCCCAATGGTCCGGCGGGATTCGGGATACCAGGGAGGTTTGCCATAAAGCGATACCCGCCCCGTGCTTGGCCGTAACAAACCGAGCAACAGGCTGACGGTGGTCGACTTGCCGGCGCCGTTGGGGCCAAGAAAGGCGACAGCCTCACCCGCTTTGACCTCCAAACTAATGCCGCCCAAGGCGTCTACGGATCCGAACGATTTAGCGACACTTTCGAGTTGCGCGACGACTGCGGGACTTCCGGCTGCTGGCATACGCTTGCTTTGGAATGCCGGCGGAGCTTATTCCGCCTCGGCCGAGTTTTCGTCCGCCTCAGCATCTTCCGCGGCAGCTTCGCTCTCCATGGATTCGAAAAGCTGCAGGAAGGTCTCCGGTTCCTGCGCCCCCATAACCACGTACTTGCTGTCGACGATGAAGCAGGGCACGGCGGTGACGCCCATTTCGCGGAGCTGCTGGTTTTCCGCCCGGACTTCCTCACGATCGTCGCCGCGCTCCAGCAGATCACCGACCAGGTCGCCATCCATGCCGACTTCCTCGGCGATTTCCATGAGAACTTCGGCATCGCCGATATCCGCACCTTCGAGGAAGTAGCGCTGAAACAGCTTTTCCACGACCGCGTCCTGAACGCCGGCGCCGCCGGCCCAGCGGATCAGGCGGTGGCTGTCGACCGTATTGGGCGTGCGCTGCACCAGGTCGAAGGCGAACGGAATGTCTTCGCCTTCGCCCACCAGACGGACCCGTTCGTAGGTCTCGCGTGCGTTCTCTTCGCCGCCGAACTTGGTCGTGACGTATTCGTGGCGGTCCATGCCTTCCTCGGGCATGTCGGGATTGAGCTGGTAGGGCCGCCAGGTGATCGTTACGTCCATCTCGGGCCGTTCGGCGGCGGCGCGTTCGAAGCGCCGTTTGCCGATATAGCACCACGGGCAGACGGTGTCGGAAATAATGTCGATGTGCATGCTTGAAGCCTACTTCAGGTCGGCCTTGGCCCGCTCGATCAGAACTTCCGCGGTATCGCCTTCCTGAACGCTGGCGACGCCGACCTGCAGGTAGACGGGTACTGCTTCGGTCATGTCCGCCACGGCGAATTCGGTGGCGCCAATGACCGAAGCGATCCGGCGCAGGGCAACCTCCGCCACTTCGGGCGGCGTTTCCGGCAAGGCTACGATGAACTCATCACCGCCATAGCGGGCCGAAAGGTCTTCGCCGCGCAACAAGCCGGTAATCATCGTTGCGATTTGGCGGATCAGCAGATCACCGGCGACGTAACCGTAATCCACATTGAACTGCGCGATGTTCTTCACGTCGAACAGTGCGATGGTGAGGTTCTTATGCCACTTCAAGGCATCGACGACCTGATGGGCGAGATTTTCGTGGAAGTAGCCATGGCAGAACAGGCCGGTCAATCCGTCCGTCGTCATTGGCCGCATGGTATCGGCGAAAACCTTGCGCATAGCGTAGCGGTAGCGCTGCTGCGTCACCAGGGAATCAATGCGGTTTCTCAGTTCCTCGCCGTCGACGGGACGATGAATGACGTCGCTCACGCCGGCCTCGTAGGGCTGATCGGGGTCCTCGAAACTATCGGCGTCGGCCACGACCAGAATGGGCAGGTTGAACAGCCGCGAATTATTCCGCACGTCCTGGCAGAGGATCATGAAATCGCGGCCGCTTGAATCATGAGAGATGACCAAGGCATCGTGATTACTGGTCGTCAGCGCCGACATGACTTCATGATCGACCGTGGTGGTTAGCGCCACGCGGTCCTCGCCTATCATCGCCGCCAGTTCTGCGTTCGAGGCCTCGTTGTCGCCGATGACGACAAGCTTCTCATCGTCGATTTCAACATCGGGGGAGGCGGCGACGGTATCCTTGATGCCGTACTGCTCGGCCGTGACGATGCGCCGGTCGAGTTCCTCCTGCATGGTGTTGAGCCGCACCAGGGTGCGCAGCCTGGCGAACAACTCCATATCACGGTAGTCGTGCGGCAGGTAATCGGCGATGCCTTCGTTGGGGGCACGCGCCCGGCGTTCGACGTCGGCGTGGTCGCCGATCAGGATCACGGGCGCCGCCCGGTCGCGCCAGACGTTCTTGAGGGCCAGCGTTATCGTTTCCTCGCCATCGCCCGGGTTGGTGTTGATGATGACCACATCAGGATGTTCCGATTGGGCCAAATTCAGCAATTCGTCCGCATTGTCCGCGGTCATACAATGATATCCGCGGGCCAGCAACTTGACGTTGGCGTCCAGCGGTCTTCCGGGATTGGCATCGTAGAGCAGTACGCGGGCGGTAAAAGCGGCCATGAAATAATCCATCAGGCGAACAACAACGAAGGATAATATCCTTCACGAACAATAATGTATGAGGGCCGGCTCGCGCTGACAAGCAAAGCGGTAATATTAATTCCCCGGCTGTTGCCGCCGGACCGCGCTCACCCTATCCTCAACGCGAAATCGAACGGCGGAAACCGACGGGCGCGTATCCGTGACATCGCCCAAATATATCGGAGTAATCAGGTGACAAATCCTTTTTCTATGACCGGACAGACCGTGCTGGTGACAGGCGCATCAAGCGGACTTGGACATCATTTCGCGCTGACACTGGCCCGTGCCGGCGCCCGTGTCGCCGTCTGTGCCCGCCGGGCCGACCGGCTGGCCGACTTGGTCGACGAAATAACTGCCTTCGACGGCCGCGCCATGGCCTTTTCCATGGACGTTACCGACAGCGCCAGCATCTCCGAAGCGGTCGACGCCGCCGAAACCGAACTGGGCGCGCTTTCCGTGCTGATCAACAACGCCGGGATTGCCGTGCAAAAACATGCCGTCGACATGACTGAGGAAGACTACGACAACGTCATGGATACCAACGCCAAGGGCGTTTTCATGGTGGCCCAGCAGGTGGGCAAGCGCATGATTTCTCACGGCCACGGCGGCTCCATCGTCAACATCGCATCTCTGGCGGCCATCCGCGCCATGAGCCAGCTTTCGGTCTATTGCATGTCGAAGGCTGCTGTTGCCCAACTGACCAAGGCGCTGGCGCTGGAATGGGCACGCTACGACATCCGGGTCAACGCCATCGCGCCGGGCTACATCGAAACTGAAATGAACCGCGATTACTTCGCCAGTGACGGAGGCCAGGCTTTCGTCAAACGCTTCCTGCGCCGCCGCGTCGGTGTGCCGGAAAACCTCGACGGTGCCCTCATGATGCTGGCCTCTAAGGCCGGCGATTTCATGACCGGCGAAATGATCGTCGTCGACGACGGCCTCAACCTCGCCATGTGACCGGTAGGAGCGAGCTTCGGCGCCATAGTCCCGCCGTCCACGGGCCTAATTCCGCCGCCAAAAAAAACCAATCCGGCCTCAATTGGGTGTACTCTTGAATGTCGGAATGAGGGGATAAATATATAATTTATGGAAGCGTAGTGTGCCGAACTTTGGGGAGACGGCTCATGCCAGAATTCGAAATTTCGATTTACAACATGGAAGTCGTGGAGGCCTTGGAAAGCGGCAAGCGCCACAAGGACCTAGACGACCGCTGGGCGGAAACCCACGTCATCGAATTCAACGCCAGGGACGAAGCCGGCGCCCGGCGTAAGGCGGAATCGCGGTATCCGCCGGCGCGCGGCTATATCATCACGGACGTGTCCGAGATTTAGCCCATATTGACGTAGATACCGACCAAGCCGACCACGAGGACCGCCAAGACAATAATTCCGGCCACCTGGGCCACGTGCCTGTGTTGGAAATCGTCCGACATTACTCCCCCCTTAACATTGAGTTTGCCAGTTAACAACCGCTCCCGTCCTACCTAGGGCGCGAGCGGCGCAAATCCAGTGACACCCTAGAACATTAACCGTTCCGGTTCAGCATTTGTTTGATCCGGGATGAAGGTTCGGCAGGTCGCGGCGGCGGACCTTGCCGTTGGGCGTACGGGGCAGGGCGTCGATAAAGACGATCTCGCGCGGGCACTTGTAGCGGGCCAGATGTTCGGCGGCGAAGGCGAGGAGGGAGGCGGCATCGGTCAGGTCGGGGTCGCGACTGACGTCAAAGGCGCAAATGACGGAGACCTGGTCGGATACCGGCACCTCCGCCACGGCGAGATCGGCCACGTTGTCGTGCTTAGAGAGCGCCGCTTCGACCTCCAAGGGCGAAACCCGGTAGCCCATGGCGTTCATCATGTCGTCATTGCGTCCGTGGAACCAGAGATAGCCGTCTTCGTCTAGGGCCGCCAAGTCGCCGCCGCAGAACCATTCGCCCCGGTAGACGATTTCATCTTCCTCGGGACGGTTCCAGTAGCCCAGCATGAGGCCCGGTTCAGTCCGAGGTACGGCAAGCAGCCCTACGGTGTGGCTAGGTAGGGGGTCGTTGCCCGCCGCCTGGTCGGGCGGCAGGATGGCGAGCCTGCGGCCGGCCTGCGGTTTGCCTGGACTGCCCACGCGAACCGGCACGCCGGGTCCGGAACTGACGAAGGTGGAGTATTCGCTCATGCCCAGGGCTTCGTACATTTCGAGCCCAGTGGTTTCGCTCCACTGATCGCGCAGACCCGGCGGCATCGCCTCGCCGGACACCAGGGCATGGCGGAGGCTCGAAATGTCGTAATTAGACATGTCACAATACTTTAGTATTTGGCGATAAACGCCTGGAACTGCTGCAAATAACGTTGTTCCATATTCCTGTATGAGGCGTGGCCAGACGCATTTGTCGGCAGGGCCGTCATAAAGTACGGCGCCGGCGCCCCGGGACCAGGGATCGACCAGGCCGACGCCGATCGTGTAGGTCCAGTTGAAGCGGCCGGCATGCAGCATGACGTCACTTTCGCGTAAGCCTTGCCAGCCATCGTGCATGGGCCGGCGGCCCCAGGCAGAGCGGTGTCCGTGCAGGACCCCTTTAGGCCGGGCCGTCGTGCCGGAGGTATAGATGAGAAAGGCAGGGTCATCGGCCTGCGTATCGGCATAGCCCGGCGACGGTTTGCACTGCTTCAACTCACCGACATCCGACGGCGTTAGCACGGTGACCTCGTCCGGTACGCCGTCGAACGCCAGGCCGTCCGCCATGGCGATTGCCGCAGCGCCCGAATCCGCCAGCAGGAAACCGGCCTCTTCCGCCGTGAGTTGCGACGACGAGGGCAGGGGCACGAACCCGGCGGCGATACAGGCGAAAAACAGAAGGGCGTAGTCGCTGCCGTTTTCCAGGCGCAACATGACGCGGTCGCCGGGTTTCAGCTTGGTGGTTGCAGCCAGTCCCGCCGACATGCGCCGGACGGCCTCGTCAAATTCGGCGAAGGTCCAGCGTTCCGGCGTGAAACCGTTACCAGCGGGCCGGGCCAGGATCATCGCCGTCTTGTCCCCGCGCTCGGCGGCGTTGGCCTCCAGGCAGTAGCGCGCCAGGTTGAAGCGCGCCGGCGGGGTCAGGCTTTCGTCCGTCACCGACCTACCAGCCCGACGCCCGGGGCCATTCGGCCACGACCTCTTCGCCGCCGTCCTCGACGACGTGATAGCCCGCGTACATGGCGGCAGTCATGCAGGCATGGACCGGCAGGACACGGACGCGGCTGCCGATGGGCATATCGTCGAACGGCAGCGTGCCGCCTGTCCGTGCTCTGAGGATGCCGTGTTCCTGGTGGGCGTCGGGGATCGAGACGCCCTCGAACAGTTCAGATCCCAACCTGTCGCAGACCAGGCCATAGCCGATCTCGGGGTCGAAGGCGTCCATGCTGCGGTCCTTGCTGAGCGCCAGACCGCCGGCGTCGATCAGGATCTGCCCGATGTCTCGGCGTTGACCGATCACCGTCGCCAGGACGCTGACGGCGATGTTTTCGTGCCCACCCCAGAACAGTTCGGTTTGGGTCAGGTCCGAGAACATGTAGACCCCGGGCCGAGCTTCCGTGACGCCGTCGAGGTGGGCGGCGTGCGCGGCGGTCGGGGTCGATCCGACGCTGATCTCGGGACAGGGGAGGCCGGCTTGTTTCAGCGCCTCCGCCGCCTGCACTGCCATGGCCCGCTCGGTTTCGGCGACCGCTTCGATGTCCTCAACCGTGCGGCAACCGTAGGACTGCCCGGCATGGGTCATAATGCCGTCCAGCGCGGTATGGGAAGCGGCATCGAGGATACCGGCGGTTTCAACCAGCCGCGGATCGTCAGGCCAAATCCCGGCCCGGCCGCCGCCGCAATCCGCCTCGACCCGGACCGGGAGGACGACTTCCAAGCTGGCGGTTCGTTCAGCGATTGCGCGGGCGGCTTCGGGATCGTCGGTAATCGTGATGAGGCGGGCGCCGGTTTGCGCCTGGATTGCCGCCAGCGCGTCAATTTTGTCCGGGGTAAGGCCTACTGCATAGAGGATGTCGGAAAAACCGTTCTCCGCAAAATAACGGGCTTCGGTAAGCGTCGACACCGTGACGCCGCCTGAGTGTCCAGCGGTCGCAAGACGCCCCACATCCGCCGATTTCGCCGTTTTCATGTGGGGCCGCAGGTTCACGCCAAGATCTCTCATGCGCCCGGCCATGCGCCGGGTATTTTCCTCCAGCCGCGTCCGATCCAGGATCAGGCAAGGCGTCGGCAGTTGGTCCAGGGTCACGATGCGCCTCCCAGTTTCTCGAATTCGGCCTTCCAGCCAAAGCTCTCCTCGGTCCGGCCGCTCGGGATGTACTCGGCGCCGACCCAACCCTGATATTGCAGATCCCGCAGCGCGGTGATCGCCGCGGCAAAATCTATTTCGCCTGTGCCGGGTTCGTGGCGTCCCGGCGCATCGGCAAACTGGACGTGCCCGATGTGATCGAACCAGCGGGCAATTTCCCTGGCCGGGTCGGTGCCCATGACCTGGGCGTGGTAGATGTCGAACTGCAGGCCGAGATTGGGGTGGCCGACCGTTTGGATGACGTCGACGCACTGCTCGCTGGTGGGCATGAAGAACCTCGGATTGTCCTGATTGTTGAGCGGTTCGAGCAAGGCCCTGGCGCCGACCTTTTGCAGTTCCGCCGCCGCATGTGCCGCGTTTGTCTCCACGGCTTCGCGGCAGGCGAGGGGATCGTCATCGGCCGGCGGACAACCGCCCATTACGTGAACGCGCGGGACACCGGTGGCCGCGACATAATCGCTGGTTCGCTGAATGTCAGCCCGGAATTCCGCCTCGCGGCCTGGCAGGGAGGTAAATCCGCGCTCACCCGCGGCCATATCACCCGGCGGCGTGTTGATCAGCACGAGGTCCACGCGTGCGTCGGCTGCGGCTTTGGAAATGTCACCGGGTTCGAAGTCATAGGGAAATTGGATTTCAACGCCCTTGAACCCGGCCTGCCGCGCCGCTTCAAAGCGGTCGAGCACATCGTATTCCTGGAACATCGTCGACAGATTGGCGGAAAATTTCATGATTTGCGGATTCTACTGAAACGGTTGGGCGAAAGCTTACGCGCTGCCATCCACAACCGTCAGATTTGGCCGGGAAGTCTGACGGACGCGGTCGGCGGGGAAGGTTACGAGGATTGTCGTTCCAGTTCCGGGTTTGCTGTCGATGTCCAGGAGAGCGCCGTGCAGGCGGACGAGTTCGGCGGTCAAGGGCATGCCCAGGCCCGGTCCCATCCGGTCGTCCGGTCGAGCGTCATCCGGATATTCGAAGGGAGCCAGAGCGTTATCGATATCCCCCGGCGTCATGCCGAGGCCATTGTCGGTGACTTTCAATTGCAGCCGGCCCAATTCGTCGACCAAGGCGTTGACGACGATTTCGCCGCCTGGCTGGGTGAAATGGATGGCGTTGGTGATCAGATTGGTGCAGATCTGCACCAGCATCCGGGGATCGGCGCGCAGGCTCGGCAAACCCTGTGATACATCCTTCGAAAGGGAGATGTCGGCATCCTTGGCCTGTTGCTCGAGCAGCCGGACGGAATCTTCCACGGCGGATGCAACATTGACCGCGCTGTCGCGCACGATGGTTTTGCCCGATTCGATCCGGGCGAGGTCGAGGATGTCGTTTATCAGATCGAGCAGGTATTTGCCGCTGTCGTGAATATCTGCGGCGTAGTCGGCGTAGCGTTTCGGTGAGGTCGGACCCAGCGCACCGGTTCGGATTATCTCGGAGAATCCGATAATCGCCTGCAGCGGCGTGCGAAGTTCGTGGCTCATATTCGTCAGGAACTTGCTCTTGGCGCGGTTTGCCGCAACAGCCTCGTTTCTGGCTTTAACCAGCGCCGTTTCCTGCTTCTTCAGGGTATCGACGAAAGATGAGAGTGACCGCTCCATCTCGCCGATTTCGTCGCCCGCGCCGCGCGATTCAGGCGCCGAGCGGGAACCGGCGGCAATGTTCCTCATGGCCTGCTGTAGTCGCCGTAACCGCCCGGCTATGTTCCGGTCGAAATTCCAGGCCGCCGTTACGACGGCGGTAATGCTCAGCAACGCCAGAATGGCGAGGATGGCGCCGCTGTACACAAGTGTTTTGTCGTCCGCCGCCGCGGTTTTGTCTATCCGCTGGCGATGAACCCGCACCAGGTCGGCAACCGCGACGTTGAGACGGTCGGAGAGATAACGGTGACCGTCCACGAAGTTGTTCGCGGCGAAGGTCAGGCGTTTTTCTTCCGCTCTGCCTTCGAGATATTGTTTGGCCTGTAAGGCAAAGTCGTTTACCCCCCGGCTGAGGCTTACCAGTTCGGCGGCATCGTATGTCGAGGACAAGGCGGATAAGCGGTCTTGCAAATTCTCGAAAGATTTCTTACCCGAGACGAGGCCCGAATTATCTGGAGCAACGAGTGCTTCGGCGAGGTGGAGCGCCGCCGCCCGGTCGATAACCTGAAGTTCCGCAATTGCGGTTTTACCGCCATTGCCGATGACGCCGGCTGCCGCCCGTTGTCGAATGAGTCCTGAAAACTCGGCGCGCTGCTTGTTGTTCTTGTCCCGGACGTAGATCAGGGTTTTTACCGCCGCCTCCAGCGCGAGATAATTTTCGGTAACCTTGATCCGTTCTTCCTGGAGCTGTTTGAGCCGATCCGGATCGGCTCCCCGATGTTTCAGATCGGCAACCAGAGAATCCATCCAGGCGAAACGGTCAAGGACCTGTTCGCTGACCGCCTGAACATCCAGGAGATTGTTTGCATTAACCACGGGGGAGGCACTGGATGCGATGGTTTCGCTCACCCGGGACATCTCGGATGCGATCAATAGCGTGGGAATTTCGGTTTCGATAACCCGGTTGAGCTTTTCGCGATGGCTCAGGAACGTGTATGTCGCCACCAACGCAGCCGACAGTGTGAACATCGCGATCACCGACAAGGCCAGAACCAGCCGGCGGCGAACGGATAAGTTCGATAGCGAAAACACGGTTTAGCTCATCCCGGGCGCGAAAAGCACAATGCTAATCCTGCTCTACAGTAGGTAGCTTGAGTTTCATGTTAATCTACTCCGTCTGCGATCCCAGAACCGACATGTGCTTTTTTCTAACAATAAGAGAAGTGAATTTTTTATAAACAACCATTGAGTTCATTTTTCTATACGTTCGATAAGTATAAATCCGAGTCAACGAGAAAAATTCAACTATTGCCTTTTTCTATCATCAATTGATGACTAGAATTTACTCAACACTCCCTCCATGCAAATTTTTACTATTGCAATCAAGTCCATTCAGAACAATACGGTAATCACATGAAGACGAAATACTTAATTCCATTCTTGACTGCCTTGTCAATCGTCGCGGGAATTACAGGTCCGTCGGCAGCGGGCCCGACGCTGGACGCCATCAAAGCGCGCGGCGTGATCAAATGCGGGGTATCGCCGGTTCACTCCCAGCATAAATCCATCACGCTACAGTATCGTTCTGGACTGGACCGCCTCACCTGTCATGCGCTGGCTGCGGCGGTTCTGGGGGATCGCGAAAAGATCGAATTCGTTCCCGTCAGCGCCAAGCTCCGCTTCAAGGGGCTTCAGAACAAATCTTATGA
>CAYOAD010000024.1:0-25763 GCA_964401845.1 uncultured Rhodospirillaceae bacterium | reverse complement strand
TCAACCAGTGGAGCCGTCGCCTGAAAAAATGTGCGAAAGATTCTGGACACTACCCATGGGCTAAAAGCTCGGCCTAACTTATTGAAGTAAAACAATTTCCGCCCCCTTAAGGAGATAAACTAACGTCATTTCGCCAAAGGTTCAATGTCGCTTGGATTTGTGACTAAAGTCATAAGATCAAGTTTTTACCTGCAAATTCAAGGGTTAATCGACGCCTTTCCTGTGTGCTTCCGCTTAGTGATGGACCTGTTCGCCACCGCCGTGGGCGGTAATGCTGAGATGCTGAACGGCGAATCCCGCGCCCTTCAGGGTGGCGATGATTTCCTGCGCGTGCTCGGGATCGCGGCTTTCAATCATCAGGTCGAGGTCGGCGCCTTTGACGGGAACGTCCGCAAACAGACGGTGATGGTGAACCTCGATGATATTGCCGCCGGCTTCGCCGACCAGGCGGGCGATCTCAGCCAGCATACCGGGCTGATCCTGGATCTCCACGCGGAGACTGACAATGCGGCCTTGGCGCACCAGGCCGCGCGAGATGACGGAGGCCAGCAGGCGCGAGTCGATATTGCCGCCCGATATGACCAGGCCGACACGCTTGCCCTGAAAACGCGCGGGGTGGGCCAGCAACGCCGCCAGGGGCGCTGCGCCAGCCCCTTCGACCACCGTCTTTTCAACTTCCATGTAGAGCACGATCGCTTCTTCGATTTCCACTTCGGAAACCGACAGGACGTCGTCGACCAGTTCCCGCGTGACCGCTAGCGTTTTCTCGCCGACCGCCTTGACGGCGATGCCATCGGCGATGGTCTGCCCGCCGGGCGACTGGGCCTCGCCGTCCAGGGCGCGCCGCATGGAGGGAAAAAGCGCCGCTTCCACGCCGATGATTTGAATGTCCGGCTTGAGGGCCTTGGCGGCGATGGCGCAGCCGGAAATCAAGCCGCCGCCGCCGATCGGCACGATCAGGACATCGAGGTCGGGGGCGTCGGTCAGCATTTCCAGGGCCACGGTGCCTTGACCGGCGATAATGTCATCGTCGTCGTAGGGGTGAATGAAGGTCAATCCGTCCTCGGCCGCTAATTCGTCCGCCTTGGCCTTCGATTCTTCCAACGTATCGCCCTCCAGCACGACGCGCGCGCCATAGCCGCGCGTATGCCGGACTTTGGTGAAAGGCGTGAATCGCGGCATGACGATGGTCGCCGGAACGCCCAGTTTCTGGGCGTGGTAGGCGACTCCCTGCGCATGATTTCCAGCCGACATCGCAATGACTCCGGCGTTCGCTTCAGCCTTCTTCAACCGGCTGAGCTTGACCAGGGCACCACGGTCCTTGAAGGAACCGGTGAACTGCAAATTCTCGAATTTCAGCACAACGTCGGCGCCGGTGATTTCCGAGAGCGTTCGCGATTCCAGGGTCGGCGTGCGCACGGTTTCGCCGGCGACGATCTTCGCCGCGGCCTGAATATCTGAAAGGCCAATCGTCATTGATCAGGCGTCAACCGGAGGGTGCCGACCGAACCGGCCATGATGGCGTCGCGCTTCATCGTCATCGGCAGGTCGCCGACGTCACGCCAGGCCTGGGTAAAGTTGCCGTGGAACGGCGAGAGCGGGTTGCCAGATTGCCCCGTCGTGTGAATCCAGCGTGAGCGGTCGAGATCGGAGAAATCGTAAATCGCCCGCAGGCTGGGACCATGATATTGGCGGTAGGGGTGGTCGGGATCAGAGATTTTGTGTTTGCCGACGTTAACGGTATAGCCGTCGCCGCTCGAGGGAATGGAAATATCGAAGAGTGTGGCCAGGGGGCCGACGTGAGTGAACGGATTGTGATCCGAATGCGCCACATGCCGGTCGCCCCACCGCCAGGCCGAAGGATCGTCATTGTCCATCTCCGCAGCCAATTCCGCGGCGGCCGCGTCGAGGGCCTTCAGGATGACGGCGTTGCAGCTTTCCTTCGGCGCCGTTTTAACGTCGTCGCACCAATGCGCCTGACCGCCCATCAGAATGTTGCTCATGAAAACCGGGCGGACGTCCCAATAGTCCTTGAACATATCGCCCAGCTCGTCGGCGTAAACCGTCTTGCCGAGATGCTTGATCCAGGCATTGAAGATCAGCGGTTCCGGCTTGTTGCGGTCCATTTCGCCCTTCCAGTTCGCCAGCAGGGCATAGGATTTAACCGAAAGCGCAACAGTCGGTTTCACCTCCAACAGCCGCGGCAGGAAATCGGTGGCCATGACCGAGGTGACGTCGCCCTGCAGCAGGCGGACACTGTCAACGGTGTGTTTCTTCCGGCCGGTCAGCAGATCCTCGATGCGGCGGGCACGGTAAGGCGCCGCCCACTCGAATGTGATGTGGTGGGGATAATCGTTGGGCACGATCTTATGATTGGCCGTCGCCACGTACCCCCGCGCCGGATTGTAGCTGTGGGGGAGTTCCGCGAACGGTATGAAGCCGTCCCAGTCGTAAGCCGCTTCCCATCCCGGCACCGGAAAGAAGCCCTGGACCTTGTTCTCGGGTTTCCTCACCGGGATGCGGCCCGGCGCGTACATGCCGATGTTGCCGTCGATGTCGGCGAAAACCATGTTCTGCTGCGGCACATCGTAATGCCGCAGGGCGGCGACGAACTCGTCCCAATTGCGCGCCTTGTTACTGCCGATCAGGGCCTCCGCCGTGCCGCTGTCGTCCCTCAGCGCCGTCCAGGCAAAAGCCATCACGTGGCCTTCGCCGGCGACCTTGGCGGCCGAACCGGAGGCGTCGGAGATGATCGGGCCGTGGCGGCTGGTGCGGACGTCGATGGTGATGTCATCGGCCTCCTTAACCCGAATGACCTCCCGCCGAACGGTGAATTTCGCCGTTCCCGTCGGCGTGTCGTAGCTGCTCGGATCGCCTTCGGTCAGGCGCTCGATGAACATGTCCTGGACATCGGGGCCGGTATTGGTGAAGCCCCAGGCGATGCGTTCGTTGCGCCCCAGCACGATGCCGGGAATGCCGGGTAGTGTGGCGCCCATGGCGTTGAGCCCCGGGGCCTTGACGTGGGCGAAATACCACACAGGTGGCGCCGCCAGGCCCAGGTGCGGATCGTTGGCAAGCAGCGGTTTGCCGCTGGCCGTGCGGGCGCCGGAAATGACCCAGTTGTTGGAACCGTTGGCCGCATCGGGCAGTATGTTCGCTGGAAGGCCGGCGAAATCCGTACCTTTCAGATCGACGCCCTCGTACAGGCCGGCGATATCGGGCAGGGCGATCGGGGCGTCGCCGGGATAGGGCGGGAACATCTCCGCCACCTGTTGCTGACTCAGTCCGGCCTGGACCAGACGGAAGCGCAGGATTTCCTTACGCCAGTTGGCGCCGAGGTCCCAGGCCATCATTTTGGCCCATACCAGGGAATCAGCCGGCTTCCAGGGCTCCGGCTTGACACCGAGTATGAGAAATTCAGGCGGCAGTGGCTTTGTGAGGCCGCCACGCCCGGCAATATATTGGTTTACGCCGGCAGCATAGGACTCCATCGCACCCCGGGCTTCGTCGGAGAGATTGGCGACGGTGTTTTCGGCATGATGATAGACCGACAGGGTGCGCAGGAACTTGTCGGCGTTGACTGTCTGGGCACCCAAAATTTCGGACAGCCTGCCGGCGCCGATGCGCCGGTTCATTTCCATCTGCCACATCCGGTCCTGGGCGTGGGCGTAACCTAAGCCGAACCAGGCATCGCTTTCGGATTTGGCGTAGATGTGCGGAATGCCGTGCCGGTCGCGGGTAATTTCCAGCGAATTTCCCAGCCCTTTGACGGATGCCGAGCCGTCCATTTGAGGTAGGGAGCCGCGTAGCCAAACGTAGCCGCCAGCCAGCGCGACGGCGACAATGACGATCAAACCGACAACGATACGAACAATCCAACGCATGAAGTGAAAATCCCAGGTTCCACACCGCGGGCAACGGTGCCTTCGCGCGCCATAAAATCAGATATGACAGCCGCTTGAAACCGGCAAATTCCACCAAACTCGGGTGTACACCTTAATTTTCACCAAAAAGCGTCAAACATGAGTTTAGAACATCGGTTTGAGCGCCTTCCAGAGCTTCTCGTTGCGTTTCCAGATCAGGGAACGGTGACTGTCGCCCAGGCAGGTGCGCAGGTTGAACGTAACGCCACGCTCGACCGATTGATTGCAGATGCCAAGCACCTCGCGGGCCCGTTTGACCTCTTGGGGACTGACCGAGTGTTCGAGCGCCGGCGAAATGGCGCTGCGCCATAGGCCCTGTCGGAAATTCGCCGAAGCAATGCGTTGGTCGGGCAGGGGACTCATCAACGCCGACAGCAGGCGCGCTTGGCTCCAGATAGGGCCGTCCTCGAAAAACGACATGGCCAGTTTGCGGTCCGGTCCGACGACTTTGGCGATTTCCTCGGGCTTCAGGGGATTGGGATCGCCCTGCTTGGCGACGGGCAAAAGCGTCGCCCCTTCGGTGATCTCGATGGCCAAGGCCCGGATGCCGCGTTCGTCGAGGAAAGATCGATCTACCATCACCGCGACGGAAGCGACCGGCTCGTTGGCTTCGAACACGAAATCCTGGCCCACCGGCAGGCGCATCACGCTGCCGTCGGCGCTTGTCGCGACGATCTCCAGGCCCCGGTGTCCGGCCGGCTGATAGGGATGACCGGCATGCGGATTGAGGCGGTCCGGCTGCAGGCAATAGCTTGTCAGAATGGCCTGGCAGGTGCCGCCTTCGCAATAGAGCGGCTGAGGTATATTGGTCGCCATCAGGCCCAGGATCTGCGGCGCCGCGGCGGCGGTAAAGGATTGGAACGCGAGGGCAAACAAAGCGGCCGTGACGCCGCATACGTAACGCAACATGTCACACCTTCCCTTCGGCTCTCACCTCGGTCACACCGGTACGTCCCCCGAGACGACGCGGACGGGTGAAGCTGTTGGAATGGTTGGTTACCCGCCTTCGGCTGTCAACATTTCAGTCCGCCGGAACGTTCACATCTTCGGCAACATGCCGTCTCCGATAGTCACTCGGCGGCATCGGATTGTGCTTCACCCGTTTCCCGCGCGTCGCGGGCGATGGTATGCCGCTGCAGGGACCGGGGTTTCAGGTGCCGTTGGCAAACTTCGACAACGGCCTCCTCGTCGAAGGCCTTACAGGAAAAAACGTCGAGATAAACATCTCCCGTCAAATCGGCGAAATGGGCACAGATGTTGGATGTTTCGATCAACTGAACCAGGGTGAAGCCCGCCGCTTCCGGCGTATGCGTGGCGAAATGCTCGACCAAGGGTTCGCCATGTGCCTTCATGCCGATCGCGGCGACAAGATCGTGGCTGAAGTCACGGATCGCGTCGGCATTTGTAATTGCCGCCTTGTCGCATGCCGCCATATCCAGAATGAAATGCTGTCCCCATGCCATGGCGTTTCCCTCAGCTGGCGGCGCGTTCGGCGGTCTCGTGGAACTGATCGAAATACCGGCCCTTCATGCCTTTTTGGTTTTCGTAGATCGAACCCTGATGGGGTGCCGGAGGCAGGGGCAACCGCACGGGGACATCCGTGAGGCGGGGGACGGGGCTTTCTTCGCCGGACAACAGCTTGGCTTTGAAATCGTCGTAGGATCGGACGCCCAGGACTGGCCAGGCGTCGGCCGCCCGGTACTGGTGCAGCAGCAACCGGCGCGCATCACCCGAACGGTTGAGACTGGAGCCGTGCACGGCGCGCACGTGGTGGATGGAAATCGATCCGGCCCGGCCGGTGACGGGTGCCGCGCGGTCGTAATCGACATCCCGCCTCGCCGGGTCCATGGCGCCGCAGAAATAGCCCCCGGCGTGGTGGTCGAACACCGGCCCTGTGTGACTGCCCGGTACGACCATGAGGGGGCCGTTCTCCAGCGTCATGTCGTCGAGCATGATGCCGACGGCGGCGAGGTCGTCGTTGGTGTGAGGATAGAAGGCCCAGTCCTGGTGCCATTCCACGGCGGCGCCGAAGCCGGCGTCCTTGAGGTTGAGCTTGGAGGTATCGAACCGCACGCCGGTGCCCCAGAGCTGCTCCAATATTCCGATTACGGTCGTGTGCCGGACGGCGTGGGCTTAAGCGTCGTGGTGCAGGTGCGGCGCCTTCAACCGCCTGACGCGCGGCGCGGCGGGCGTGTGGCTGTCTTCGAGATCATAAAGTTCGGTGTGTTCGGCGACGGCGGAGGATTGCGCCACCATGTCGTCGGTGACGGCGCGGAGTTCGGCGATGTCGGCGGCGGAGAATATGTCGGGCACGACCAGGAAACCCTGTTCGTGGTAGCGCGCGGCATCTGCGTCCGAGATCATCAACCTTCTTTGAGGCGTTTGGCGGCAGCTACGGCGTAGTAGGTGAGGATGCCGTCGCAGCCGGCGCGTTTGAAGCCGTTGAGGCTTTCCATCATGACCCGCTCGCCGTCCATCCAGCCGCGCTCCGCCGCCCCCGCCAGCATGGCGTACTCGCCGCTCACCTGGTAGGCGTAGGTCGGCATGCCGAACTCGTCCTTCACGCGGCGTACGATGTCGAGGTAGGGCATGCCCGGCTTCACCATCACCATGTCGGCGCCTTCGGCGATATCGAGGGCGACCTCGCGCAGGGCCTCGTCGGAGTTCGCCGGGTCCATCTGGTAGGTTTTCTTGTCGCCGCCCGCCAGGTTGGGCGCCGAGCCCACGGCGTCCCGGAAGGGGCCGTAAAAAGCGGAAGCGTACTTGGCCGAATAGGCCATGATCTGCACCGCATCGAGCCCGGCCTTGTCCAGCACGTTGCGGATCTCCCTCACCCGGCCGTCCATCATGTCACTGGGCGCGATGACGTCGCAGCCGGCTTCGGCCTGGACCCGGGCTTGTTGCGCCAGCACGTCCAGCGTTTCGTCGTTGACCACGTAGCCGTCGCGCAGCAGTCCGTCGTGGCCGTGATCCGTGTAAGGGTCGAGCGCCACGTCGCACATCACGCCGATGGCGTCCCCATGCGCCTGCTTTATGGCGCGCACGGCCCGGCAGACCAAGTTCTCCGGATTGACCGCCTCAGTGCCTTCGGAATTCTTCAGCGCCGGATCGGTGAAAGGGAACAGCGCCACCGCCGGTACGCCCAGCTCCTTGGCCCCGCCCACGGCATCGACCAGCAGGTCGACCGTCAGGCGTTGTACGTCCGGCATACTGTCGACATCCTGAGCTTCGTTGTCGCCGTCGATCACGAACACCGGCCAGATCAGGTCATCGACGGAAAGCGCATTTTCCGAGACCAGCCGCCGCGACCAGTCGTGCCGCCGGTTGCGGCGCATGCGGGTGCGGGGAAATCCGGCGCTGGCGCGGTGTCGTCTCACGGGTACTCCTCCCAAGCTGTCAGGTTCATACCCATACTACGGGCGGGAAGGGTGTTCAATGGCATGAGAATTCGACGCCTCGGCCGCCCCGCCGTTTTGGCGCAAATATTCAAGAACCGTCTCCCCGTCGTCACTATATGTAAGCAACATCAATTCCCGGAGGCGACCAATGAAACTGACGGTCAACGGACAAGTCCACACCATCTCACCCGCGTGGCAGGAAGAAACGCTCCTGTTTGCCTTGAGGGAACACTTGGGGTTGGTCGGCGCCAAGTTCGGCTGCGGCGCGGGTCTGTGCGGGGCGTGCACGGTTCTGGTCAACGGTGAAGCCCGACAGAGCTGCCTCATCGGCCTCGAGGAAGTCGCGGACGCAGAGATCGTGACCATCGAAGGGTTGGCTGATGATAAAGGCGGCCCGCATCCAGTTCAGAGGGCCTGGCTGGAGGAAAACGTGCCGCAGTGCGGTTACTGCCAGGCCGGCCAGATCATGTCGGCCACGGCTTTGCTGCGGCAGAACCCGCTGCCGACCGAAGAAGACATAGACAACGCCATGGCCGGGAACCTTTGCCGTTGCGGGACGCAGCAGCGCATTCGCCGGGCGGTGCACCGGGCGGCGGAGATCCTGTCATGATGAAACGCAGAAACTTTCTTAAGGCGGGCGCCGGCCTGAGCGTGAGCTTTCTTGTCGCGGGCTGCCTGCCGGTAATTCCCAAGCGGCCAGATCCGACGCCCGATGCCGCCGTCGGCTGGATAAGCCACCTGGATGGCCGCTATACCCTGTCGCTGCCACGCGCGGAACTTGGTCAGAATATCGCGACCGCCATGAAACAGGTGGCGTGCGACGAACTGGGCGTCGAATGGGACAATGTCGATGTCGAATTGCACGTAACGGATCGCATCGGTCACGTCAGGGCGACGGTCGGCAGCGATTCCGTCAAGGACTACATGCTGCCGCTGGCCCAGGCCTGCGCCACCTTGCGCGAGGCGCTGGCGCAAGGACGGACGGTCGGTGAATTGGCGGCGGAAGCCAGACCGATGGCGGAGCTCCGCGCCTTTTCAGGCGGCAGCCGGTTTGTCGGCAGGCGGATGCCTCTGGTTCACGCGGATGATATCGTCGCCGGCAAGCCGCTTTACGCCTCGGACGTTCGCCGGCCCGGCATGGCGTTCGGCCGTGTCTTGCGCGCGGCGTCATCGCCCGAGTTGCCCTCCCGCCCAGCCCGTTGGAATGCCGAAGCGGCGGCTCGCGTCAGCGGCTTCGTTGCCATCGTTGAAGACGATCTTTTCCGGCAGGGGGAAAGCCGGGGGTTGGGGATTGTCGCTGAAACACCCGGTGCGCTCGACCATATTGCCGACGCGCTGGCGATAAAGTGGGAAATCGAAGGCGGCTTCGAGCAACAGGATATCGACCGGATGATCGACATCGATCCGCGTCTTGCCGACGGCAGCCTATCCTACCAGCTCGTAGACGATTCGATTGACCAGGAGGCGGCCTGGGATGTCGACTTGCGCCTGGACATTCCGCTCGGCGCCCACGCGCCCATGGAACCGCGCGCCGCCGTGGCGGAGTTCAAAGCCAATGGACTCGAGCTATGGGCGGGCACCCAGGACGCCTTCTATGTGAGGGACGTGATGGTCCGCCACTTCGATCTGGATGAGGAAAGCGTCGCGGTGCACAGCATGCGGGTGGGCGGCGCCTTCGGCGGCAAGACGATATGCACGGTCGAACTCGAAGCGGCGGTTTTGGCGCGTCAGGCGGGCCGGCCCGTCAAGGTTCAGTGGACGCGGGCGCAGGAGTACCGCCAGGGCTTTCATCGTTCGCCGTCCAGCCATCGCCTGCGGGTCCGGTTGAAGGACGGCAAATTGAGCGACTGGTGGCATGGCTTTTCCAGCGGTCACATATTGTTCACCAATGCCGCCCTGCCGCCCTGGATGCAGCGCGTTACGGATTTCATCGGCGACAAGGGCGTCGCTCGTGGCGCCATTCCGCCCTACCGCATTCCGAGACGCCGCATCGAACACGACCTGATCCGGCTTCCCGTACTAACCGGGCCGTGGCGGGGTCTCGGCGCCGGGCCGAATGCCCTGGCGGTCGAATGCGCCATCGACGAGGCGGCCCGCAAAGCGGGCGGTGATCCTGTCGCCTTCCGTTTGCAGCACATCGAGGACTCTCGTCTCGCCGATGTGCTGAAGGCTGTGGAAGCTGCTGCGGGTCCAAGGCCAGCGCCAGGCAGTGGGGGCAGGGGAAGAGGTTTTGCTTGCGGCATCTACAAGGACATGAGTTACGCCGCCGTGGCGGCGGACGTAACCGTAGACGCGGACGGCAACGTCCGTGTCGAACGGCTTTGCTGCGTTCACGATTGCGGCCGCGTTATCAACCCGGATCAGGTTCGCGCTCAGTGCGAGGGCAATCTGATTTGGGGGCTGGCCATGGCCTTGAGCGATGAATTGTCCGTGGCGAACGGAGGTATCGACGCGGAGAATTTCGGCGCCGCCGCGATGGCGCGTTTCGAACAGATACCGCCAATGAAGATCGAATTGGTGGAGGGCAGCGAAAAGCCCACGGGCGCCGGTGAAACCGCCATTGTTGCGGCCTCGGGCGCCATCCTGAACGCCATCCGGGAAGCCATCGGCGTCCGGGTAGCGCGGTTGCCTGTTGCACCGAGCGAGTTGACGGGCTGAACGCCATGAACGACTTCGCCTCCGCCGCCATGATGCGTCTGATCGGCTTGGGTCTCGCGCGGCAGGGACTGGTGGAAAAAACACCTGAGACGCCGGCCCAGGCGCACGTGCCGCTTGCGGAGAAACGCGAGTTGGCCGGGACTCTCTTGCGGAAGTACGGCGCCGTCGCCCTGCTTCGCATTGGCGAGGCGGTCGAAGGGGCGCCGGAAGAGCCTTTGATGACGGCACTTTCACTGGCTCGCGATCCCCGCGATTTGATGCTTCGCTGGCAACGGCTGGAGCGCTTCGTTCATTCGCGGCACCGCACGGAAATCGTCGCGCAAAGCGAAATCGGTTTCGTGTTGCGGCACAAATCCTTGCAATCCCAAGCGCCGCCAAATCGGGCCGAAGACCTGTTGGTCTTCGGCTTGCTGTTTGCACTATTTCGGCACTGCGGCGCCGGCGGGCTGAAGGCCCGGCCCGAAGGTACACGAAAGTGGTGGCTGTCAAAGGGGGATTGGTCGCCGGGCCGCCGGCCCTCGGATTTCTCCACCTGGGAGGTCGTCTGGTCGACGTTGCGCCAGGCGAAGTTTGATCTGCGGACCGGCGACGACGCTGCGGGTTGGGCCGACATCGTCCGCCGCGCAATCGCCGCCGATCCCGGCCGTATGTGGACCGTGGGAAATCTGGCGGAGGAACTCCGGACCTCCGCGCGAACGCTGCAGCGCCGGTTGAAGGCGGAGAGGAATTCGGTCGCAAAACTGTTGGTCGTAACTCGATTGAACGCCGCCTCGGCCATGCTGGGCACGACGGATGCCACGCTGGCTGAAATAGGCTATGCCTGCGGGTTTTCCGACCAATCCCACTTCACCCGCGAATTCAAGAAACATACGGGCGCCACACCCTCGACCTTCCGCTCGGAGTTCGCCGCCTGACCTGAACAAGAAAAACACCCCCGCCCACCGGGGTAGCGGGCGGGAGCGTTGAGCGCCCCAGTCGCGGGGACCGGTCTGAGAGGGCGCTACTTCTTCTTTTCGCGGAACTGTTTGTGGCAGCCGCCGCAAGCCTTGCCGACATCGCCGATGGCGCCCTGCAGGGCGGCCAGACCGTTGCCCGCAACTTTTGCCATGGCTTCATCGGCCATCTTTTGTGCCTTGCCTTTTTCGGCGACGGCCGGATAGGTGCTCCAGATCGCCGGCAGGGCGCGGGTCTTGGTGCCGAGCTTGTCGTTGCCCGAACCCGGGGGCCACATGGCGCTGCCGTCAAGATTGGTCAAACCCAGAAGGCTGTCGGCTGCGGCCTGGGCCTTTTTGGCATCGTACGGGATCTTGCCTTTGGCCATGCCGCCAAGCGTGCCCAGATAAAATCCGCGGAGCTTCATCACGGCCTGTCTGGCCGCCACGGGCTTGTCCATATCCGCTGCCTGGGCGCCCACGGATAGAACGCCCGCCACGATGAACGATAACCCTACTATTTTTAATGTTTTCAGCATCTTAGTTCCCTACCCTGGAATTCGACCGATTCTAATACGGCCACTGAATGCCTAGATTAGTGTGTGCGCAAATGGCTGACTATTAGGAATATTTGCGCTTCAATCTGTGCAATAATGCACAGGTGGAATTTGCGGGAGAGGACAATGGCCTGGGATGATCTGCGTTACGTGTTGACGGTGGCGGAGCAGGGCACGTTGAGCGGCGCGGCGCGCGTGCTGGGGGTCAACCATTCCACCGTGTTGCGCCGGGTGTCGGCGTTCGAGGAAGCCAAGGGCGTGCGTGTCTTCGAGCGCACGGGGTCGGGTTATGTGCTGACGCCGGAAAGCCGTCACCTCTTGACGACCCTGCGGACAATCGAGGATCAAGTGAACGGCATCGACCGGGCGATCGCCAAACAGGGGCTGGAACTTGACGGTCCGGTCCGGGTCACGACAACCGACGCCATCGCGGCAGCCGGCGTGACCAACCACGTCGCGGCCTTTCAGGCCCAGCATCCGGGAGTTGTGGCGGAACTCAACCTGACCAACGCCTACGTCAATTTCACGAAGATGGAAGCCGACATCACCGTCCGGCCGGCCCTGGCGCTGCCTCCCGATCTGGCCGGAGAAAAAGTGTGCGACGTATTGATGCACGTCTACGCCACGCCGGCCTATCTTGAGCGGCACCGAGCCACCAGCTACGGCGGGCACAAGTGGCTGGGCGTCGCCTCCCCCATCTCGGCTTCTGCGGTGGGTGAATGGCAGCGGCAGACCTTGCCCGAAAGCGCCATCATCGTGCGCTCGAGTTCCTTCGTCGGCCTGCGCGATCTCGCCGAGACGGGATTGGGTATCGCGCTGCCGCCCTGCTGCGTTGGCGATCCGTCACCCCATCTCGCCCGCGCCGACCTCTTCCCCGACACATTGACGACGTCCCTCTGGGTGGCTACCCACAAGGATATGATGGGATCATCCAAGGTGCAGTCGATCCTCACTTGGTTCACCGACGCGGTGCGCGGCGACGCCGATCTCTACGAGGGACGGCGAAAAAGCGACAAGATCAACTAGTTGGCGTCCAGGCCTGATAGCACGTCGGCGTAGAGCTTCAGGCTTTCGTTCCCCAGCGGCGTAAGCCGGTAGACCCCGCGCCCGGTGCGTTCGAACCAGCCATAGTGGTTCTTCTGCAGGATGCCTGCGGCGCGGGAAACGCCGCTGATCGTGCGGATCTCGGCAACCTTCATGTCATCGGCGCCGTTCAGCGCGGCGGCGCAGCGCAAGGCGTCCTGGCGGTAGGCCGTGACGATCTTGGTTCGCGTCACGCCGCCCGTGTTGGGATCGCCGCTGCGCATGGCGAACTCGGTCATCAGGCGGGTCTGCTTGCGCTTGTTCTTGCGTGGCGCATAAGGCTTGGGATCGAGCAGGATTTTGACCTGTTGACCCTCGCGGCGGCTTGGATCGATCAGCATCAAACCGAGGCCGAGCATGCGGCAGAGTTTGACGTAGCCGCGCTGGCGCGAGCGCCAGTTGCGGCGCTTGAGTGTCGTGTCGGGCGCGGATACGGCCAGATAGACGTCGTTCGAAAGATTGAGTCGGTCGACGCCCTGCAGGATCAGGTCGAGTGAGAACGCCAGTTTCAGTTCGACGATGATCGTCGGCGCGCCGTCCTTCAGGGCGACCACGTCGCAGCCGTTGACCTCGGCCTTGACCTCATAGCCCCGAGCCTCCAGCAGCGATTTTACCGGTGCGTACAGATCCGATTCGGCGGCGTTCGATTTTCCCAATGCTAAATTCCCACAACCAGACTGCCCCTATCACTTACAACGCGCGCCGCCTGCGTTCAAATGCCTACCGCTGCCGCCTCAATCCTTGCCGGCTTTCGCCGCCCGCCGCCGGGCCTTGCGGGTCAGCGCCGATTTAATGCGCAGGAGGTCGCCGTCGAGCGCGGCGTGGCCGAACCACCACTGATAATCGGGCGACTGGTGCGCGACGCCGAGGCGCAGGTTCCTAAGGCTTCGATTTCGCATGGCCGCCAGCAGTTCCCCGATGTCCGCATCCGGGTCCGCGCCGGCGGCATCCTCCGCTTCCAAAACCTTCAGATCGGCAATGCCAAGCATGCGCCGTCCGGCGGCGTTGAGCGTGTCGACATAGCGCGTTGAATGACAATCGGCGCAGGCCGTCTCAAGCAGCTCGGGGGAGAGAACTTGGCCATGGGCGCCGTCGTGCATGTGGCAATAGGCGCAGGTGGGCGCGCGGTAATTGGCCTCGGCGAGCCTTTTGGACCAATCCCAACGGGAGCCCTCCAGGGTGGTGATGACGCCGTGTTTCGAGGTGGCGTAACTGCGCGCCGCTGCACCCGACGCGCCGCCGTGGCAGGCAATGCAGACCTCGCCGCGTCGGGAGTAAGGACCGGCGTCGGCGTGGCGCTCGCCGTGGCAGGCAACACAGCTCGCCCCGTTGGCAATGCCGTGTACTCCCGTCTTCCAGGAGCGCGCAGCGTCAGTGTGGCAATCGATACAGGCGGCGTCGGCCAGCGGACCATCGCCCGGCAGTTCGGCGGCGACGGATGGCAGCGCCCAGACCAGCATCACGATAAGCAACGCCTTGCCCATCAGTTGTGTTCCCGGTTGTGGTCGGTGTAACGCCCGTGCAGCCAAAGTGCGCCGGGTTTGTGTGGCTGGCCTCGGGCGGCTTCGGCTTCACTGAGCTTTCGCAACTCGCGGGCCTCGCGGCGGATGGCCTCGAGATCGAATTTGAGCCGGCGGTGGGCTTCATCGGCCAAGGCGCGCGCGCCGTGGGCTGTGGCCTTGTAAGCCGCTAGATTGTCGAAGTACCACATCTCGAAATAGTCGCGCTCGATGCGGGAGACATTGTAGAAAGCCGAGGCCTGGCCTTCGTAGAATCCGATGCGGGCGGTCGGCAGGACATGCTCCCAAAGGTCAACCGGATAGAGCGGGCGGCGGCCCGGAGGAGGCATTAGCAGGTCGTCGCCGCGCAGGTCTTTCAACACATCCTCTGCGGCATAGAGTTCCTCCCAGGCGCGCGCACGTTCGGCGTCGAGTTCGTCCAGCGCGGCCTCGGCCAGGGCGCTGTCGTGGCAGTCCATGCACAGGGCGATCCAGCGTTGCCGCTTGACCAGGTTTTCGGCGGTATGCGGATTGACCTCGCGGATACCGAATTTCCGGATCGCCTTGTCGGCCACCTGGTGTTTGCCGTCCTGCATGTGGCAGTAAGCGCAGGTCGGCGCCGGGTAGTTGCCTTTGACCAGCGGTTTGGACCAGTCCCAGTCCGCGCCTTCCGCCAAGTAGCGTTGACCGTGGGCGGAGGCGAAATAGGCCTCGTCGTCCGGGTGCGGCGGTCCCGAGTGACAGGTGATGCAGGCCTCGGGGCGGCGTGCTTCGGCGGCGGCGAAGCGGTGGCGGGTGTGGCAGCTGTCGCATTTGGTGGCGACGGAATGACATTGCAGGCAGGCCGCGACCTCCGCTTTGGGTTTGTCGACAAAGTGCTTGGCGTCGACCGCGCGTTCCATGGCCAGGGCGTGGCTGGGAAAGCCGTAGCGCCGTTCGTCCTGGACCTGGCCGTGCTGGGTCTCGTGGCAGGCGCCGCAGTCGGCCGGCGTAGGCAAGCGCAAGTTTTGATGATCGGCCCCGTGGCAGCCGTCGCAGGCCACCACCGCTCGCCCGGAACCGGGCCGGGCGTGGCGGCTGGTCCGCCAGTCCTTGACGATGCCTGGCGTCACGTCGGCATGGCAGGCGACGCATTCCGCCCCGGAAAACCGTCCTTCGACACCTTCGGCTTCGGGTTGGTGGTAGGCGCCAGGGTCCCAGTATTCGTGCACAGGGTCCGGCTGCCAGTCGCAGCCGTAAAGGCCGCGGCTCCCGGCGTCCTCTTTCATGCCGGCGAGCGCCGCCCAGGCCGCCAACATCGCCGCCGCCAGCGCGGCGCCGAAATTCAGTGGATGAGGCACAGCGCCGCCGCCCAGATGTTGGTCGGCAGCTCGGCGGGTCCGCCGACGGCCTCGGACAGGCGCCATGCGCCCACCAGCAGCAACGCCATGAGGGCGGCGAGCGACCGGGCCCGCCAGCCGTTCGGCCCCGCCTTTTCCACGGCCCAGGTTCTCAGCCGGTCCCGGCTGCGCGTTACGGCCGGGTTGAGGGCGGTACGGACATCGACGAAAGCCAGGCTGTTCCTGGCGCACTCGGTAACGCAGCGCCCGCAGCCCATGCAGTCGGCAACGTCAATCCTGCTCTTTTCACGGCCCAGTTCGAGCACCGGGATACCCATGTCGCAGACCTGGGTGCAAATGCCGCAGTCGTTGCAGGTCTTCTGGTCGAAGTCGATGCGGTAGAAACCGGCTTTGTTGAGCAGGCCGAAGGTCGCGCCGTAGGGGCACATGTAACGGCAGTAACCCCGGTTGCCGATCAGCGGCGAGAGCAGCATGGAGGCGAAATAGGGCAGGACCACCAACAGGCCGAAGACGCCGAGGAAAGTCACCGACCAGGAATTGAGCGGCAACACCACGGCGGACCCGGCACCGACGTAGAGGACGAAGAAAATCCATTTGCTATGACGCAGCCGCCAGGCCCACTTGCCCCTGGGCGTGACGTGGCGGAAGGGAAAGCCCACGGTCTCGCGGATGCCGACGCAGGGACAGCCCCAGCCGCAGATCACCCGCCGGCCGAACAAAAAAACAGCGGCGAGCACCGCGAAAAACGTCACGGTGCCCGGCGTGTGGAGGGCGGGAAACACCGGCTGCGTGCCCAAGAATCCCACGTAGGGTTCGAAGAAAGGGAAGGCCCATGGGATCAGCCACCACAATACGGTGACGACGGATACCAGCACGGCCAGGCGGCGCCGGGTGTAGGGGTTCTGTTCGGCGGCGATGCGCCAGACGCCGAAGGCCAGGATGATGGCGTATTCGGTATAGCGGTTGAGCCAGATCGGGTTCTCCCACCAGAACAGGTAGGCTTCGTTGAGCCAGCCGAGAAAGGCCCAGGTGAACATCGTGAGCGCCAGCAGCTGGATGGGCAGGGCATAGTGTCCCGCGAGGGAGCGCTGTTTCGAGGCCGGCAGGAACTTCGGCTTGAAGATTGCGGTCGGCCCGTTGGTGGTTTGATCGCTCATGGCGCGTCGCCGCCGCGCTTCAACGCCGAACCCGCCGCGTCGCCACGGAAGGGCTGGATCAGCATACGGTCGAGCCTCAACTCGCGCTCTTCGCGGAAGCGGTTGAGGCCGATGGTCATGCCCTCGTGGCCGGCCTCGGGCTGAGCACGGTAGGTGCCGAACAGGCGATCCCACCAGGGTAGATTGAAACCGAAATTCGAATGGGTCTCCCGGTGCACCACGGAATGATGCACGCGGTGCATGTCGGGCGTCACGACCAGCAGCCTCAGCACCCGGTCGAGCCCGACAGGCAGCGCCACGTTGCCGTGATTGAACATGGCCGTGGCGTTCAGCACAACCTCGAAAATTACGACCGCCAGGGCGGGTGCCCCGAGCGCCGCCACGGCGCCCATCTTGATGGCCATCGACAGCGCGATTTCGACGGGATGAAAGCGGGCGCCGGTGGTGACGTCGAAATCGAGATCGGCGTGGTGCATGCGGTGCAGCCGCCAGAAAACGGGCACGGCGTGAAACAAGACGTGCTGGAGATAGATGACGAGATCGAGCAAGACGACGGATGCGATCACGACCAGTGCATCGGGTAAGGGAAGGGCGTTGAACAGCCCCCAGTCCCTGGCCTCGGCTATTATCGCCATGCCGACCGCGGCGACGGGAAAGATCAGCCGGACGACGATGGTATTGAGGGCGACGATGCCGAGGTTTGACGGCCACCGCGTTCGACGCTGAAAATTCCGCGGGCGGCGGGGCGCCACCGCCTCCCAAACGGCCATGCCGAGGAGAACGCCGAAAAAGGCGATCAGCCGTAAGGCGGGCTCGTTTTCCATCAAGAAGTCGCTCAAAGTCCTGGTTCCCGCCCCGTGTCCTCAGCCCGGCCGCTTTATGTGGCGGCGTGAATGCCAATTGACCGAATCGATTTATTAATATAATATTCAATTGATTGCTTGAATATAAGTGTTTCGAACCTAAGGTGTCAAGCGCGATGGAGCGTGTGATGGCTTCCGGCAACGTCAAGAAAGCGCTGTTCGAACAGTTCGCTCAGGTGGCCAAGGCTCTGGGCAACGCCAACCGGCTCGAGTTGCTGGAATTCCTTGCCCAGGGCGAGCGCAGTGTCGAGGTGCTGGCCGATCTTGCCGGGCTTTCGGTGGCCAATACCTCTCAGCATCTGCGCCATCTCCTGCGCGCCGGACTGGTGCGCTCCCGCAAGGACGGCCAGTACGTGCACTATTCCCTGGCGGACGAGTCCGTCATTGACCTGTTCGGCAGTTTGCGTGCCGTGGCGGAAACGTCCCTGGCCGAGGTCGACCGCCTGGTCGACACCTTCCTCAAGTCCAAGGATGGCCTCGAAGCCGTCTCCTCCGACGAATTGTTGAGCCGCAGCCGTGACGGTCTGGTGACCGTGCTCGATGTTCGGCCGGTGGAGGAATTCGAGGCCGGCCACGTTGCCGGAGCGGTCAACATTCCTCTGGCCGATCTCAAACGCCGCCTCGGCGACCTGCCGGCCGACCAGGAGGTCATCGCCTACTGCCGTGGACCCTATTGCGTTTTGGCCTACGATGCCGTGGCCCTGCTGCGGGACAAAGGCATCGCCGCCCGCCGCCTCGAGGGCGGCCTGCCCGAATGGCGCACCGCTGGCCTGCCGGTGGTAGGAAATGCGCCCTGAGGTTGGAGCCCCGACCGGTGGGTCAGGCGGCACGGTGGGGCGATGGTCACTTACCTTTCGCCACACCCCTAATCCGATGTGACGAGTGAATGGGCCTGCTTTGCTGGGAATACCGGACGTGCTTTCGAGCGGCTGAAATCTTCCCTTTATGAGCCAAGGCGGACAGCGACAAACAATTTGCGGATGCGGCAGAACGTAGGGGTACGTTAGGCGTTAATTCATCTGGAAAATTTGCTTTTAGCGGCGGCAGATGACGTTTACGAGGACTTGACGCCGTTCCTTTTGCACGATTTCGAGCCCGCGTTTAAGGGCACCCGGCAATTCGGAAGGTTCTTCCACGCGCTCACCGTGTCCATCGAAGGCGCTCACGATCTCCTCGAAACGCGGGGACGGCCCCATGCTCACCATGGGAAAATTACCGGTCGATACGGCCCATCCATCTGGGTGGACGTTGCGCGTACTGTTCGACACCTCATCCCAGCCGCCATTGTTGAATATGACCGTGAGAACCGGCAGTTCATGGAGCCGCGCTGCCTGATGACAGGCTGTGGGCACGCTGAAAATGTACGAACCGTCACCGAGAGTGGCGATGACCGTTCGTTCCGGTGACCCCAATTGGGCACCGAGCGCTGCACCGAATCCCCAGCCCAAGCCCCCCGCATGGGACGCGCCAAGATAGCTGCCACTGGATAGGGGCGTGGCGTGGCGAAGATCCAGCGGATATTCGTTCACAATGAGTGTGTTCGGTCCCTGTAGGTCACCAATGCATTTGGAGGCCCATTGAAATCCAATCGGGACCCGTGCCGCTTCCCGCTGGAGCGATTTCTCCAGTTTGGCGTCGGCCGCTTGGTGTCGTTTTGCCAGCGTCCGCCGTCTCTCCCTGATCAAATCCTTTCCAACCCGCTGCTTCGTAGCCTTGATCAGCAAGGGAAGGGCCGCGACGGGATCGGCGGCGATCGGGACGTCACAGCGGAAGTTTCTCATCGGATACCGGCCGAAGAAGGGATCGGTACCCAGCTGGATGACCCGTGTGCGGTCACGTATCTTGACGCGCGAATTAAACCAAGGCACGTCGCAGTCGATGACCAGTATGGCATCGGCCTTGGCGACGCTGGTGTGGATTTGCGAACCGAACACGTAGCCGATGTGACTGGGGTGGTCGGCGGGAAAATTGGCGTGGGTCGGACTTGCTTCAAGTACCTCCGCCGCACAAGCTTCCGCCAGATCGACAAGCGCCGCCACTGCTTGGCTGTTCCGGCCTAGTTCGGAAGTAATGACGAGAGGCCGTTTCGCCTCCGCCAGTATCTCGGCTGCTGCGTCGATTTTGGCGGGATCCGGATAGCGCAACACATCGGCGCTGCGTTTCGACGGTGATCTGATCGTGATCTCATCCAGCGGCTGGGCGATTAAGTCACGCGGCAGGGAGAGGTAGACCGGTCCGCGGGGCTCGTCCATGGCCAACTCGAACGCACGGTCGACGACCGATTCCAATTGTGCCGGATGGCGGAGTTCGTAATCCCATTTGAGGTACTCGCGCACCATGCCTGCTTGGTCGAAACTCTCTTGCGCCCACTGTACATGAATGTCGCGCGCGCCCGGAATACCGCTTTCCTCCGTTGCCGCGGAACGGGCCGCGAGGATAACCATAGGCACGCGCGCGCGCGCCGCGTTGATGATGGCGCCAGCCGCATTCGCCGTGCCCGGTGTTGAGTAGACGATGGCAACCTGCGGCCGGCCGGTGACCTCGTAATAGCCATGCGCCATCGCGATGGCGACTTGTTCGTGCGGAACCATCAAAGGTCGGGGCGACTTCTTGCTCTCGGCCTCGAACCTGGCGAACCCGTCGATGATCGAGGTGAAGGCATTGCCGATGACATAGTCCACGCCTCGATCCCTTAGGATTTCGAGCAGCGCCTGACCGACCGTTCCAACTTTGATCGTTTTGTTTGCCATGAGGCTACTTCACTCCAATCTCGCGCCTTCGTCTACCCAACGGCCGAGTAACTCACGTTCCGCCCGGGTCATGCCGCTTTCGTGGCGATTAGGCATGGTGCGGGCGTCAACGGCGCGGACCTTGATGCGTTCGGCGTGGCGTTTGATATCCGCCGGCAGGTCGAATGCAACGCCTCCAGGCGCCGGACCAAAGGCACGATCTGCAGGGACCGCCGAATGGCAGCTTAGGCAACGCTCGATGATGACGCTGCGTGCTGAGGTGAACGAGACGGCTTCGGCGGCACTTTCGCGAGTCGGCGCTACCGCGGTGACCAGAACAGCCGCGGCCGCGAAAACCGCAACGGACGCGAGCGCCCACTTACCCGGTTTACCGCTGACGACCACGTGTCTCAATGCGATAAACGCTGCCATAAGGAGAGCCGCAATGATCCAGTTGAAGTGATGTCCATAGAGCACCGGATAGTGGTTGCTGATCATTAGGATAACTGTCGGAAAGATCAGATAGCTATTGTGTACCGTACGTTGCCGGCCAAGTTCGCATAGCGCGGCGTCGGGGGACCGTCCTTCATCCCGCGCGCTGCTCATTTCCCTCAGGGCCGGCAAAACCCTCAGCCAGACGTTGGCCAACAGCACCGTACCCAGCGCCGCACCGAGAATGATGAAGGCGGCCCACCCTGAAAAGGTTTCGCTCAAAGCCCACGCGGCGGCAACAAACAGGGCGTACGAAACAACCCCCAATGCAATGGTGTTGAGGGTCCGCGACCGGCGCCACAGCAAATCGTAGACGCCCCAAACCAAAGCAAGTACGCCCGTGATGAGAACAGAACCGAGCAGCGTGTTCATCGGTTGACCGTCGGCATCAGCGAGGAGATGACCGCCTGGCAGGTTGGCGACCATGACGAGCAGTAGCACGCCGCTGACCCAGGTCAGGGTAGTTTCGCGCTTGAACCAGATGTGGGTTTTCACCAAGCTGCCTGCGCCCAGCCCAAGCTTTTCGACCAGCAACGAACCAGCGAGATCGATGAGCCACGGTTCGCCGTGCTCACCTTTCGCCGCACGCTCGGGATCTGCAAATATGCGATCGAGCCACAAAAGGTAGAGCGACCCCCCGGTCCAGGAAATCGCCGCCATGACGTGAAACCAACGGAGCAGAAGATCAATCCATTCCAGGGTGTTCCATTCCATTGCCGAACTCCTTCACGGCTCCCGGTTTATTCCTTGTGCTTCACAAGAAAGGCGCGAAGCGCCTTATTGAATGCTTCCGGTTGTTCAATATTTATCAGGTGACCGGCCTTTGGAATGACGACGAATTCCGAACCTTTGATGCGGTCGGCGAATTGCCGACCCAGTGTTGGTGGCGTCAAGGGATCGTGTTCGCCGAAAATCAGAAGTGTAGGCACCGTTATCTTATCCAGCTCCCGCGAGCGGTCGAACGACGTCGTCGCCTCGATCGTTTTTATGTAGCTCTCTTTATGCAGGGCGGCGATGCTCGCGACCAATCTCTCGTATTGCGCTTGCGTCGCATGTGGGCCAATGAGCGACTTGGCGACGGTGGGCGCAATATCGCTCGGCTCCTTCCCTTCCTCCACCAGGGGCTTGCGGCGCAGCTCGACAAATCGCTGCCGTTCCTCGGCCGAAAAATCGCTGAAACCGGAATGCGTGGCGATGAGGATCAGGGTCTTTACGCGCTCGGGATACAATGCATAGAAATCCTGGGCGATCCTCCCACCCATCGACAGTCCCGCCAGATGGACCTTAGTCGTTTCGAAATGATCGAGCAGCCGGTTGAGGTCGTGCGCGAAATCGCTGAAGTCCAACGGGCCGTCGTAATCTTCGCTGTCACCGTAACCCCGAGCATCCCAAGCTACGACGTGAAAATCCCCTGCGAAAGCCGCCAGCTGTTCGGTCCAGTTCTGCCGGTAGCCCCCGATGCCGTGCAGGAAAACCAGCAACTCGCCGCTGCCGGCGTGATCGAAGACGATGGCCGGTTTCGTAGGCAAGCGATCAGTGACGAACTCAACCATGATTACCGGATACCGATCTATCTGCTGATACATTGAGAACCATGTCGACGAATTCTCGCAATCTGGCCTGTCGATTCGCTTTGGATTCGCGTCGCACGATGGTTCCCTGGGAAAGATTGAGCGAATAGAGAAATATCGCCTTTGTCGTGGCCGATTCGGCCTCAAGGCCGATTTCGGCGAGAATGCCCTCGAGATACGAAATGCGCTGCTTATCCACTCGCTTGACGGCGTCCGCCGCGATGCGGTCGTTGCGTGCCCAATGGCGGATCGCCAATTCTGCGGAGAAATTGATCTCCTCAGACATACCTTCCTGCAGTAGCGACAAGATCCGCTCACGGGGAGTTCCGCCGCGCGCCTCGACCCGTTCGATAATCGCCTGCGTCGCGTTGTACTCCCAATATTCCAGCAGACCGCCCAGGAATTCCTCTCGATCCGCGAAGTGCCAGTAGAAACTGCCCTTCGTGACGCCTAGCTGTTCGCACATGGCGTCGATGCGAATTGCGCCCGGGCCGCGCGCGCCTAACATTTCCATGCCGGCCGCAAGCCAATTCGTCTTCAACAGGCGTCCGGTTCGCCGAATTGGCGGTTGAACCTGTTTCGCCGCTGGCGATACGGACGTCATCTGAAATCCTCAACCATACCAAATAGTATTGACAGCATGTATGGCCCAAGTCAATCTGACGGCGCAGGCGATCGGAAGTACAGGGCCACCGCTATGACACTCCGCATTCCACGCACGGTCTATTCGGCCGAGCACGAGATTTTTCGCGATACCGTCAGGCAGTTCCTCGATTCGGAGGTCGTGCCGCATTATTCGAAGTGGGAAGACGAAGGCCGGACGCCGCCAGAGATTTGGCGCCGGGCGGGCGAGGTCGGCCTCCTCGGGACCAGCATCCCGGAGGCCTATGGCGGTTCGGAAGCCGGTTTTCTATACGACGCCATCGTGATCGAGGAACTGGGCCGGGCGGGCCTGGCGGCGCCGGCCTGGGACATGCACGCCCACATCGTCGCCCCGTTTGTCGTCAACTTCGGCAGCGATGAGCAGAAACAGCATTGGCTGCCCAAAATGGCGGCGGGTGAAGCCATCGCCAGCATCGGCCTAACCGAACCAAACGGCGGCAGCGACCTGCAGAACATCCGCACGACGGCGCGGCTCGACGGCAATCATTATGTGATCAACGGTTCGAAGATCTTTATCACCAACGGCATCATCGGCGATCTGATCCTGCTCGGCGCGCAGACCAGCCCCGGCGAAGGCTCAAGGGGCGTTTCTCTCTTTCTGGTCGACACCAACACGCCGGGTTACAAAAAGGGACGCAACCTCAAGAAGATCGGCAACAAGGCCCAGGATACCGCCGAAATCTATTTCGATGATATGCGCGTTCCGACCGATTGCATGCTCGGCGCGGAGGATGCGGGCTGGCGCATTCTCATGCATGGCTTGGCCCAGGAAAGATTGGTCGTCGCCGTCCGGTCAATGGTTATCTGCGAAACGGCTGTCGAACAAACCGTCGAATATACCAAAAACCGGCATGCCTTCGGCCAGCCCGTCTTCAATTTCCAGAATACCCAGTTCAAACTCGCTGAGGCGGCGACAGCTGTTGAGGCAACACGTCCGTTCGTCGACAAGTGCATCGAACTTCATAACAAGGGCGAGTTGTCGGCCGAAACCGCGGCCATGGCCAAACTCTGGACCACCGAGTTGGTGGATCAGATCCTCGACGATTGTCTCCAGCTCTTTGGCGGCAACGGGTATATGTGGGAGTATCCGATTGCGCGGGCGTGGGCCGATGCGCGGGTGCATAGAATCTACGCCGGCACCAACGAGATCATGAAATACATTATCGGGCGGGCTCTTTAGACGGCCTGGCCGAAACGGGGGTAGCGTGACATGCCGGCGGACAACGAGGAATTGACCGCTCCGTTTAACTGCATAGCCAGTGTTTTCGCCATCGCCTGCAAGTGGAAAGGGGAACAGCCCTTCATGCTGGATCCCTACGTACGCTGGTCAGGAAACGATGCCCTGCAACAGGCGACGGCTGCGGCGGCAGTGTTGCGTTCGCTGGGTATCGGCAAGGGTAGTGTCATCGCCTTCTTCTGTGCCTCATCGGCCCGTCATGCCATCGTCTTCTTCGCCGGCCAAATGCTTGGTGCGGTGTGCTGCGCGCTACACACCAAGGACACCGATCGGCGCTTAATGAAGTCGCTGTCTCGCGTGGGCGCAGATTGTCTGATTTCCGACCACGACCAGATCGATCGGGCTCTGCGAATCGCCGAGGGTGCCGATGGCCGTCCGCGGGTGATCCGCTTGGACCGTTCTAATCCGGAGGCGGACGACCTGGCGCAAGCGACGGTCGCCCGTCATGAAATCGATTTGGCGCCGGTAACGCCCAAAGATATTTCCGTCATTCTTTTTTCTTCTGGAACGACCGGGGATCCCAAATGTGTTGTCCATACTCAAGCGAGTGTACTCGCCACCGCCTTCGCCGGACCGTTCGTATACGGCACAACTGATCCATCGGACGGCGTCGCCATTCCAATGTCGCCGTCGTTCGCTGCCTGGCTTCACAACGTTTTACCATTCGTCGCGCTACGGGGAAAAATCTACTTCCAGGACAGGTTTGATCCGCAGGACTATTTGAAAGCGCTATCGGACGAACGTCTGACCGTCGCCGGCCTTGGAATATCGTTTTGGGCCAACAGTACTCAGGCGATCTATCGAACCTCCGCATGGCGTTTTATTCGGGCGAAAAGGGATCGGAGGAACTTATCCGGAATCTCGCCGCACTCGCGCCTGAAGTCCGCACCGCATACCTGACATCGGAAGGGGGCTGTGCCGCCGCCGTCGTCGCTTCTCACAACGTGCTGGTCGGGTCGAACGCACCGACGGTCGTTGGCCAACCGATACCGGGCGCCGGCTTGAAGATCATTGAACCCGGCGGCGGTTTCGAAGATATCGTCGACGCCGGGCAGACCGGCGAAATAGCGGTTGCCGGCGGTTCCCTTGCAAAAGGCTATCTGGGAGATGAGAAACTCACCCGCGAGACATTCCGGAAGGGTTGGTGGAGAACGGGCGATCTGGGCGTCATCGACAGGCAGGGGCAACTGACCATCCGGGGACGGAAAGACAACCGGATAAACTCCGGCGGTATCAAAATCCACGCGGAAGAGGTCGAAAGCGGATTGTTGGAGCATCCGGCCGTGCGTCAGGCCGCGGTCATTGGTGTCGAAGATGCAGAATTTGGTGAGCGGATCCAGGCGCATGTCGTCGTTGATGACGAGAGCATTTCGCCAATAGATATCCTAAAGCATATGGGCCGTGCTGAATTAATCCCCGCGGCGCTCCTGCCCAAAGCCATCCATTTCCATGATGAATTGCCGATCGGCCCGACGGGCAAGCTATACAGAAAAGGATTGTACGGCTTAGGCGACTAGCATTTTTGGTGCTCGATTGGAGTAAGCGGTATCGATGAACCCGCTACCCGGCGGATTTGTCGGATTTTCGGTGGGGCGGTACAAAGTCTGCTTCTGATGCAGTGGACGGCTCCCACCCGCCGGCATCTAGGTGCCAAAGTGGTG